>JBNKNI010000022.1:0-91948 GCA_050293765.1 Reinekea sp.
AGATGTGACGATACCCGTCGGAAAACTGGAAATTGGCATGCATGTGGTCGCACTGGATCGCCCATGGGAAGAAACCAATTTCCTCTTGCAAGGCTTCATCATCGAGTCGCAACAAGACATTCTGGAGTTACAGCGTCAATGCAGACAGGTGGTGATTCAGGCGCGCATTGAACATGTCGAGCGCTTGCGAGAACACCACGCCGCAGCAGCAAGTGACAGCGGATCAAAGAAGAATAAATACGGCGCTCATGCCGCGACATTGCCAGAGAGCATGCGTGGACCGGCGACAAAAAAGAAAATCACCTACATCAATCAGGTCAGCTTTGAACAAGCGGTGAAATCATCCATGATGACCTTCGATTCGGCACGCAGTATGGCTGTCGCGATCATGGATGGACTCAGAGTTGGGCGTGCGCTGGACATGGAAGAATGCCGCGGTCAGGTCGCGACCATCGTGGAAAGCGTGCTCAGCAACAAAGACGCCTTGCGCTTTTTGGCGATGATTAAAAACAAGGACGCCTACACCGCAGAGCACAGCATGAACGTTTGTATTCTGTGTGCCACCTTTGCCCGACATCTCGGATTACTGGAATTTGAAATTAAGATCATCGCGCTCTGCGGGTTGTTGCATGACGTCGGCAAGAGCAAAATTCCATTGGAAATTCTGAACAAACCGGGCCGATTCACCAAAGAAGAAGCCTTTATCATGGCCGAACACACCACCTATGGTCGAAACATCTTAATGTCGACCAGCGGTGATCAGCGTCATGCGGTTGACGTGGCACACAGTCATCATGAGCGGATTGATGGTCAGGGCTATCCACGCTGCCTTTCCGCGGGCTACATTTCCTATTACGCCAAGATCGTCGCCATCGTCGACGCCTACGATGCCATGACCAGTGAGCGTTGCTATGGCAAGCCCAAAACGTCTTATCTGGCGTTAAAAATCATCATGGACAATGCAGGTACACAGTTTGATCGCGAATTGGCCCTCGAATTTGTTCGATGCATTGGCTTCTATTCCGCCGGGTGTCTGGTGGAGTTAAAAATGGGCCAACTTGCAGTGGTTATCAAAGCCAATGAAGCCGACAACGCCCGGCCGCTGGTTCTGGTGGTCACCACGCCGCAAGGGCAGAAGTTGCCCAGACCGACACTTGTTGACCTGGCCAAACCGGAAAACAGCGCCATCGAAATCGCCTCGGAAGTGCCCAATGGCACCGGCGGTATCGATGTTAAACACTACATAAGCCCGTCGTTGTTTGCCTGATCGCCCGAATTATTCAAGCACCGGTTGAAAACGATAGCCGGCACCATAGACGGAATGAATGTAGTCATGCTCCGCATTCAGATTGAGCAATTTTTTCCGCAGTTTTTTAATGTGACTGTCGATGGTCCGGTCTGACACAACCCGCCGGTCATCATAAATACGGTCAATAATCTGATCCCGCGAAAATATCTGACGAGGATGCGTCATCAGCAGATTGAGCAGGTTCACTTCCACCATCGTCAACTCCACCTGCTGTTCACCAAAGCGTACGGTGGCACTTTCTGCTTGCAGGGTCAGCGCCCCCGAATCGGTGGTTTGCGGCTTCTGCAACGCCTCAAAGCGGCGCAATACCGCTTTTACCCGGGCAACCAATTCACGCAGACTGAAGGGTTTACACATGTAGTCATCGGCGCCCAATTCCAGACCGATCAAGCGATCAACTTCTTCAACTTTAGCTGTGGTCATGATGATTGGAACATCACCGCTACGGCGAATCGCCCGGCAGATATCCAAGCCGTCGGCACCGGGCAGCATCAGGTCGAGCACGACCAATGTTGGCGTATTGTCCTGTAACCAGACCAACGCTTCGTCGCCACGATGAATGACCGTGACCTCGAATCCGGCATTGAGCAAATAGTCTCGCTCCAACCCGGCTAAATGGCTCTCATCTTCCACAATTAAAATATGGCTCATCTTAAATACCCTTTGCTTTCTGAGTGGGCAGCGAAACTGTTACGGTTAGGCCACCCAACTCGCTGTGTTTGGCAACAACCGTGCCGTCGTGCGCGGTCACGATGCTTTTCACGATGGCCAATCCCAAGCCACTGCCACCACTGTCGCGTGAACGGGATTCATCCACGCGATACAACCGATCAAACAATTTAGACAGATCCTGCTCACCAACGCCCGGCGCTGAATCGCTCCAACCGATGTCGACCCATCCCGCTCGTTCGGTAACGGTGACTTTCAGGTGGCCATGGCGTGCGTCGGAACCATCGGTATAACGCAAGGTATTCTGACCCAGATTGGTCAACAACTGGTTGAGACGGTTATCGTCACCGCGCACCCAGATGGGTTTGGGCGGCGTTTGCCAATGGACATCGACGTGGCATTGTTCGCAGGATTTACGGAATTGCTCAACCGCGCTGTCGACCAACGCGCCCAAGTCAATTGGCGCAAATCGATAAGACAGCGTGCCTGCATCCGATTGGGACAACTGATGTAAATCGTTGACCAACCGCGTCAGCCGCACCACCTGATTGTGCATTGACTCAAGCCACGCTGCATCGACTTTGCGAACGCCATCTTGGGCGGCTTCGATGTCGGCCTGAAAAATCGCCACCGGCGTGCGCAGTTCATGGGCAATGTCACTTACCCACTGCTGACGATCCTCATGGTTTTTCCGCAACGTCTGAGACAGTCGGTTTACGTCGGCAGCCAACTGGCCGAGTTCGTCGTTACCCGCTACGCTCACCGAGACATCCAGGTCCCCGTTGGTCATGGTCCGAACCGCTCGGGTAATTTTACGAACCGGTCTGACCAGCCAACCGGAAAACGGTATGGCCAACGCACCGGCAATCAACAACCCCAGCGCGCCGATGTAAATCAGATCCCGTTGCCGTTTTTCCGCAAACACCTGATCAAACTCAGCATCCAGGCGCGTGCGGGTCTCAAACCCCAGTTCCGCCACAACAACGTCATCGGCGGATACGATTGGCAACCAAACCATTTGGTCCGGCGCCTTTTTTCGACCCAGTAGTACCTGACCTGTCCGAGTATCGCGGATAATCAGTCGTTCAAGGAAATTACGGTTATTCATCGGCATGTCGCCCGGCCTTGGACCGGGTTGACCCCGATCCATCGATCGTAAGTCGCGCGCCGAAAAAGAGCTCTGTACGACATTGATCCAGCCCGGATTATCCCAGCGCAACCAACGCCAATTACCCTGGCGTGCGTACTCATCGGCGATATTCAACAGCAGCGGCTGCATCCGGCGGGATTCCTGGCTGGCCACATAGTCACTGAAGCTGCGTTTAAACGTTGCAGCATTCAACGCCAACAAGACACTGACCATCAACGCATTGGCCAATACGATTACAATAAACAGTTTCGTCCGGATCGACACGAACATAGGCAATTTTTCACTCTTTCATCAATATAACAGTGACAGCTCAGCGTTATTCGAGCTGAGCCTGATCTATAACAAACACTAGCATGCAAATGTGCAAAGAAAATGCAGTCCGCAACGCGGTCCTTAATGCTGGTTTAATGAACCAGAATCGGTCACCGTGCGTATAGCTTGCAAATGTTCAGCGGGTCTTTCCCATGTTCGACAAGTTAAAAGATTACAGCATTGTTTACTCCTTTGACCAAACCGGGTTTAAGCGCCACGCAAGGCATTTTTCCGCGTTGAACCCGACCGCGGTGGCCGGCAAGCACTTCCTGGTGACGGGCGGAACACGGGGTATCGGCGAAGCGGTAACCCGCGGCTTACTGGAGATGGGGGCACGTGTCACCGTAACCGCCCGCACCGATAAAGATTTCAACGCGGCTTTCGCTGACGTGGAAGGCGTACATTTTGTGTCATTAGACCTCGCCGACTTTGACCAGGTGTTAACGGCCAGTTTTGGCTATTTTGATGGTGTGGTGTTAAACGCCGGTGGCATGCCGGACCAGCTCACCATCATAGACGGCCAGTACGATACAATTTTTGCCTCACAGGTGGTGGGCCACTATTTCTTGATGCGCCGACTTATCGATGAACGCCGTATCAAGCCAAGAAGCCCCATTCATTGGGTATCGAGCGGCGGAATGTATCTGCAAAAACTGGATTTATCGGATCTGAGCTGGCAACAAAAGCCGTACGACAAAGTTAAAAGCTACGCCAATGCAAAACGGGCTCAAGTGATTTTGAATCAATTGTTGGCGCAACGTATCAAAGGCTACGTCTTTTCCTGCTCACATCCCGGTTGGGTGGGGACGGCTGCCTTAGCCGAAGCGCTACCAGGCTTTACGAACAAACTGGGGGCACGACTGCGCACCCCGGAACAGGGCGCGGACACGATTCTGTGGTGTTTGGAACAAGGCATTAAGTTAAAAAGCGGAAATTTCTGGTTCGACCGAAAGTCCCGCAAGACCCATCCCTTTTTCTGGACACGCGAACGGGAAGCGGACCGGCTGGCCTTATGGAATTTACTGGAAACAGCCTGGTACGATCATCAATCCATCGAGCCCAGAGCGGAAACGTCCGTAAACTGAGCCATCAGTTGCTCTAACGCCGTGGGATTAATCAACTGATACAGGCGATCATCCCGCGTAATCGTGCCCTGAATATAACCGCCGGCCATGTTGGTATCCATCTGGTCGGCGTTGAAATACTGCACACCCTCGACCTTATCGACGGCCAAGCCGACCCGGCTTTCCGGGAAGTCCAATACCACCATAAAGCTTGGATTTTCGACATAACCCAGACCATTCATTTGCAGCACATCCATGACCGCCAGGGTTTCACCGCGCAGGCTAATCAGCCCCATCACACCGGTAGCCTGACTGGGGACCGGGTTTAACGGTTGCCAGGGGACAACTTCCTTGATCAAGGTTGCCGGAAACGCCAAGGGTTCTTCATTCAGCTGCACCACAACCCACATTTCATTTGTCGACATTGTCTACCCTCTTCCTCACTACGGCTTAAACAGGTTAGTTAGCTTCTGCGACCTTCGCAAACTCATACTTTCACAATTCCCTGCTAGACTTAACCTTTCACCCCTATCATCGGCCGGCAGGCAAAAAGGTTTATGTCTTATTTGCAATTACTGGATGACGCGTTTGAAGAACTGGCAGCGGCAAAAAACCTGGATGATCTCATTCGCCGGGCGGTATTGACCTCATTAAACCTGTTTAAGTTCGACCGTGCTGGTATTTTGCTGTTCAAACCAGGCACCCAGGAAATACAAGGCACCTGGGGCACGGACGTTCATGGCAACTTACGCGACGAACATGACCTGCGACTGCCCTTAAATGACCGACATATACTGCATAAGCGCGAAGGCCGGGTAAGGCTTGTCGAAAACATCGATCTGCTCGATGAAGGCCGATCGGTCGGCAATGGTTGGCTGATACAGGCAGCTATTTTTTCCGGTGAAGAGCTCTTTGGGTGGATCTTCATCGACAATCTGGTTAACCAACAACCTCTCACCACCGAACAATTTGAAGCGGTCAAGGTGTTTTCCAACGTACTGGGCCAACTGATTGTGCGCAGCAAAATGGAAGATACTCTGCTGGCGGCGCTGGATTCATTAGCATCCAACGAAGATCTGACCATGAACGCGCTGGACAAGGTACATCGGCTGGAAGCGCAGATTGAAGGCAACCGGAAACTGGTTGTCCTGGCTGAACGGCTTTCAGGTCTGGTCCCCATGAGCACCCGCGCTGTGGGCAATTTGCTGAACTTTATTAATCTGCTGACACCTGAACAATTCGGCCAGGCGGATCAGGCATTACTGGAGTCTGCAAAAAAATCCGCGGATCGACTGTCGCGGATTTTCCGGCACTTTGATCAGAAAGTGCATGACGCGACCGACAACGATGTCCAAACCTTACCGGCCGCAGTGATTCAGGAGTATTGGTTTAATCAGTTCAATTCCCTGTTCCGCAATACACCGCATCATCTCGAAGTCCGTACCGATGACCCGACCGAGGAGGTTTCCCTGCCGCTGATCCTGCTGACGCAGTTAGTGAAAGAGTTGATCGCCAATTCGCTGAATCATGGCCTCGAACACTGTCAATCTGGCCGTACGATCGTGTCATTAGCCCGCAAAGGTCCCTGGTTAACTGTGCAGGTAGAAGATACCGGCCCGGGGCTGGAAGAGGATCAGTTCGAAGACGTTCTGAAATTATTCGTCACGTCAAAACCAAACGAGTTGCTGGGTTCTGGCTTAAACGTCATTCAACACTATGTGGAACGCTGGCTGAACGGCCAACTGGATCTGGGTCCGTCTGAGTTTGGCGGACTTCGCTGCACGCTGAATATTCCGATACAGCAATAACAGGCTGACCGGGCATTCGTATCAAATTTCTGACAGCTGTTACCTCTGCCAGACAAATTGACGAGTTCACTTGCCTTTGCCTTTACGCCCGCTGCGTTTACCCTTACCGGCAAATAACAAAAATACCGTGAGAGAAAACTATGACGGATGTGCTTTTTCAGCCCTCCCCCACTGCGCTTGCGCAATGCCAACTGACCGCTTTTGCGACTGAATTTGGTCAACGAGTCGGGCAGGACTTCCCAAACTATGCGAGTTTGCATCAGGCGAGCATCGACCACCTGGACACTTTCTGGCGAACGCTCTGGGACACCGCTGGCGTGATCGGTGAACCGGGAGACATCGTTCTTGGTCAACGCACTATGCCCGGTGCGCAATGGTTCCCCAAGGCCACACTGAACTTTGCCGAAAACCTGCTGGCTGTTGGTCAAGCGGAACAAATCGCCTTAATTAATGTCAGCGAATCCCGACCGGACAGCACGCTCAGTTATGCGCAATTGCGCCTGCAAGTCATGCAGTTGGCCGCGTATCTGCAACAGGAATGCGGTATCCGAGCGGGCGATCGAGTCTGCGCCTACCTGGGTAATACCCCGGAAGCAATCATCGGGATGCTGGCGACAACTTACCTCGGTGCGACCTGGTCATCGGCTTCGCCAGACTTTGGTTTTGAAGGCGCCTATGACCGCTTTGGCCAGATCGAACCAACGGTGTTAATCGCAGGCAACGGCTACCGATACGGCGGCAAAGACTTTGACAGACGAGATGTCGTGAACGCTTTGCGAGAAAAGATCACCTCGGTGCGCCACCTCATTTCGGTCTCGATCCTCACCAATCTGGATGATATACCTGATGCGGTAAATTTGGCGGATATCGTCACTCAAGATCGCCCGGCACCTGAGTGTGTCCGTTTTCCGTTTAATCACCCGCTATATATTCTGTTTTCCTCCGGTACCACCGGCAAACCAAAATGCATTATGCACGGCGCCGGAGGAACACTACTGCAGCACATGAAAGAACTGCGTTTACACGGTGATATATCCGAGCAATCGGTTTTTTTCTATTTCACAACAACCGGATGGATGATGTGGAACTGGCTGGCCTCGGGCCTGGTTACCGGTGCCACGTTGGTCCTCTACGACGGTAACCCCATGCACCCAGTAACGGATTCGCTTTGGGAACTCGCCGAGAAGTACCGTTTCACGCACTTTGGCACCAGCGCAAAATACCTGTCGGCCTGCCGTAAAATGGCGGTGAATCCAGCGCAATACGATCTCAGCGCGTTGCGTGTTGTCTTTTCCACTGGCTCACCACTCGCGCCTGAAGACTTTGCATGGGTCTACCAAAACATCAAAAAGGACATGATGCTGCATTCCATTTCCGGCGGCACCGACATTGTCAGTTGTTTTGTGGGAGGCAACCCCTGGTCACCGGTCGTTACCGGAAAAATTCAGGCGGCTAATCTGGGTATGGCTGTAGAGTCCTGGGATGACGATGGACACAGAGTTATTGACCAGCGGGGCGAGCTTGTTTGCACCCAGCCCGCGCCATGCATGCCTATCGGATTCTGGCAGGATCCGGATCAAGCCCGCTATAAAGCCGCCTATTTCGAGCGTTTTCCCGGTGTTTGGGCGCATGGTGACTTCTGTGCCATCGATGCACAGGGCCAAGTTGTCATACTGGGGCGCAGCGACACTACTCTGAATCCCGGTGGGGTACGCATTGGCACCGCAGAAATTTACCGGCAGGTGGAGCTGATTGACGCCGTGACTGACTCTCTCGTCGTCGGTCGACCGGTAGAAGATGATATGGAAGTCATCCTGTTCGTGGTATTGCAAGAAGGGGTCATTCTCGGCGAGGACTTGAAGGCTCAGCTGCGTAAACAGATCCGTACGAATACCACGCCCCGCCATGTACCGGCACATATCATGGCAGTATCGGCCATTCCCTATACCCGTTCCGGGAAAAAAGTGGAACTGGCGGTCACAGAAATACTGCGCGGCGAGAGCCCCAAAAATGTGACGGCGCTGGCCAATGCTGATGTTCTCGAAGAATATCAGCACATTGCTGAGTCTTTGGACCGCTCCTGACCCACCAAAGCCTCTGCCCGCTATGGCGGGCAGAGTTTTATGGACCGAGTTTCAGCTTCAATTCAGTTTCCTTCGGTATTCTTTGCTCAGGTTGCTGCCGATAATACTTATCAAAAAGACAGTCTTGGTGAGTATGGTGCCACTGTTCGTATCGTAAATGGCTACTTTTCGGATACTGCTTTGGTCACGGTCAAAGACCCCCTATATTCACCGCCAACAAGAAATCAGCAAGGAGCCACGCAATGCCACAGTCAATTAATCAGGTTTTCAAATACGTCAGCGAGCATCCGGGTTACCGGGCATCGTTGGGTGTTATTGCCAGCCCACGTGCCGCGAAAACCATTTTGGCCTGGGGTGCTGTCAATGAAGCGACGGAAGAAACCTGGGTACCTGAATTAACCGATATTCAACACAGCTGGCCAGATGCGAAATGGACACCGATGAATCAAAAACAGGCATCGCTGTTCGACGAAGCGTACCAACGTGAACAGAAACCAAGACAAGACTGGCTGCTTTCAATTTAGCATTTGATTCCCAAATGTTGTCCTCGGGCCAGCGGAGGACCCACAGCTGGCATTAGACCCTCGCTTGAGGTTCTAGTACTCCTCGACCTTTTGGGGCTCTTTGAGCCCCCTTTTTTTTACGGCAAAACCACGATTGATACGTGACTGCGTAAACGGCCGCTGAACTGCCCGGTTTTAAATTCTGCACTGACCGAACCGGTAACGTCTTTATCCAGCGTGAACGCCACATCACAACCCTGACTGGGGTAATCCAATAATTGTGGACCATCGCTGAAAATGGTGGAAAACCGTAAATAAGCTGATCCGTCTTGCAAACCTTGTGAAGTACTTCCCTGCCGAGTCTCCGTGTCACCGCTTGCAGTACAGCTAACTGTCCAGTTCAGGCTTTTATAATCTTCCGCGACCGACGCCGGAAAACGCAACTCAACGCCGTCTTCGCTGTAATTAAACGTTTGCCCTTCTGTGGGTGAAGAAAAACTGCCGGTTGCACTCAGTTGAATAGAGGAACCCAGCGCTGACAAAAATTCGGTGCGGTTAAAATCGATCACCAACGTGCCGTCTGTGGCCGAAAACTGGGCCTCGTGACCATGCCCACTGCGACGCAACGTTTTCGTCTGACCCGCTAAGGTCGCCTTGAGTTCATCCCCACCGGACGTCAGTAAATAGGTCGGTTCTTCATCGTCACCAAAAATCAGTTCCGCGCGCACGGTATAAATATCACCCGAGTTCGACACGGAAAAATCCGCCTCAATACCACTGGTTTTGACATCGTCCGAATCCGATGTCGGTACTTCATTGCACCCGACCAACGCGGCCGCGGCGACTAACGATAATAGTCTGTTCATGTTTTAGTCCTTAATAGCGCTGGCGTGAGCACCGTCCCCGGTGCGGTCGTCGATCACCTTAACCAAAATCATAAGACAATGCACTGAGCCGAATGGCACTTTTCTGAAGGGAAATTAGCGTGAATTCGAGACATTCTATTTAATTTCCGCAACGCGGTTTCAGGAGATCTTTTACGTTGTCACTTCGTCTTCGACAGATCGTTTACGACAGCCATTTATAGTCGGCTTACTTGTTCAAGCATCTCTGCTTGAACAACCGGGGTGACCGAAATTGTCTCACTCCGGCGTTTGGAAAGCGATGAAACAGTATGCGTCAGCTTCTCGAAAACTTATGCAAACCAGCAAATTCTATTTAGCCCGCGCTGGTGTAAATAACCCAACCGTCGCATTTGCTTTGGCTGACATAACGGACACGTCGCAACGGATTCAAGGGCATGGATGCCCTTGTAAGCGCCGCGCATGCAGGGATGCATGCTCAAGCGACCGTTCGAAGTACGTGTCAGGCAGGGCAGAAAACCAAAGCGAGCGACAAAGGGGGTGCAAGGGGATCTCCCCTTGGAAAGAAAAAACCACGAAGATAAGCGTAGGTGAAGAAGCGAACCATAGTCGTCGGACCAGATTGGTTCTTTGCAACAAGGCACTGACGGTTAAACCAGGTTGCATGTAGTCTCGAAATAAAAACTTCCACGCGAAATAAGCTTAAGCAATTACCATTCGAATTGTCATTCAAAATCACTTTCTCACACAGATGTCTGAACCCTCTCACGGCATCTTCTTTTCAGTTTCGGTATACTGGTTGGCTCAGATTAAGGAGTCTTCATGCTGCAACTGTCAAACGCCGTTTTTATTCCCGACGAAGAGTTGGAGATTTCCGCGATCCGTGCGCAGGGTGCGGGTGGTCAAAACGTTAACAAGGTCTCCAGTGCTATTCACCTGCGCTTTGATGTTCGCGCATCATCGTTGCCGCAGTTCTACAAGGAGCGCTTACTGGCGTTGAGCGACAGCCGAATCAGTAAAGATGGGGTGATCGTAATTAAGGCGCAGACCTTCAGAACACAAGAAAAGAATCGAACAGATGCATTTGAGCGTCTCAAGGCGTTGATTCTGGATGCGACCAAAACCCAGAAAGCCCGCCGAGATACCAAACCAACGCGAAGCTCACAACGCAAGCGAGTGGATAAGAAAACCAAACACGGTAAAACCAAAGCATTGCGCGGCAAAGTCAAAGACTTTTAAAGCAGGTCAGGCTTCGGCTTGCAAACCTAAACCGATCAGAAAATCCCCAGGATCGCCGGACCCCAATAGAGCGTGGTGAACGCGTAGGTTCCCAAAATCACAAAACCGGAAGCCACGACCAACACGCCACTGAAACACCAGAGCATGACGGGGCGCCACGTGGCGACCGGTGCCCTCAGAATAATTTCAACCACCAGCAGATTCGGGATAAAGAAAAAGAAGTCCATCACGTAATCGAACGGGCCGGTAAAGGTTTCATTGTGACCGGCGTTATCCGTCAGCAGATACCAAAAACCGTAGTCCATGCGATACAGCCAGGAACCGACTGCCAGCGCAAACAAACGTAAAGCCCAACGGCGATGATCCACAAACTGTTTTGCCATGGCCAGGCGAATCGTCATGACGGCACACACAATCATTAAAACACCGTACAGCCCAAACCCAAGATCCATGACCCAGCCTCCTATGGTGCCTTTGCTGACCACAAACACCAGACCACCGATGGCAGTTAGCAGCGCTGCGGTCACGTAAATACGACCCAGCCAGTGGTGCAAGACAGGAAACCGGGCGCGCACTGAACTCATCAATTGAACGCAACCGAAAATCAGAATCAGGCCGCCGGCCATAAAGTGCAGACCGATACCGGCGGTCGCTGTCGTGGTATCTTCACTGTACAAATTGTTTAGCGTTGCATTCCAACTGTGCATGTCCTGCTGGAAAAAGGGTACCGCGTAAAAGGCCAGAATATACAAACCGAACAGCAAGGTGCTGGTCCATACCAACGCGGATAACAGCCGGATGGACCAAGCCAGCGCGCGCTGCGCGAGATTCGGTCCGCTCGATTGGCCGTTCACAGAATCAAGAGTCGACAGAGATGCTTCCGACATGCGTCTTCCTTTTCAAAAATTAGGTCATTCCAAGTTTATTCGTGGTGAATTTCACCGTGGCTGAAAACCACCGCACCGCCACCAATATAGACATCACAAACCTGATTGTGTTGTTTGATCACCCGGGCGCGAAGCTCACTGGGGCGACCCATTTCCACACCCTGCGCTATCGTCCAGCGATACTCATGGTTTTCCCGCGTATCCAGATCCGCCAGCAGCGCCGCCAGGGCACAGTTCGCGCTGCCTGTGGCTGGATCTTCCGGCACACCATCGGTTGGCGCAAACATTCGGCAGCGAATGTCGACTTCATCGTCGGAAAGGACATAGACATGCAGGAACGGTGACTCACTTTCCGCCAGCAGCGCCTCCAGTGCAACGCTGTTTACTTTCGCCTTGCGCAGCGCCTCGACATGGCGCAATTGCACCGCAATAAAGGGCAGTCCAACGGAGATCGTCATCGGTTGATGTTGCGACACAACGATATCGTCACAGGGCAACGATAAAACCTGGCTGATTAACTCAGCAGAAAAAGTCTGGCCCTTGCTCAATGTTTCAGGAGCGCGCAGCTCCGCCTGCCAGGAACCATTATTCGCTCGCTGGACGGTCACTGGCACATCACCCGCTAACTCTTCGAAAACAAAGCGACCACTGTCTGGCAGCAGGCCTTGTTCGGCCAACACGACCGCCGTCCCGATATTCGGATGACCGGCAAACGGAAACTCCGTCGTAGTGGTAAAAATGCGGACCCGATAATCACCGCCGCGCTCAGGCGGTAAGACAAAGGTGGTCTCGGAATAATTGAACTCACGGGCGATCTGCTGCATCTGTTCGGTGGCCAGTCCTTGGGCATTGAGCACCACGGCCAATGGATTGCCACCATACCGCCGATCCGTAAACACATCACTGACGACAAACGGAATTCTCATCATGACACCTCAGGATGGATCGGATTCCGGCGCTTTGCCACGCAGCCGATGTTGCAGTCCGGTTAAAAAATTACGCAACACCTGATCCTTACACTCACGAAAATTCTTATGGGTTGGTTTGCGGAAAAAGGCACTCAATTCCGATTTACTCAATCGAAAATCCACTTCTTCCAGAATGGCGAGAATATCTTCTGCTTGCAGGTTGAAGGCAATTTTCAATTTACGCAGCACAATATTGTTGGTCAGCTCGTCTTCGGCTTCAGGCACACCCCCCTCTTGCGGTCCGCGCTTATGAATGATCAAGCCATTCAAAAAATGTGCAAACGCTTTATCCGGGCACGATTTATAGCCTTCATCATCGTCGCGTTTCAACCAGGTAATTACCTTGTTTTCATCCACCGGCAAACCGCCCAGCGCGTACAGATCCATCATTTGCTGATTGGTGATATTCAGGGTGTAGCGCAAGCGACGGAGTATGTCGTTGTTCGTCATGGTCGAATTCTCAAAGGTTGTGTAAGAGGGATTCAGGCAATGCCCAATTCTTCTTTTAACTGTTTTAACAGCGCTGCCGGTAAATTAGTGATGGTGAGAGATTCCGTACTGGGATCAAAGTTTACATTTTTGCCCAGAATTTCGTTACTGAAACTGATCGACACTTCTTTACTTTTACCGGTATAGCGTAAGTATTTTTTTAAACTTTTGCGGTCGGGTATAAATTCTTTTTTGGCTTCCGGTTGCGTGTTTTCCATATAGGCGACCAGAGATTGTGATACTCCGGGAGCGACCTCATCGTTAAGGACAACCGATATTTCATTGGCCACCACGGTTTCACCCAACTTGTCCTGCTCCGCACAATATTCGATGGCTTTACGACGATAGTTACCGCCTTTTTCCGGGGGCAGGGTTTCGCTGTAAGCTTTCACGATCTCCATAAAACGCTCGGTATCGACCGCCGTATTGATGGTATCGACAAAATTCACAAACTCCAGCAAAGCCGATTGCAGCTGACGGTCACCAAAGCCAAAACTCACGGTCAGATATTTCTGCTCCTGTCCGGCCAGCGCCGTTAAGTCCACCACGCCACCGAAACCCAGTTTTGAAAAATCGATAATAGAGGAATCGGTAATGTCCATTTTTTGCGTCAATGCGATCCCGTTTTTGTGCTTCAGGTGAAAAAACCACAGGTAGTCGCCATCTTCCAGTGATTCATTGGCAAACAACCAATGACCTTCAAATTCGAGCTCTTTCTCTTCGATCTCCAATTGCAGTTGCTTCATCAGCTGCTGACTCATGGTGACAAAGCCGACACTTTTCTGCTGCCATTGTCCGGTTAATGCTTTGAAATGACCGCTTTCCTCGCTGAATTGACCGTATTGTTTACTGCTGCGGTTGTAAAACGCTGTCTTCGTGAAATTGATCAAATCCGACAATTGCTCATTCTGTTCTAACTCTTCTTCGCGAAGGTTGAGTTCAGCCGTGGTCGAATTGCGAAACAGTTGATGCACAATGGCGTGAGTAATAGACATAGCAGGCAATAATCTGTGATTTGGAAACGAACGGGCATTCTAGCCCGAATGCCACTTCAAATCACGCTGTACCGGTTCGGATACCGGTGCAATGCAAGATGGGTGAGGTGATTAGCCTTTAGCCTGGTTCAGTTGTTCCGTTAACCAACTGATGGCGTCTGACATGGTTGTAAAGGCCTGATGATTTTGTTTTTTACGACTGGCCACCAGTGAGTCAATAATTTTCAGTTTGACTTTCGACGTGATCACGGTGGCTTTGGCCACCATGTTCTGGGAAATGAGCCATTGATTGAAGGCTTCCAGCGCTTCATAAGCTTCTGGCGTTCCGCCTTCGACCTGCAGGTCATCAATCAGCATGGCAAAGGGCTCACCAGCAAACTGTGCTATGGCGGTCTGCATGGACTGCACACCCAGCTGCATGCCATCCAGATTAAACATACCGATATACTGGGCGATCAGGATATTTCCCTGCGTGGTCAGCAGGATTTCACCGTGTGGGCGATCGGACATCGTACTCTCGAACCTGTATCAATATTATTGTTGTAATTCCCGTTAATTGGTGTGCGCCTTTCCTAACACCACCACCGACTGGGCGAATAAATCATAATTGCCTTTGGCCAGCATGGGCTCTTCGGGTAACAGACCATCGTTACGCGCAGTGTCACAGAGTACGACCCAGCCACTGATTGGGTTGGCAGGCAGCACAAAGTTTACATCCGCTTCACTGGCATTGAACAACACGAGGTAATACTCATCGCACAAATGGAGGTTGACGGCCGGGTTTTTAATGTCACTGGACAACAACATGCCGAACACTTTGGTTTTCGGGTTGTGCCAGTCTTTAATTTCCATGGCGTAACCATCGGCGCGGTACCAATGCACTTCATCTGACGAAAAGGGTGACTGGTAACCTTGTTGGTCTTTCAGGATCAGGTCATTGAACAGCGAACTGCTTTTACGCAACGCAATGACCTGTGCGGTGAACGCTTCCAACTTGGCATCGCGCTTATGCCACTGGTACCAGCTGATGTCGTTGTCCTGGCAATAGGCATTGTTATTACCGTTCTGCGTTCGGCCCATTTCATCCCCGCCGAGGAAATGCACGGCGCCCTGAGACATCATTAACGTCGTAATAATGTTTCGTTTCTGCCGAGCCCTGATTTCCAGGATTTTGCTGTCCTGGGTTTCCCCTTCGACACCGTAATTTCGGCTGAGGTTGTTACCGTGCCCATCCAGGTTATGTTCTTTGTTCGCTTCGTTGTGTCGGTTGTTATAGGACACCAGATCATGCAGGGTAAAGCCATCGTGATAACAGACATAATTGACGCTGGCCGAATAGCAGGTTGCGCCCTTATGAAACACATCGCTGGAACCCATGAGTCGCGTCGCAAAATCGCCCGTAACCCCATCATCGCCACGCCAGAATTTCCGCACGGTGTCGCGGAACTTGTCATTGCATTCATACCACTGTTCCGGGAAATTCCCCAGTTGGTAGCCATGGCGACCAATGTCCCAAGGTTCGGCGATCATTTTTCCAGTGGATAATAACGGGTCCTGCAAAATGGCTTTGAAAAAAGCCGATTCCTGCGAAAAATCCCATTTTTCACGACCCAAACTGGCGGCCAGATCAAAACGGAAGCCGTCTATACGGTATTCCTGCATCCAGTGTCGCATGCTGTCGAGAATCAGTTTTAATGCATAGGGGTTATGGCTGTTCACCGAGTTTCCGCAACCGGAGTTGTCGATATAGTGGGTGTAATCACCATCCAGGTAGCGATAGAACTCACGCGCGTGCAACCCTTTGTTGGCAATAACCGGACCCAGCATGCCACTTTCAGCGGTGTGGTTGTACACCACATCCAAGACAACTTCGATGCCCGCCTCATGCAGAGCGTTTACCATGGTTTTGAACTCAACGACGGCATCTTCTTTGGCGTAGCGGGGTTCCGGGGCAAAAAATAAGGCTGGGTTATAGCCCCAGTAGTTCGTCAAACCCAACTCTGTAATTCGATGTTCCGGCATGAAGGCAAAACAGGGCAGCAGTTCTACGGTGGTGATGCCCAACCGCTTGAGATGCTCAATACTCTCAGGATGCGCAATACCCAAATAGGTCCCGCGGATGTCTTCCGGTAGTGCAGCGTTGGTTTGACTGAACCCTTTTGGGTGCAACTCATAGATAATTGTTTCCCGCCAACTGATGTGTGGCCGTTCAGACGTCCATTCAAAATAACGGTTGTAGGGAATGCGTCCTTTCGGGATGTGTTTGGCGTTGTCCTGTTCATCTGGAACAATTTCTCCGGCCACATGAATGTCGTGCGCAAACATCAACTTATTGGGCACAATCGGGCCGGATATTTCAGGAGCGTAAGGATCCAGAATGACCTTATTAGGGTTAAACCACAAACCATGAAACGGCTCAAATGGGCCATGAACCCGGTAACCGTAGCGTTGCCCCGGCGTCAACCCATTGATGAACCCATGCCAGATATCCCCGGTTCGCGCTGGCAAGCGGTGTCGACCAAGCTCGTTATCCTGCTCATCAAACAAACACAGTTCAATGCCATGCGCATCCGGGCTGTAAACGGCGAAATTCACGCCGCCGTTATGCACCTTAATACCCAATGGAAATGGTCGCCCGACCTCAACACCCAGGGCAGGACTTACCCGAGTCATCATGTTTCACCTCAACCCTTTAAACAGTTACCGTCTTTCAATTCAGCCAATGGTAACCGGTTTCAGCTTGAAAAACAGGGTAGCCAACGGCGGCACGCGAATATCCAAAGCAAAAGGTAAGCCATTTGCGGACTCGTTGATCGAGTTAAACGCGTCCCCAACGTCGTAGTTACTACCGCCATAAAAATGGGAATCTGTATTCAGGATAACGTCATAGCGCCCGGCGCCCGGCACCCCGATGCGGTAGCTGCCATGCGGATTTGGCGTCATATTGGCCACGACAACAATGATGTCATTGGCGTCAGAATAGCGAACCCAACTGAAGATATTGGCCGCCGAATCGTCGTGATTGATCCACCGGAAACCGGCAGGATCACAATCACGCTCGTGCAGTGCCGGCTCATCGCGGTGCAGTCGGTTTAAATCCCGGAACAGGTTCTGCATGCCTTTGTGCCGGTCAAACTGCACCAGATACCAATCCAATTCGGTCTGGTGGTTCCACTCTATACCTTGGGCAATTTCGTTGCCCATGAAATTCAGTTTTTTGCCGGGGTGACCGTACATGAAGCCGTAATAGGCGCGAAGGTTCGCGGTTTTCTGCCATTCGTCACCGGGCATACGGTCCAGAATAGAGCCTTTTCCGTGCACGACTTCGTCGTGAGACAGCGGCAACACAAAGTTTTCATTAAACGAATACACCATCGAAAAGGTCATTTCGTTGTGGTGGTAGGTGCGATGAATCGGGTCCCGCTTCATGTACTCCAACGAATCGTGCATCCAACCCATATTCCACTTGAAGCCAAAGCCAAGCCCTCCGGCAAATACCGGACGGGTCACTCCGTCAAACGCGGTGGACTCTTCAGCAATGGTCATTGCTTTCGGGAACTTGCCATAAACGGTCTCGTTGAAGCGCTTCACAAATTCAATGGCTTCGTAGTTGTGGTTGCCGCCATCGACATTCGGCACCCATTCGCCGTCCTCCCGGGAATAATCCAGGTACAGCATTGAGGCAACGGCATCAACACGAATGCCGTCGACGTGGAAATAATCCAACCAGACCAACGCCGAGCTGATCAGAAAATCCCGCACGGTAAAACGGCCAAAATCGTAGATGTAGGAATTCCAGTCCGGATGCCAACCGCGTCGCGGATCTTCATATTCATACAGGGCGGTGCCATCGAACAGAGCCAACCCATGCGAGTCGGATGGAAAATGCGCCGGAACCCAATCGACAATCACGGCAATGTTGGCCTGATGGCATCGATCCACCAGGTATTTAAAATCGTCGGGCGATCCAAATCGGCTGGTTGGTGCGAACAACCCCAGCGGTTGATATCCCCAACTGCCATCAAACGGATGTTCGCTGACCGGAACAAATTCGACGTGAGTGAAGTTCATATCGACCAGATACGGCACCAGTTCGTCTGCCAGTTCGCGGAAATTCATCACATGCCCGTCTTTGCGCCGCCAGGAACCTGCGTGGATTTCGTACACAGCCATCGGCGCTTTGGTCGGCGGCACCGGCGTGCGATTCCGCCAAGCGTCGTCCTGCCACTGATATTGGCTATGGTCAAAAACAATGGAATTGAAATCCGGGTGTTGAGCGCAATAGAAATTGTACGGGTCTGATTTGTGCGGCAGCAGGTGTTCCCTGGCGTCTTTCAACTCAAACTTATAGGCGTCACCAGCGCTGACTTCCGGGACAAACAAACGCCAGATACCGTCACTGTTGCTTTGCATCGGGTGGCGACGGCCATCCCAGTTATTGAAGTTGCCGATAACACTGACGCAGCGGGCATTGGGGGCATAAACCGCGAAACGAACCCCTCTCACCTCACCTTCATCCGTGTCAGCGCTGCAAATTTGCGCCCCCATGGTTTTATAGAGAGTATCGGAATCGCACGGGAAATCGGTCAATGCCCGTTCCTGGAACTGAAAGGCATCGATCAACTGCCAGGTTTGGCTGCCTTCCGTCACGTGCAGACGGTAAACCGGACGGGAAGCGGTTGTTATCGACAACTCAAACAAGCCCAGAGGATCAACCTGCTTCATAACACCGTAGTCGGTGCTGCCATCCAGTGAATGAACCGAAATACTGTCAGCGTTGGCCAGAAACACCCGAATCAACCAGCCTTTGGGTTGCTGGAAAAGTCCCAGATTATCGAACGGTCGGGCTTCTAAAACACTGTTGATCTGCTCTGCAATAGTCATTGGACGGTCGGTCCCCCTAATTTGAATTGTTGTCTTAACCGAAGCGCTAAATAGTCATTTGTCGCCATGCTAACGGATCGTAACCTAAGTTGAGAGATGCAAAATCATGAAGGTGGAGCTCATCTTAGATTAACCGGGCTTTCGCTGATCTTTCTCAATGAATTCAAAGGTCTGTGACACCTCCATGGTCCGATTTCCGTTTAATTGTGCCCCAAAAGAAATGACCGGACCCCGTCGCTGGAGATCACCGGCGGATGCAGAGCACGGCTGTTCATCTGAGTCTAGCTGCTTAACCGGGTTTTGAATACCCGAACGGCCTCGACTTTCTCAATCACGCTCAACTTACCAGCCAGCGATCCCCAGCTGATAAAAGATCGACCACTGTTGTGTATCTAATTGATAGTAAACCGAAACAGAAGGCGAAATCAGCACGGAGGCATTACGGAACAGATTCATGTTCGGCGACAGGGTCACGCCAACCGCACTGGTCAACGCGGAATCCTGTTGCCCGACCGCGGTAACACTTAATTCGGTATTGCGCCAATACAAGGCTGGCGTCAACGTCTGCCCAATGGCACCAAAATTATGCCGGTAAGTAAGACGTGCTCGAGTTGTCAGTTCCTCTTGCAGCGAGTCCGGGAAGAATACCGTCGCTGGCAACAACGAGAATATGTCGCCAACCCTGTACTGGGCTTGCAGCCCCCACTCGACTGAAGCCTTGTGATTGATGCCACGCTGTACTCCGCTGGTGTCGGACAGTAAGACGACACCACCGGTCTGCAGTGCCAGCTGTCCGGTTAGATTCTGAGCAAAACCCCAAGGCACGTTGATATCCTGATAGGCCGGAGCCCGCGAAGAGACATACCCCAAACTGGCAGCTGCCAATGTCAGACTGCCCAGCTCTTCCGGCATGATATGAATCAGTCGAAACTCAGGTTGCACACGCTGTTGCAAGGCGCCGTTCTCTGACACCTGTGGCGCCGCCAGCGAGAGACCGTGCAAGGTATAGGCTTCACCCGAGCTGAGAAAGTCTCTCTGACCGAGATAACCCAGTTGCGTCCCCTCATCCGTCAGCCAATTTACGTTTACCGAACCCAGCCAGTCCGCTTGTGATTGCTGCACCCCTAATTGAGTGGTGACATTAAAGCGCCCGAAGACGTCGGTAGATTGTATTTCGCCGACCAGCCGGTCACTGTCGTAGTTCAGCGACCAACTGTGCGGGTTCCACAGATTCTCAGAGCGCCGATAAGGCAGCACTTCAGCCTGTGCCTGCTCTACCTGCGCGCCATCGTGAATGGTCATTGGCGAGTTGTTCGCGACAGCCAGCGCCTGCCAGTCATCGCTGACCTGCATGGCGTCGTCAAAGTCCACAGCGATCAGTTGCTGGCCCTGTGCCGTGTAATCCGCCGCAATCAGACGATTGGAATCCACATCGTAAACCGGGAAATATGTCCCGTATGGACGGCTCATCACCTGGTAGGAGTCAAACTGGTTGCGCGACATGGCCTGCAACTGATCAATGCCACTGGCGTCGGAAGAATACAGTAGCCAATTGTTGGTCAGCAGGGGCGCGCGCAGGTTTTCCTGATTTGCGGCCCTCAACAATGTCAGATCCGTCAAGGCACCATTGACATGAAAGATCCCGTGTCCGTCATCCAGTTGCATCACGAACACCCAGCTTCCCCGACTTGGGGCAATATCATAAACCAGTGCCCGCTGCGGCAAGGCCAGCTCAGACAAACGCTGACCATCCGAAGAGTAAACCACCAGGGCACTGCTGCGATCGGAACGAAATTCATGCACCAAAAACTCGCCATCGGCATAGCTGGCTGCCGTGATTTTCTGCCCTGACAGAACTACTGTCCGACCTGCGGTTTCCGACCAGCACTCCAGGTTAGCACTAGCGGAATCGGGTCGTGTAGCATGCCGCACACTGACGACCCAACACACGCGGTCATCCGCCAGAAACACCGTTTTGCTCTTCGCGCCAGACACATAGCTGGTCGTGACTTTCGGTGACAGTTCGGTCAACCTGTGGGATTGACCGTTGCGGACGGCCACCAGAAACGAACCTTGGGTTACATCCACTTCAACCGCGATAATCTCATCGCCACGAACACCCACCGGGTACCAGCTTCGCCAAGAGTCCGAAGAATTCTGCAGCAACGGCTGTATTTCTGTCAGATTCAGCGCGTCCAACTGCTGTTGCCATTGTTGGGTACGCTGCGAGATCCACTGAGCATAATGCTCATTAAGATTAAGACCCGTCTGATCTTGCAATGCGCCGTTAAAACTCACACTGCTCAGCGTGCCGGTATTGGCGAGTACGCGATCCATTAAACCGGCGTCATACTCTGACTGCAGATAATCAGTAAAAAAATAACCCTGCACATAGGGAGACAAATAAGGGGTGCGATCGAAACCCGTTCCGAGCATTGCCCGCTCATAACTGTAAGGCGAACTATTGAGCAAATCGGTTCGCAACCACAGATCGAAGGCTGCGTTTCGACCACGACCGGCCGAAGTTAAAACGGTTTCCGCCCAGACAGCATCGCCTTCGGCATACCAATCCGGGATTAACCAACGACTGAACAGCGCGATGCCTGACTCGCCAAAAAAGAAATGCAGCCATTGTCCGGTTTCATGATCAAAATACTGTTGATACTGCACCATGTGCCGGCCTTCATGGACGGCTAACGTGTCATACCATTCCAGACCGGTTAACGGCATCGGCTTGTTGTACCAATGCGAACGGAATGGCGGCAAACCGACATTGCCGTTACTGATATGCGACTGCGCAAACAACACGATAGGAACGGGTTTAAAGTCACCCTCAATAGGCAGGTCCTGCAGATGCTCTGCCAGGTATCGATTCAGCAAGGTCACCACCCGCTGAGCTTCGGCCTCCTGCTCAGGTGGGAAAATCAGTTGAAACAGGGGTTGCTGAATCTGTAGCCAGGGCTCGGCACTGCTTGCGGTTGTCAGTCCGGACAATAAAACAACAAGCAACCCGGCGACCAAACATCTGAATTTCAGCACACTCATACCCTTTGTAAACGAGACAGGCATCATAGCCACGCCACTGATAAAAAAACACCCGCTTACGCGGGCATAAAGGGTCATTAGTGGATACAGATCAGGTCATCAGCGTTGTCGCAATGCATTTATCCGGCTGTCCAGACTGGGATGCGAGGCAAACATTTCAGAGCGCTTACCATTAATACCAAAGGCCACCAGCTGTCCTTCCAGTTCGGGTTCGGACGATCGCTTCAGCCGTTCCAGCGCTGCGATCATCTTCGGTGCACCCACCAGATCGGCGGAGCCTTTGTCCGCCCGGTATTCTCGCTGACGCGAAAACCACATGGCGACAATACTGGCCAGAATACCGAGCACGATTTCCAACACAAACACGACGCCCATGTACGCAAACATTCCTAATCCTCGCCCTTCTTCACCGCGCGCCACGACACTGGAAATGGCGTTGGCAATAATGCGCGCCAGGAAGATCACAAAGGTATTCAAGACCCCTTGGATCAGGGCCATGGTAACCATATCGCCATTCGCGATATGAGCAATTTCGTGCGCTAACACGGCTTCCTGTTCATCCTGGGTCATCTGCTGCAACATGCCGCTGCTGACCGCCACTAGGGAATTGCGCTTACTGGCCCCGGTGGCGAACGCATTGATCGACTGGCTGGGGAATATGGCGACTTCCGGCATGGGAATGTTGGCCCCCTGAGCCAATCGAGCCACCGTTTGCATTAACCAGCGCTCCATCGGGCTCGAAGGCTGAGTAATCACATGAGCTCGGGTTGAACGCACGGCCATCCATTTGGACATCCATAAGGAAATAAAACTACCGCCAAAGCCAAATGCCGCGGCAAAGAACAACAGCGTTGAGGTGTCGCCAAGCTGAATGCCGAACATCGGCAGTAACACATTCAAGAACACACCCAACACCAGCAGAATGGCAAAGTTGGTGGCGAGAAACAGTCCCACACGTAACATCGAATTACTCCAGAAAATTTGTTTCGTCAGTGCCGACTATTTAAGACTGCCTGTGCGGCCTTTCAAGCACGCCGGAAGTCATTTTCTGAATCCATACGCTTTGCTGTTGTATTTCTGCAGATGGTGAATATGACCAAGCCAGTTAAGCAATTTAACTAAAACAAGACCAACGACGACCTTCCGCATCGCGCCAACCCCAGAACACAACCGGGTTGTACCCAGAAATGAAGGTTGGCACAGCTGCTGCAAAAGAGGGTGCATGAAACCTCCCTCCAACAAAGGAACTGAACCGTGAAACACCATCGACTGAAACGCACCCCGACAACCCTATTGCTGATACTGACCGGCTTTTTGTTTACCGCCTGCAACACCTTAACGGTACAGGGCACCGGTCGCAGCTATGAAATCAACCACGCGGTGACCGATATCCGTGAAGTCGAACTTCGTGGTATCGGTGAGTTAACGCTGCAAAATGGTCAAGAAAACCAGCTCGTGGTTCTCGCACAGGAAGAAATCCATGATCACTTAAGCATTCGCCAGGAAGGCGACCGGCTGATTATTGGTCCGCGCGAAGGATATCAATTCAGAACCAACGAACCGCCTCGTTTCCTGCTCAACACCAATAATCTCGACACGATAAAGATAAAGGGCGCAATCAACCTGACCAGCGGTAACTACCGCACCGAACAACTGACCATAGACGCAAGTGGCTCCAGCGATGTGGATTTAACCGTACATGCCAGCAACCTGACCATTGACGCGTCCGGATCGTTCGACGGCTACCTGTCCGGTGAGGTGAACACGCTAAACATTGACTTCAGCGGCTCATCTGATCTGAACGCAGACGACCTGAAAGCTAAGGATGTCGACATTGATATTTCCGGCGCCGGTACAGCGTATGTACATGCCAGCGAAACCTTAACCATATCCGCTGCGGGAGCGGTCAAGGTGGTCTATTCCGGCAATCCCGTTGTCAGTCAATCGGCGGCTGGTGCAACCTCCATCAGCCACGCTGACTGAAAGTCATTTACAAAACCGTGACTGTCGGCACTGTGGCAATGGTGCCGACCATCGCACACTGCTGCGTCTGATAAAACAACACAACAAGGAACCCCAATGAAACTCTGGAAATCGCTACTCACCGGCGGCCTGATCGTCGCTGCCACCGGCGGTGCTTTGGCATTAATGTTTAAACCGGACGTTACGAAAGAAATTGACGTCGCCGATGAACCGATTTGGGATGCCCGAACAACGCTGGCCGTAGTGGGTGAATACCAACCACAAATCACCTTGATTGGCCGTGTAGAGCCCATGCGAGAGTTGAACGAAATCGCGCAACTGTCGGCCCGTGTAACCCACCTGTATGTAAAAGATGGCATGCACGTCGAACAGGGTGAACTGTTGATTCAACTCGATGATTTTGACGCGCAGATGCAATTGCAACAAACCCTGGCGGATCTCGATGACCTGAATTCACGCATCACACTGCAAAAATCACAACAGCAGCTGGAAGTCGAAGGTCTGGAAGTTGAACGCGCCAACCTGGCCATGCTGGAAGACCGCTTGAAGAAACAAAAAGCAATTACCAACACCCAGCAAGCGATTGAAGAACTGGAACAGCAGATTCAGCGCCAACGTTTTGCGGTGTTACAACAGCAAACCGCCATTAAAAACCACGCTGCCACGAATACTCAATTGGCCAGTCAGCAACAGAAACTGCTGTTAGCCAAACGCGCCGCAGAACGTAACCTGGCCAACACGCAAATCAAAGCGCCCTTTACCGGAAAACTCGCTCAGGTGCTGGTGACTGAAGGGCAGCATGTTAACCCCGGTCAAGCGTTATTCCGCTTGTATTCGGAAGATGACATGGCAGTACTGGTGCAGTTGCCGGCTCGCCTGTTGGCTGAAAAAGAACAACTCAGTGGTGTTGCCACTGAACAGAATCGCACCAGTGAAGTGGCGTACGATCGCAGTGAAGCGCAGATCGATATGGGGCAAAGCGGCTTTAAAGCCTGGTTTAAACTAGCGCAAGGCAACCAATGGTTACCCGGTGACATCGCTTACCTGACGTTAAACCTCGCTGCAAAACCACAGACGATGAAAATTCCGGCGGCCTCTGTCTTTCAAGACCGATGGATTTATCAAGTTGATGAAGAACAACGGTTAAAGGCATTGGAAGTTAAGGTGTTGGGGTCTCTTTCGGAAGGTGACTCATCCCAATTGGTGGTCCAGGCGAACGACGCCACGGACACGGAATTACGCTTATTGCTGACCCGCTTAAACAATCCGACAACCGGCATGAAAATCTACGAAGCAGGTGTCGATCCTGAACCCGCTACGGCAACCGAAGAACCAGCTCCAGACAACAGCGACATGGCGACCGATGACGAGGTGAGCGATGAAGACGCTTAACGACCGCGGCATTCTCGCCTACTTCACACAGCATCGGGTTGCCGCCAACCTGATCATGATCGTCGTAGTCTTGGCTGGTTTTATATCGCTGAATCGACTGCACACGCAGTTGATGCCAGACATCACCATTCCGGTTATCAGCATCAACACCACCTGGACCGAAGCCAGCGCGGAAGGTGTCGAACAAAACCTGACAACACCGTTGGAAAACGCATTGCGCAATTTGGACGATGTCGAAGAAGTCTGGTCTTGGTCGGCGCAGGGCAACAGTAACATCGTTTTACGCTACCGGCTGGATGCCGACATGGATGACGCTCTCGCCGAGGCCACCAACTTCATCGCCGGTTATCGCGATTTACCGGAAGGCGCTGAACGGCCCGAAGTGACGCTGGAACAAAACAAAGAAGCGGTTTTTTCGGTGCTGGTTGCCACTGACGGACCTGTCACAGAACTGCGTCCGCTGGTTCAGCAATTCCGCAACGATTTACTCGCACGCGGTATTGCCGAAGTGGATGTACGTGGTTTTCCCGATGAAGAAATTCGGGTCGAAACCGATCTGCTGAACCTGTACGGCAACAACACATCGATCGATCAGGTGGCGGCACAGATTGCCAGCAGCAATCAAAACAGCCACGGTGGCCGACTGGAATCGGATGTTTCGCAGATATCGGTCGTGACCGACACCAAAGTTGAAAAAGCCAACGCCATCCGCAATCTGGAAATGAGCAACCAGCAACCCTTAAGCGCACTGGCCAGTGTATCCCGTCAAACCAAAGACGGAGCCCGGCATTATGTACTGGAAGGCAAAGAAGTCGTCCGCCTGCTGATATTCCGTTCACCACAGGTCGACAGTTTGGAAACAAGCGACATTCTTTATGGATGGATAGATGAAGTGCAGCCGACATTACCAACCGGCATCGACATTGTGGTCTGGTGGGATCTGGCCGAAGTGGTGAAAGGCAATCTCGACATGCTGATCAGCAATGGTATTTTGGGATTGGTATTGGTTGTGGCCATTCTGTTTATGTTCCTGAACCGACATGTCGCCTGGTGGAGTGCCGTCGGTATTCCGGTGTCCATTGCAGGTACCTTTATGCTTTTATACGGCACTGGTGGCACAATCAACTTTCTGTCGGTATTTGCATTTCTAATGGCGCTGGGAATCATTGTTGATGACGCCATCGTCGTTGGTGAAGAAACCGTAACCCAAATGGAAAAAGGCAAACCGGCCAATGAAGCGGCGCTGATTGGTGCGAAACGAATGTTCGGTCCGATCATGGCCAGTTCACTGACCACGGTGGCCGCCTTTATGCCACTTTTGTTTTTACCCGGTCCTTTTGGTGAGATGTTACGGCCCGTTCCGGTCATTATTATTTCGGTGATCATCGCGTCACTGATCGAGTGTTTTCTGATATTGCCGGGGCACTTAAATCACGGTTTGGCCAAACGCACGGGCGAACGCTCCAGGTTCCGACAGAAGATGGACAGTGGCTTTAATCACTTCCGCGACAATCTTTATCGACCATTTGTCACCAGAGCGATTAATAATCGAGGCATCTCTGTTCTGTTGGCATTCGCCATGTGTGTATTGGCGTACGCTCTACCCATTTCCGGCACTGTCCCTTTCTCACCGGATATTGATGTGGAAGACAATATGGTCACCGCATGGATCAGCTTTCATGAAGGTACGTCCGAGCACGTTGTTGAAGATTACACTTTGCAATTAAAAGCCGCGCTCGATGCAACCGAACAGGAAATCGGCCAAGGCAAATCCATCGTGACGCAGGTGTACGAGATTTACAGCGCCGATGAAGGCTTTACTCAAGTGCAAGCGAAACTGGTCAACCGTGATGACCGTCCTGTCTCCAATGCTGACTTTTTGAAAGCATGGGGCAGTAAAATCAAAGGCGGACCGGACGTAGCTGAAATATCCACAAACGAGGACGAATCATCCGCTTCTGGTGGATCGCGGTTGAGTTTTTTCCTGGCAGGCCGGAGTTTGGACGAACTGAAAGCCGGTGCCGAAGCGTTAAAAATACGCTTGGAGAAATACCCGAATCTGTCAGACATCACCGATGACCTGCCGCAAGGTGGTGATGAAATTGTCTTCACTCTGACTGCCGCCGGTAAGCGCATGGGGTTAACCGAACGCGGCGTTGCTGCGCAACTGCGTCAGGCGCTGATGGGCACTCAAGCACAGTCATTTACCGAAAACGATGCCACTATTAACGTGCATATCCGCTTGCCGAAGGATTCGTTCAGCAACACCGCACAATTACAGGACTTGCCGATACAAACCGCCAACAGCGGCTGGGTTCGTTTCGGTGACGTAGCGGAATTCACCACCCAACAGGGGCTGGGTACGTTGTTCCATAACAACGGGCAACTCGGGGTTCGCGTTAACGCGGTGGTACTTGACCAGGAGGCTGACAGCAACGCCCTGTCCAAGGAAATATATGCGTCCGATGTAGAGCCGATTCTGAAACAGTACGGATTAACCGGGGAAATTCAGGGCAGCGCGCAAGACATTCAGGAAATGATGCACAACCTCGTCATTGCCGCCATTGCGGGCATATTGCTCATTTATTTTATCCTGGTGTGGGTCTTCGCAAACTACAGCTGGCCTTTGGCCGTCATGGCGGCGATTCCCTTCGGTTTAACCGGGGCGATCTTCGGACACTGGATTCTCGGGTTGAATCTGACCTTCCTCAGTTTCTTCGGGTTATTCGGTCTGTCGGGCATCATTATTAACGATTCAATCATTTTGATTAATCGTTATCAGGAACTGCGCGAAGAAGGTGTGGCAGTCAAACCAGCCATCATCGACGCCAGTTGCCAACGCTTGCGTGCGGTGTTACTGACCTCAATCACCACCGTTGGCGGGTTAGTGCCCATTCTGATGTCTGACTCGATTCAGGCGCAGTTGGTCCAGAGCATGGCCGCGTCGTTGGCGTTCGGCATCAGCTATGGAACATTACTGGTGTTACTGGTTATTCCTTGTTTGCTGACGTACATCGAAAGCATCAACGCCTTTAACAAGCGAATGATCGGTAAGTTTAAAAACCGTGGTGCGAAAACGACCGCCTAACGGTTCATAAAAAATGCATAAAAGCCCGGCTGCCGTCCGGGCTTTTTTATGCATCCCACTGTGCAGACAGTTCTTTGAGCCAGGCAATGACTCTCGTCAGGCTGTCATCGTTTGCCGCTTCAACCCGGACCTGTAAATAGGAAAAAGGCATGGTCGGCAAAAACATAAAACCCAGTGGTTGTATGATGTCCGCACAATAATCTTTTGCTGCTTTCGCATTCGCAAAAGAATCCGCTGCCGGTAATTTCAGCCGTTCAATGTGGGATTTGGTGCCCGCGATAAACTCGATAGGACGGGTCAATTCGAAATAATGAAAATACTCGGTTTTACCCTCTTTCTCACTGGTATCCACTTGATACACACCAGATACCGCGCACAATGAACCTGGCTGCAGATACTCGTGGGCATGCTCAGCATTGCTGCCGTAGGCCTTCATCATGACCGAAGTGCTTTTTAAACCGGTGGTGTGACCGTGAATGACCATCATCGCCCGCAATTTCCCCTTGGCAGGGAAAAAATTTAATTTGGACACCCGCACATCTGCTTGCCAGTTTTGCATGTTTCTTCCACTTAATCGCCTTCGAGAACACTGAGCGTATCACAGAAAAGAGCCTTCTAGCGCAGCTGAGACGACTGCGCGAAAGGTCATTTGCAGAACCGCGTCACGGCGGTTGGCTTTACTGCGGGCCAATGATTTAATGGCGGACCTTCATCTTTTTGTACTGGAGTTTTTGTGGCTTTAACTCGCCTCACATTACCGGCCGCGAACGCGGGTCAACACACCGTGATCAACGTACATCACTTTGGTCCCGAGAATGGGCAAAAAGTCTATATTCAAGCCGGCTTGCATGCCGATGAACACCCGGGCCTGCTGGTCGCACAACGTCTGCTTGAACGATTGTCGGCGCTGGAAACCAACCATCAATTACATGCTCATTTTGTCGTGGTACCGTACGCCAACCCGATCGGCCTGAAGCAACGCAGTTTCGGCAAAGTAGTCGGTCGCTGTGACTGGCATACCGGTCAGAACTTCAATCGGGGCATGGCGTTGGATCGGGATGCCTTCACCGCCGAATTTGCCGCTCAATTCAGTTCGGATGCTGCAGCGAATGACCAACGCATGCGTACCTTGTTACGCGAGATGGTTGATCAGCGTTCGGCCGGGTTTGAAGTTGAAAGTCTGCACAAGCTGTTACTCAGCCAGTCCATCGACGCGCACTACGTGATTGACTTGCATTGTGACGTTGTCGCCCTGCCCCACGTATTTTACGGCAGCCACCAGCCTGACGAGGGTCGTCTGCTGGCGCGATGCCTGAACTTCCCGGTCTGTCTGGAAGAAGATGTCACCGGTACCGTTGCCTTTGACGCAACCCACACTCAGCCGTGGGTACTGACGCAGCAACATCGCCCTGACACCGCCTTTGCACAACCCTGTTTTGCGGCTACCGTTGAACTGCGCGGCAATGCCGATGTCAGCGACGAGTTGGCAAAACAGGATTGCGATGGTCTATTGGCCTTTTTCGCCGCAAAAAACCTGATATCCGGCTTACCAGTCGCGCAGCCTTCAACCGTTACCCAAACAACGATTGCGGTTGAGCAGGTGAAACTGATCAATGCAACGGCCCCCGGCATTGTGACCTATCATTGTCAGTTGAATGACCACGTTCGTCGTGGCGACAAAATTGCCGACATAGTGTTGCTCGATGAACCCATGCCCACTCGCGTTGCCATTATTGCACCGTGCGATGGTCTGGTATTCAGTCTCACCAACGAATTCTATGTCAGCCCTGGCCAGACACTGGCGATGCTGGCAACGGATGAAGTCCAGAACAAGGCGGGCAGCCAGTTGGCGTTTTGATAGAGGGGGTTCTGAGTGGCATCCAAATGACGCAGAACGTCGTAACTGAGATACGCGCAAGGAAAACCGATGAAAAAAAGCCTCTACAGTTATATGCATCAGCTCAGCGAAAGCCGCACTCCGTTTGCGTTGGCGACAGTCGTGGAAACTCAGGGTTCGGTCTCGGCCAAGATTGGCGCGAAAGCGCTGATTGACGCACAGGGTACATTGCTTAGCGGCTGGATCGGCGGCGGCTGCGCCGAAAGTCAGTGTCGCGAGAGTGCCGTTCAGGCGATTGCTGAAGCCCAGGGTTTTGTCATTGATATTGATCTCGATGATGAGATGCTCGGTGCGGGCATGCCCTGTGGAGGCAGCATGCGCGTCTTTATTGAGCCGGTTTTGCCGGCTCCGTCGCTGTGGATTCTGGGCCATGGCCGTATTGCCGAGTCGTTGTGCCATCAGGCAAAAGAGCTCGGTTTCCGTGTGACCATTAATGACGTGCTGGCCGACCGCCAGCATTTTCCAGCTGCGGATGAACTGATCACCGACGACCTCGACTATTCTCTGCTGCAACCGCATCGTGACGATTACGTGGTGATCGCGACTCAGCACAAGGGTGATCATGAGTCACTGGCGCAGGTACTCAATGCGGAGGTCGGTTACATCGGCCTGATTGCCAGCCGAAAGCGCGCACGCTTGGTGTTGGAATACTTTCAATCACGCGACTTACCGGCGCAGCAATTAAGACGAATCCGCACGCCCTGCGGTTTAAATCTGGGGGCGAAAACGCCGGAAGAAATTGCACAATCCATTCTTTGTGAAATCACTCTGTTGCGTCGGCAAGGTTCTGGAGAACTGATGTTTGAAACGGCAGACTTCGTACAGAACCAAAACCCGTCATGACCAATACCGTTTACAAAGACATTTTACTTGACCACTACCGGCACCCTCGCAATCAGGGCAGTTTGGACGGTGCACATCATTTCAGTGAGGGTTTTAACGCCAACTGCGGTGACAAGATAAAACTTGGTGTTTTTCTGGAGGGCAACAGGTTACAGCAAGTGAAGTTCCAAGCACGTGCGTGCGCGATATGCACCGCATCCACGTCAATGATGACCGAACAAATGATCGGACGGACCACCGAACAGGCCCGGCAAATCATTCACCAGATTCAAGCCGCGGTCATTGGCAAAGCCGATTGGCCCGCTGGCTGTGAAGCGCTGGCCGGTGCGGCCGGCAGCGTCAATCGTCACAAATGCATCACACTCAGTTGGCAGGCATTGGCGGAATCACTGCCCAATAACCACGAGCAACGTTAGCGTCGCCACGGTCATTACACCAGCTACCCCATAACAGAGCACCGCAAATAACCGCGCTCGACCGAGTTTAAAATCTTGCGTTAAGTGAAACAGGCGATGTAACGCATGCCATGCGGGCAACGCCAGAACAAAAAACCAGACTAACTGCCCCAACCAGTGGCCGCTCATATTGAGGATTCGGTTGTAGGAAAATGCCTGACCATCAACCAGATGCAGCGGCAAGAAAAACACCAGTATCAAGAGCACCGCTGGCAGCACCAGCGCGGTAGCCATACCACCGGCGGCGAATAAGCTCCAGAAGATCGGTTCATGTGCGCGCTTCATAACCACCCTCCTAAAATAAGAACCACCACAACGCTGATCACGGCCAATGCGACGTAATGCCCGGTTTTTATCGTTGACGGTGCAAACGCCTCGCCTCGCCAGCGCAGGTCAAGTGTTTTCGGTGTCAGTTGAAACCACGTTACGGTATGCCAAAGCACTGCCAGCCAACACACCAAATTAAAAGCAAGCATCCAAGGGGATTGCAGCGTCTCAACAAACTGCGTCCAACTGGCTTCACCGCGCGCCAATGCCAGCAAAGCCAGCCATAACTCTACGGTGAACAGCCCAACCAACAAGCTGGTCGCTTCGCGCAGCATGTAGCGACGGTAGCCCGGACGCCTCAGCCACCAGCGAGCCGTCAACGATTGCGAATAGGGTTTTCGGTTTGTCATCGCCCGTCCTCCTGGCCAGCGTCGTCCTTACGTAACCAACGAATCAGATTCACGCCATAGTCCACGGTACTTGCCAGCTTACTGGTGTTAATGGCCCGGGCCGGATCAACACCTTTCGGGCACACTTCGGAGCATTCGCCAACAAAGGTGCAAGCCCAGACACCCTGCTCGGCGTTTAACATCGGCATCCGTTGCGCCCGCCCCTGATCCCGATTGTCTTTGTTGTAACGTTGCAGCAACGCCAAGGCCGCCGGACCAAAAAACGCATTGTTCAGACCGTATTGGGGGCACGCTGCGTAACAGAGACCGCAATTGATACACATCGACAGATCGTGATATTTCGCCATCTGTTGAGGCGTTTGTGGGTATACCGAGGTTAACGCGGTGTCTTCCTGATCACGGATAATATAGGGTTTGATAGCTTCCAGTTTTTCAACAAAATCATCGATGCGAGCAATTAAATCGCGTTCAATCGGGAAATGTGCCAATGGTTCAATGCGCACGCTATTGTCGCCACCATTGGCGGAGAGGTAATCCCGCAGAAACGTTTTACAGCCCAGTTTGGGGACGCCGTTAACCATAAAACCACAACTGCCACAGATCGCCATGCGGCACGACCAACGGTAGGCTAACGTGCTGTCGCATTCGTCTTTAATGTAATGCAGGGTATCGAGAATAGACATGTCGTTGCGGAACGGCACGTCAAAATGCTGCAACCAGGGCTCGTCATCCTGCTCCGGTCGATAGCGCAAAACACTGACGTTCACCAAGAGCTGAGTGTTCATGGTTTCGCCTCCTGCTGATCCAGTTGCGCACCGTACAGCCGTTGCGCCGGTTGGCTTTTGGTGATGGTGACCGGTTGATAGTCCAACCTGGGGGCGTCACCTGCCTGCCAATAAGCCAGGGTGTGCTTGAGAAAATTTTCGTCATCCCGGGTTTCATGGCCGTCAATACGTTGATGCGAACCGCGGCTTTCCGTGCGGGCCAGCGCACTGTGCGCCATCGCCTGACCGACATCCAATAAGTAACCCAGTTCCACGGCATAAACCCATTCGGTGTTAAAGACGTTACTGGTGTCGGTAAACCCAATATTCTGATAACGCAGCTGCAGTTGGGCGAGTTTGTCACAGGTGGCCTGCATGGAATCCGCCGAACGATAAATACCAACCCCCGCTTCCATGGTCAGCCCCAATTCTTTGCGTAACTCAGCAATATTTTCATCACCTTGCTTGGCTTTTATGGCCAGCGCTTCAGACAGCGATTGCTCTGCCAGTTCCGTGAGTCGCGTTGCATTACTGCGCTGGCTTTGTCGCGCAAAAGTGCCGGCGTCGATGCCGGCAACCTTGCCAAACACCAGCAATTCGGCCAGGGAATTGGAACCTAACCGATTCGCGCCATGCAGACCAACGCTGGCGCATTCACCAACCGCGTATAACCCCGCCAAACCAGTCGCACAACGACCATCGGTGTGAATCCCCCCCATGGTGTAGTGCACCGTTGGGCGCACCGGAATCGGGTCTGTCACCGGGTCGCAATCAACAAAAGCTTTCGCTAACTCCCGAATGAATGGCAGACGCTCATTGATCTTTGCCTCGCCCAAATGTCGTAAATCGAGATGCACCACGTCACCCCACAGCGGATCTTGGATGGTTCGGCCCTGTTGTTGTTCGTGCCAGAAACTCTGACTGAGTTTGTCACGTGGTCCCAGCTCCATGGTTTTGTTTTTCGTCGTGCCGACAGGTACCTCAGGACCCAGTCCATAATCCTGCAGATATCGATATCCGTCTTTGTTGATTAGAATGCCCCCTTCGCCGCGGCATCCTTCGGTCATCAGCACACCGGTACCCGGCAGGCCCGTTGGGTGGTACTGAACAAACTCCATATCCCGTAATGCCACACCGTGCCGGAACGCCATGGCCATACCGTCCCCCGTGACGATACCGCCGTTGGTGTTGTAGCGGTATACCCGTCCGGCGCCACCAGTGGCGAGGATGACCGCACCGGCGTGTACCTGTACCGCTTCGCCTTCGGCCAGATCAAACAGCAGAGCGCCCTGGCAATGTTCGTCATCAACCAGCAAATCCAGACAAAAATGCTCATCCAACCGATGAATATTCGGATACTTCGTTGAAGTCTGAAACAGGGTGTGCAAGATATGGAAACCGGATTTGTCAGCGGCAAACCAGGTGCGTTCGATCTTCATTCCGCCAAATGCACGTACGTTGACATCGCCATCGGGTTTACGCGACCAGGGGCAACCCCAATGCTCTAACTGAATCATTTCCCGGGTCGCGTTATTCACAAAGTAGTCGACCACATCCTGCTCACACAGCCAGTCGCCGCCGGACACGGTGTCGTTGAAATGGTACTCGGTGGAATCGTGTGGCTGAATGACACCGGCCGCGCCCCCTTCTGCAGCCACAGTATGGCTGCGCATCGGGTAGACTTTCGAGACCAGGGTAATATTTAGGTCGGGGTGTTCTTCAGCGGCGGCGATAGCCGCCCGAAGGCCAGCACCTCCTGCGCCGATGATGACGAGATCCGTCTGGACTGTTTTCATGTTCACCTGCCTGCGATGGCGGGTTTTGCAACCCGGCGATTAATGAACTTTTTTATTTTTTAGTCTGGGCTTAGGAATAGGCGCTTCGCGGGCAGAATGCAACCGCGTCCATTGAGACGGGTCAGTTAAACCGACAATAAAATAAACCGAGCTGCCTGCGCAAAACGACAGGATGATGAATTGTGCATTGCGAGCAGTCGGACCAATTAGGTATATTGACCGTCTTACGTAAGAACCAAAGGAAGACCAGTGACTATTCGGACAGGAAGCCTACTGCTGCTGTGTTGCGCGCCCTTCACGTTTGCCGAACGCGGGTTAATCGACAATAACGGTTTATTTGTCCGTGTCGGCGCTGGCTTTGCCCCAATCTATGTTGAAGAGGTGGTTGTCGATACTGTCTTAGCGTCCGGCGCGACCGTCACCGCATTCCATTCGTCAGTCCATGCAGGTTCCGTCTTTAACGACTTCTACGCCGTCTATGCGATGGCAGAGCACAACTGGTACATCGACAGCGAACAGCGTATCTACAACACCGGTTTGGTCGGTCTGGGTGGCACTTACTTCATTCCGGAACTCTATGGTTTGTACCTGAACGCTGGTGCGGGCTTGGCGACCAAAGTCATCTTTGGAGCCGATGCCTCAGCCAGCGGCTTTGGGTTACAGCTCGGTGTAGGCCGGCCATTAACCGACCATATTGTGTTGGATGTTAACTACAACTATCTGTCACTTTCATCGGTGGCCAACCCAGCGGCCAATGGAGATATTGAAACCATCAGCTCTGTCCAGTTCACCTTTTCCTATCAGTGGTATTAACGATGACGTCATCTAAACGCGCCGGGTATCGCCGCTCAACGTTACAGCACGCGCTGATCCTCCTGTTAGGCTTGTCTTTAACCGCGTGCGCCGGTCTCGGGCAGAAAAGCAACGCAGACCGCATGACCGCGACGACGGGCAAGTCGTTCGTCATTTCCGTACCCGCTGCCAAGCTGGACTTAAACCTGATAACAGGTGAAAAACGTTCCGACCTTTCCATTTTACGGCTGGTCGACGAACAGAATTATAAATTTGCGTTTCAATCCAACGGCAACCGTCTGAGCGGTCCGCTGTCCGTGAACGACCCAAGCGTCAATATTCTTAATGCTTTGAATAAATACTATCAAAAACAAAATCAGATTAAATTCGTGGCCAAAGGGACCATCAACAACATTGACGAACAATTTCTGGCCGGAGCCCTGAACAAAGGTGACTACCTGATTGACGTTCGTGTCAGCGAGTTGGCACTCAAACGAAAAGAAGACACGCCATTGTTTTACCTGCAGGCTGCGTATCAGTTCACTGTTTTTGACCGCAAAAAAGGGAAATATCTGTTACAGGACCAATGCCGCTTTGCAGAACCGGACAAAGCGCAAACGGTACGCGCATTCTCCAATCAGAATGGCGCACCTGTGGCCGATTTTCTGAACCGTTACGCCAGTGCTTGTTTAAATTATTTTGTCAGTGGGAAAGCCTTACCGGTGCAACAAAGTGTGACGACGCCAAAACCCGCGCCGCCGAAAAAAACGTCTCCGGTTCAAGCCTCGTCCAGCTCAATTGCACGGATCAGTCTGGGCACCGACTACCACTACTACCCGAATTACCCTGGGGACGCCAAGTCACTGATCAGTGGTGAATTTACCGTCGGCCTTGGCAAATCGCTGTCACCCACTATGGGCTGGATGGTACAGGGCGGCGCAAAAGTCGCAGCTGACGACGCATTCCCCACCTTCGCCCAAGGCACTATTTACGCAGCCAACCTGGGGGTAGGTGCCAACCTGTACCCCAATGGCAATGTGCAAAATGGCTATTCGCTGATGTTGAACGGCCAGATCGGTCAGTTCCGTCAAAACGCAATTGCGCTAAGCACCAATGCCATTGGCCTTAATATTGGTGCGTACCGGCAATTGATTGGCCCATTACAAGCACAGGTGCGCTACACCTATTGGTTGCATGTGGGCAAAACGAAAGAAGCGAACTTAGGCGGGCATGCACTAGGCGTTGGGTTGGGGTTGCAGTTTTAAGAATCGGTTCAATGCCTACGCGAAACCCTTACCAATGAAAATAACCAATGTATAGATTAGTTGACAACTCACGGGCTTTATTTACCGTACTTTTAGCTACTCATTTCTCGCTCAGAGTTCTGATTTATTGACCAATAGTTGATTATAAACGTTCAGATCACCCCTAACATTGATAATATTCAATCTCTTAATTGAGTCGAAAATTGTTTTCTCATACAATCCGCCCGCAAATCTGAAGGTCGTAGGGCAAACCTATGACGACGGCCAAAAAATACCATGAGCCATATTTTTGGATTTAGCCAAAGGAATTTTGGCTTTTACCCCATTTGATCCCAAGGACAAACAAATGAATATTCGTAGCTCTTTAATTGCCAGCGGTCTGGTAATTACCATTCTTGGCTGTAGCCCTGAAGACAGCAGTGAAAAAGCACCAGACAAGTGGTTTCATGAATCGAACATCAATGAAGCAGACACGCTTTATATGCGCGACAACACGCTTAAAATGATAACGGTGTCGGGGACGGTAAATGCGGTAAGCGTCACAGATAGCAATGGAAACGCTGCACCAGAATTTCATTTGCAAGGTGGTTGCAGCAGTGGTACGGAATTCATAGGGGCTGTCTATTCAGCAGAAGCTGGTGGGAATGTATTACTTCACGCCAACGCTGAAACTGGACGTTTAACGCCAATGAGCGCCAATACTTTAACCAACAATCCTTGTATACATGGCAAGAGTCCACACCAAATACACCAATGGGAAGGAAGAACGTTTTTCGAATACAGCACCAATTCAGGTGAGTCAACAAGTTGGGTAGAAGTCGTTAATGAAAACGACAACCTGAGTCTAAAAAAGACTCAAGACTTCTCGAGTCAATTAGAAGTCCTTCAAATCCTTAACGGTGGGTGGATTTTTCAATTAAATCGAAATACACAATATCCAGATCCTTATACGTATGCTTTAAAGCTAACCGACTTTTCCGGTTCAGTTTTTTTTGATGAAATAGTTTCTCTTGCTTTTCTCGTGGACATTCACGATCCGAAAATCTTGGTTATTAAGAATGACGCTTTTGAGCTACTCTTACTTGAAGAAAATAAATGGACCTCTAAAGCAATTGCGTCATCCACCAATCTTGAAAGATTAGCTGAATCTCAATTTATCCCTAATTCAAAAACTCTAGCGCTGGGTGAAAATCGAACGCTTGTGGGTATAAGCTTTTATTATTATCAAAAAGGCGAGACTGTGGAGTTATTCGAATGGGTTGGTGATGATTTAATATCGCAAGGTGTGCTAAATATAGGCTCAGTTATTGACTATCAGGCGTTTGGCAATGAAGTTATATTAATAGCTCGCGAAGAAAATGAAAGTGACTTTTCGCTCGTCAGCTATAACGTCGACTCCAAACTAAAATTCGAACAACCATTCGATCCTGAATATGACTATGCTACACCCAACTACTTTTTCAATGGAGATAGTTTGCTCTACTCACAAAAAGTACTCAATAATGATGGGTTAACACTCAAAAGCTATGATTTAAAGCAAGTAAGCAATTTAGATTTGGGAATTCAGAACAGTACTACAATTACAATTGACAGTTTTCTTCCGGAAAACGGTTATTACTCCTACCCATACTCATTTAATAATTTTTTCCACATTACCCGATAATATTGCCTCGCATCGGAAGCTAACTTCATCGTAATCGGAGTTAGCTTTCCTCGATCCCTTTCTGAAAAAAATGCCATATCGAAGTGCATAGTTTTTAATAAGTAATGTAAAGCAAAAAATCATTTCTCGACACTAAACCAACTCTTTAATGTCGCTTAATTGCGTCACCACATAATCGGGCTGAATATCAGTATTATTCTCAGCGCCCTTTCGCTGGTACCAGCACCCTTTCATACCGACGTTTTGAGGTCCACGCACATCGGCTTCTAAGGTATCGCCAATCATCAGGCATCGACCTGGGTCGGTTACCCCGACCGCTGCCATGGCAATGTGAAAAATATCCGCTTCGGGCTTCTGCACGCCAACAGCTGCGCTGACGGTTATGCCATGCAGTAAACCATCCCAGCCGGCTTTCCGCCATCGGTGTTGCTGAGAACTCGGAAAACCATTCGTGATAACGTGCACCGGGAGTTTGGCAGCCAGATATTGCATAAGATCGTCAGCCCCGTCCTCCAGTTCACATTGCAGTGCCAAACTCTGCGCGTAATGATCCGCAAGTGCTTGTGCGGACACTCTCGAGTATTCGCCAATGGCGGTGAGCCATTGCGACCAGCGGCGCAGGTTAATCTCTTCATTGCGGATCAGCCCGGCGTGATAATCGGTCCAGCATTCTCGGTTGATGGTTTCATAAATGGAAAGCACATCATCGTTCTGAGGCAGGGAGAAATGCACCAAGCTCTCGGCCAGGGCTTTTTCCTGGGTGCGATCAAAATCAAACAGTGTGTTATCGGCATCGATAAAGATAGCGTCGAACATAAAGACCTCTGAATAGCGGTATTAACCGCTCTGAAACGCTGAAAAACCTGCATTGAATCATATTTGCGGTAATTAAGGCGAACTTGGACTGGCCACTCGGGCTCAATCGCCATAAAATATACAACTGTATATTATTTTAAGGTGTTATCGCCTTACCGAGGTCCTTTTGTTATTTCTGGAAAAAATCCAATCGCATGCACACCTAATGCCCGATCAACCTGCCCTGTCTCAGCAAGTGACAGGACAATGGCGCCACCTGACTTGGGCTGAAAGCTGGCAGGCTTCTCTGCATATAGCGGCCGGGATAGCGTCGTACGGGGTAAAACGCGGCGACCGGGTCGCGATTATGGCCAACAACTGTATCGAGTGGACCTTAGTTGATATTGCCTGCATGGTGATTGGTGCGGTGTCGGTACCGGTGTATGCCACGTCGAGTCCAGAACAGATTGAGTACATTCTGAATCACAGCGAAGCCAAACTGGTCTTCGCAGAGCCCGAATTGGTTGCTCTGATCAGTTCTATAGACAATCGGTTGCCCACGGTAAACGCTGTGATCAATATGGATGTTCACCCCGCTGCGGCCGAAACGCTTAACACGTTGGCACATTGGCAAACGCAAACTTTTCCCAACATTCGCGTTGAACCGACACAATCAGACGACCTGCTGACCATCGTTTATACCAGTGGTACCACGGGCAACCCAAAAGGCGTCATGATTACTCATGGCAACCTGTTGGCGGCCATTGAAGCGCATCTCAGCGGCATTGAATTCAATGCTGGGGACCGGTCTTTGGCGGCACTGCCATTGAGTCATATTTTTGAACGTGGTTGGACGGCAATAGCACTCTACGCGGGCGGTCACAACCATTACGTGGCCGATATCAACAACTTACAAACGCAACTACAGGCAGTAAAGCCGCATGTGTTCTGTGCTGTACCGCGGATATTCGAAAAAATCCACGCGGGGATTGTTCACAAAGCGCGACAGGCAGGGCCGCTTAACGCTGCAATCTTGGCGTGGGCATCTGCGCGTGTCAGACGCAATCAACAACGTAAGCAACAGGGCAAGCGCGTTAATGGCTACGCGCGGGCCATGCAGCAATTAGCAACTCTATTGGTAGGCCGTAAGATCGCACACGCCTTGGGTGGCAATATCCGCTTCATGCCTTGCGGTGGCGCTGCGCTCGATCCAGACATTCATGGTTTTTTCATGGGCCTGGGTATCAACGTAAAAATCGGCTATGGCATGACTGAAACCCTGGCCACGGTCAGTTTCATGCCGGATAACGGTTATGTCTTAGGCACTCTGGGCAAACCGATGACAGGCATCGACATTCGCATCGCTGAACACAATCACGAAATATTGGTTCGCAGTCCGAGCATGACACCCGGTTATTATAAAGATGAAAAAGCGACGTCCGAATTGATACAGGACGGCTGGCTGCACACGGGCGATGCTGGACATTTCGATACCGAAGGCAATCTGGTTTTTGAAGAGCGCCTGAAAGAGTTGATGAAGACCTCCGGCGGAAAATACATTGCGCCTCAACATGTTGAAGGTGTTTTGATCCGCGAAGAATTGTTTGAGCAGGTTGCGGTTATTGCTGACGCGCGCAACTATGCTACCGCCTTGATTGTGCCGGCTTGGGAAGCACTGGAAGACTACGCCCGCAGCATCAATCTGCAGTACGACAACAAACTCGATCTGTTGAGAAATTCCAAAATTCTGGCGCACATCGAAGCGCGATTGCAGGCCGTGCAAGTCGGGCTGGCACGTTATGAACAGATAAAACGTTTTACGCTGTTACCGAGAGAATTTTCGATGCAGGACGGCGAAATCACCCCCACCATGAAACTGCGCCGCAAGGTGATCAGTCAGCGTTTTGCCGATGAAATAAAAGCTATGTATTAGCAATCACGGCATCAAGCAGCAAACCGCGCTAAAGCACGCAGCAACATATTGTGCTGACGCGCGGTTGTCTCTGCGTTTTCTTGAATAGGGCTGGCAACAGACGAGCCCACATACAGGCTATAAAGTTCGTATGCGATGTCCGAACTGCTGACATTGCTCACCATAGAGCCCTGCGCCTGTGCCTTCGCGACCAACCCGGTTAACGTTTCCAATAACCGGCGCTGTTGCTCGAAAGCATGACGCCGCACAGGGGAATCTTGTCGGTGTTCGTATTCAACAATGGCTTTAACAAACGGGCAACTGGTTTGCTCTACCGTGAATACTCGCGCTGTCCAATTTACCCAGTTTGAAATTAACTGCTGTAACTGGGTATAAGCATCATTGTGCCGGGATGGTTTGAGTACGTTCTCGATGTACTGTTTTTCGCTGTAGTCGAGAATCGCAATCTGCATGTCGTCTTTGTTTTTAAAGTGCGAGATCACCCCAGTGCGCGACATTCCGGTCAGGCTGGAAATGGTACCGATGGTAATGTCCGCCAAACCATATTGACTGCTGTGCAGCATACCCCGATTTAAAATACTGTCGCGCGTGCGCTCACCCTTGTTCATACTACCGACAACTGCTCCGAAATGTGATGAATCACGCCAGTATCGCGCAGAATGCGCCGATGTCCCAGCCCCTCGGTACGGATAAGGGCCACATTCCCGCGTTGGGCGTACTGTTCAACATCCGCAAATGGTGCGTATCGGTCTTTGGCATCGTGAATGAAAACGACATTGTCACTGATTTTATGCAAATGCTGCTCGGCATCCAGATCAGTCCAGGTTTTACCATAGCGCCGGGTAACCGAATCGAGTACGCGGGTCAGGAAATGCCGGGAAATGCCAAAACGCTCGACTTGCGCAAACATGATGTTAAACATGTTTACCGGTACCGAGATTAACACCACCTTCGATTGCCGAAGCAGGCTCGCGGGCAGATTCAGAATCGCCAACCCGCCCATAGAGTGCCCGATCAGCGCGTGCACTTGCCTACCGCTGGTCTGCAAGTGAGTAATCACCAACTCAAGCGTCTCAATGAATGCCGGTAAATGGGCGCGGTTTCCAGCAGACGTGCCATGACCGATATGATCGATCGCCGCGACACTGAACCCCTGCTCCAACAACGATTCCACCAACGCCTGAAAACTGCCGCTGGTATCGCCCCAGCCGTGGCTGAGCACTGCCACTCGCTCGCCATCACCAAAAAGATGCACTCGTACATCACCTGCCTGTGAGGCGACCACCATCGGTTTCGACACCAGGTCTGCCCCAAAGGTGACCGTTCTGGGGGCCTTTGGATTCAACAGCAACGCATGACCAATACGCGCGGTAAGGTGCGGAAACCAACGGCTGAGTCCCCCGGTAAACGATACCGAAACCCGTTGCAGCCAGAAATCTCGCTGTGTTTGCTGAAAATAGTCAAATGCCATAAACCCTCCAAAATAGAACGACTGTTCTTTTTTTGAAAATAGTACGGGCGTACTATTTTTGCAAGGATTTTTTCCGTTCAGGGTTTCAATTGTTCTGCAGATTTGGGTTTCGGCCTTAATAATCCCAGCTGCCACCACAAACGACTGATCATATTCATCCAGTTATCGACAGATTGTTCGCAACTGTCGACCATGGCCGACATTGTTGTTCAAACCCCCCTGCTTATCCAACCATTCCGTCGCATCTGCTTTGGCTGACAGAATTGACATGTCGCAACGGCGTCAAGGGCATGGATGTCCTTTTAAGCGCAGCGCGTGTGCAGGGAAGCACGCTCAAGCGACCGGTCGAAAAAAGTGTCCATTAAGTCAGAAAACCAAAGCGGGCGACAAATGAGAGTTAAAATCGAATCGTCAGATCTGACTGTTTCTTCACGGCAAAGGACACCCATTTAATCCAGGTCGTAGCTACTCTCAAAATGAAAATTCACATGCCTGGTGAGCTGATGCAAGTGCCATTCTGGACACCCGTATCCGCACAACCTAAACCACTCTTTACCTGCAATATGCCGGTGCAAAAATAGGTTCACCACTTTCGACCTGCTCGACGTACTATGGCGACCTGTTCAATTGGAAAAATGAGGAAAGCCAATGATCAAGCATAATTCTTATTTCGACGGTACTGTTCAGTCACTGGCACTGGAAGGGCATGAAAAACCGGCCACCGTTGGCGTCATGGCCAAAGGCGACTATGAATTCGGCACCGAAGCGGCAGAGTTGATGCAGGTCGTTGCCGGTGAACTGATCGTGAAATTACCTGGTTCAGACGAATTTGTGTCATTCAAAACCGGCAGCGAATTCCACGTACCCGCCAACAGTAAATTCCAGTTGCAGGTACCGGTGGATACCGCCTACCTGTGCATTTACGGCTAAACATTCAAAACACATTTAAAAACAGAAGCCGCCTTTCGCGGCTTTTTTTTGTGCCTGCTTTGCTCACTTACGCTCTTTTTCACGTGGTATAGCGTATTGACACCTGTGAAATAATTGCGCTATTTGTAAGCAACTCAATCACTGAGCGAATGAAACGCGCACGGCACGGATATATAGGCGTAGAGATGCACATAGATGTAGAGAAACTGGTCAGCTTAGATCCCGATTCACTTGACGATGTGTTCAGTTGGATCGACTGGCGACAAGATGATACAGAGGTTGCCCTCCAATTTGCAGGACAAATAATAAATCATCTGTCAGTAACATCGTCAGACAATTTGAAAACCTTAACGCTGACCACTGACACGGGAGCCTATATTGTTCCACTGACACACACCGGTGCTGACCGTTACGTGGTACTCAGCTCCTGCGCTGAGTGTTTTAAAGACACTCACGAAGTGTGGTTACACCGCGCCTCCCTTGAGGATGACACACACGGTTTTCTCGTTTTAACAAAATCAGAATCCAAACTCTTGCGGGACAAGTACAGCCAATGGACGAAACAACACCTGCGAGCTTTCAAGCCGGGGTATGATCACTTTCATAATGTAGACATACCCTATCTACACCACGAAAACCGACTTAAACGCTTCGAACAACAATACGCAAAAATTGCCGCTGAACAAGCACTTTATGAAGCTCGCTTTTCTTCTCCTCCAGAACATTCCACAACGTCGGGGTTAGTTGAGCGAATTTGGAAAAAGTTCCTGCTGGGCATACAGATACTGGTGATCCTTGGTATTGCCCTGGGTCTATATCTGAAATTCACGGAGCCCGATTGTAAAGTGCGAATCGACGGAAAATGTATTGTCTACCAAGATCGATAACCTATAGAGCGGCCAAATATGTCGTATCGACATTTCTGTCACGCTGTTTCATTAACCTTAAACACAACCCGTTCACACAGCCGGTGCGTTGCACGCACACCTTCCAGGTAATCTTGTTGCGCAACGCCTGATCGTACCGACGCAACAAACGCATCTAACATGGCAACGAAACCTCGTTTCTGCAAGGTGCTGGTCCAATCGTCCACGGGTAACACACGCCGTTGATTGTCTCGAAGGTGCACACCCGTTGTCAGATTGTCGAGTTGCCAGGCCTCATTCAATTGGCTGATATCCAACCGTTCGCAGGTTTGTCCATAAAGCCGATTCATACTGGCACACACCGCTCGACCGTTCTCTTGCCAGTTTACCTGCAGACTGCCCAATGCACCGTCCTGAAAATAAGCCGAAACCATCGGTTCACTGACCAATTCATTCATAGCAAAACGTACGAAATCCAGAACATGAATGAAATCGTCATACACAAAGGTTCGCACATCCCCCGGCAAATTATGTCGATTTTTCTGATAGTGGATTTGCAGGGGTCTGTTTGCGAGCACGGGTTGGTACAATGGCACATAGCGACGATTAAAACCGCAGAACAATGGTGTATTTTTCCGCAAAGCCAGATCAATCAAACTTTCGGTTTGATCGAGCCTGTCGCTGATCGGTTTATCAACGAAGACAGCAATGCCACGTGTGAGCGCCTGTTCGATTAACGCAGCGTGTGATGACGTAGCGCTGTGGATCATAACCGCATCGACAGGTTGGTTGAGCAGTTGCGCGTAATCCACATACGTCTCAGACACGCGATACTGTTCCGCAAACTGCCTGAGAATTTGTTCGTTTCGGGTACACAGTATGGGGCTCATATCCGCCCGCTGCGTCATTAACGGTAAATACGCTTTCGCTGCAATGTCGCCCAAACCCACCAGGGCGATACGCAATTGTCGAGTCGATGATTGACTCATATATTTCTCCAACTTCTTTTGTCCGGAAACATCACCGGCCACTGCGTTGAGATGACAGATTAACGACCAAACTTTCTTGCATTTTATTTCACGTACACAATTTTTTACCCACGGGAGTAACAACGCCCGGCTCTACTCGCAGTGAAACATTTCTTGGAAGTGCGCACGTGTTGGAATGCACATGAATGGCCAATGACATAAGCAAGGCTAGCAAAAAACCATGCGGTAAGTATTGCAATGCGGCAGTAAAAACAAAGGCCATAGGCAAGCTTAGCACCAGTCCATCGTTCTTTTGGTGAACGATACGCTGAAAAATTGCCCATGCAAAACAACCCAATATCAGCACCAGCAGCGATGGCACTTCCATAAACCAAAAGCCAATTGCTCGGCTACCGACACCGGTCCAGGCACTGAGCCAATAGGCCGTCAAATCGCCAATCACTGCAACAATCAAGACCCAACTTCCCCACAACTTAAGTTGTGGCGCAATCACGACCCGTCGCCATAAAAGCATAATCAGAAGGTAGGGAATAACCGTAAATCGACCGATCGTGAAATAGTAATCGGGCGGTTCGGGCATGGCAGCGATGGATGCGCCGTGAAATGGCAGTAACTCAGCGAGCCAACGAGTGGTAACCACGCCTGTTTCACCATGCCAAATAGCCGACATCACCATACCCAAAAAAAGCGTAAAGACAAAACCAACCACAGTAAAGAAACGATGTGAGCGAAACATTCTGAACTCCTCTGTTCGAAACGTTACGCATCGTAAAGGCAACTCGATCCGAGCTGCCTTAACACAGGTTAAAAAAAACCGAAAAAACCGGGCACAAACAGCCCGGCCAGTTTATTTTTCGAGGATGGTCACATCGAAATACTTCACCAGACACTTCTCATAGTCACCAGCTTCGAGAGCACTGTAGGCGGTTTGATAACCCACCAGTTTACACTCAAACGATTTTCCGCCCGGGTTTTCAGCAACATAACGCCAGTCTTGATCCCAGTTCAGCAGCAAACCACCCGCGCCTTCTACGACATATGCGTCTTGCCCTGCGCAACCGAGTTCTTCATCTGCGGCGATATCGACACCGAGATACGCGGCGACACCGCGATAGTACTGTATACGATTGGCCGACTGCGGCTTCTCATGTATTCCATCGGTTGACTGACCGCATTCAATGCCTCCGTTGACGATATTGGTCGTAGCGCCAAAGCCCTTTTTAATACCACGACTGGCATCCACCGCGTTTGGCTGCCATGTACCATCCACAACGTGCAGGATCGAAGGTTTGGGCGACTGAGGTGTCACCGTAAACCAGATGGCCGAAGCAATGGGGTAATAGGACGTGGCAACCTTATCGGGCTCCTGCAGGAAAATCGATGAGTCACCAAACAGAGCAGTCGAGAACGGTCCATAGTTGAAGTTATAACTTAACTGCTTGTAACCACGTCCATAATATTGTTTTCCCGCACCGCAGGCCCACTTTTGCCCTTGCCAGGAATTCGGATCACAAGTGACATCGTAGCCGCAGCCCGGTGCACCTTCGGTACAACCCGCTTCGCGCAGGTAATACATTGACTGACGCCATTGTTCGATACTCGCGTTGGGATCGTGCGCGCCGGTTTCCTGTCCACCATGCGCCACCAGTGTCGCAATCAGCTTACGGCAAATTGCATCAGAGTCTTTTCCTTCGTAGGTTGCGCAATAGCCTGGAAACTTGCCAACGGCCTGCAAGAAGCCTTGATAGGTATAGGCAGAGTGCCGCATAGAAAACATATATTCAAAAGCTGCAGGCGTGACAATACGCTCTACCCGTTTGACATTTTCCGGGTTGGCTAAACGCCCGGGCGCGATTGCCTGAGTATCCGATTCGGGTAAAACCTGAATATCTTTCTTGACCCGGACGAACAGATCACTGGCGGTTTTGGCGGACTCCGAGGATTCAATATCGGATCGGCACAGTGTGTATTTTCCGTTTGCATCCGTTTGAATTCCGCAGTCGCTACCCGGTAGATCCGGGTCTGGATCAGGGTCGGGACCTGTTGCACCGGCCACCGAAATTGTCACCGCCGACGACTCGCTGCAACCGTCTGCTGAACATAAACGAGCGACCAGTGAGTAACTTCCTGCTTCAAAGTCGGCTACACATAGCCCGGTTTGGGCATTGTTGCCATTGGCTGCAATGGTGGCAGAGCAAATATCGGCACCATTGGCTGCGACAGCCCATTGTGTGCCATTCGTACCCCACCACATGTTCCAGGTAATCGAAATGCTTTGACCGCTGTCATAGGTTGTCGGCATCCAGCTGATGGAGGGTTTCGCGGGAACCGCGGCGTGCGCGGTAGACGCAGCAATAACGGCGAGCATACTCGCCATAACCAGGTTTCGTTTTAGCATAGTCTGAGTGTTCCTTTGTTATTGTTTTGGTCGGAAGCCTACGAGGTTGGCTCTACAGAAAACCGCAGCTCGCCTCGTATGTCGCCGGTCATTCGCCAGAGACAAATCTTCCGGCGCGGAACGTAGCACCGGTCATTTGTTGACCACAATAAAAAGAAAGTTTGCGTACCAATATTTAGGACTGAGTCACATGAATTGGCGTTTAGAAAAAACACCATAAAGACCAATAATAAAGAATTGACTCAACCGATGACTCTGGACACTAATGTCCTGAATCAGAAGTTCGTATCGTTTCAGAGCTCATAGGAAGCGCTAGTACAAGGCGCTCTTTGTAGAGAATATCGAGATCTTTTCAAGAAGAGCAACGCCGTAATAGTGTTTTCCATGAACTCCCTTTGGGCGCGTCATTCAAGCTCTCTAGCGTTGTTCTGTCTCTTGCCAATGGAATAACCATTGACTGCAAGACACGCCTAGCTATAAAGCTTGAATGGCGCGCTGAATTCTTGCGAACTTCAGACTCAGGACACTTGGGCAACTCTGATTAATTCGAATCACCTCAGTCCTGTCAGATCGAAGGATGAGCGAGGCGTGTGTTGCAGGGAATGACGAGTCCTTTTAAAAACACACAACAAAGCGCAGTCATCGACCTGAAGGACCAGAAATCGTTCAAAGAGTGCTTAAACTGACATGGCGTCTTCTGGTAAAGATGCTTTTGCTTCTTTGAGTGAATCCTACTTCATGATTTTCTTTGCAGAATATCGTTCAGAGTATCCATGTCAGGCATTTCAGGATGTTGCGTGCCAGAATCACCGATCTCATCCCAATGCGCTTTGGAACCTACGTACAGGTGATAGGTCACCCGGCTTGACACATCGCCCGGCAGTAAACCTCCGGGCACCCAGACCTGTGTTTGATTACCCATCGCATGAGGTACCGTACTACCACAGGTTGAACAAAAGTCAGAGCGATACCCAGAAGGCAGCGCGAATTGCCGGATATTCGACTCCCCTTTTCGCCACCGAAACTGCTCTTTGTTGAGAAAGGTAGCGGTATCGGACGCTGACGCCGAAAGCCTGCGACACAATGAACAATGGCACTGATAAAAATCTGGCAGATCGCCTGTAATTTCAAACTCAACGCTACCGCACAAACAAGAACCCACCAGCATAACTCAAACATCCTTACTCAACTAACAACAAACGCACACTTACTTTAATACGTTACGCAATGGCAACTCAACAAGAAATACAAACGACGCAGTCAAAACACTGTTACTCAACTATCGTTTTAGGCGCGTGCATTTTCGAATGCAAAACGGTTTAATACGCCTTCTAGTCTCTGCTCAACTAAGGATTAAACACATGACGTTTCCATGGTCTGAACCTGTAACGCTCACCGGTAACCGGGTGACATTGCGACCGCTTTCAATAAACGATACCGATGCACTGATTGCGGCCGCCAGCGACGGGAAGTTATGGGAGCTATGGTATACCGGGGTACCGACACCGGAGGGTACTCGCGATTACATTGAGGGAGCACTACGAGACGTACAAGCGGGCACGGCCAATGCCTTTGCCATTGTAGAAAACATAAGCGGAAAGGTAGTAGGCAGCACGCGGTTTCTGAATATTGCTTTTGCCGATCGTCGGTTGGAGATTGGCGCGACCTTTTACGCACAGAGTGTGCAACAATCCGGCATCAATACCGAGGCGAAGTTCCTGTTGTTACGCCATGCGTTTGAAACCCTCCAGTGTATAGCCGTGGAGTTTCGCACCCATTGGCACAACCGGCAATCACGTAATGCGATTGCTCGCCTTGGTGCTAAGCAAGACGCGGTATTGCGTAATCACAAAATTATGCCCGATGGCACCTATCGCGATACGGTGGTGTTCTCGATTATCGAAAATGAGTGGCCTGCGGTTAAAAGCAATTTGAACTTTATGATGTCCCGGCACCCAGCATGATTACCCAAGTTCAAGAACGAGTGTCGAATAAGTTTCAGCTGTTTAACTCACTGGCAGAATCCATAGACGCCGAACAGTTACACATTCGCATTGATTTGCCAAAATACAAAACCATTGCTGAACACCTTTGGTGTGTAGTCGGCGCGCGTGAAAGCTATGCAAAAGCCTTAGCGGCCGGTCAATGGCAGGGTTTTGCGTGTTCACTGGATGAAGATGCAAGCTTAGCTAGCTACCAGAAAGCGCTAAAGTCCAGCACAGAGGTTTGTTTAAAGGCGTTCAACCAACTCGACACCCCGTCGCAAAACCAGCTGACCTTGCTACTGGATTTACTGGAGCATGAAACCGTGCATGAGGCCCAACTCATACGACTTTGCTATGCGCTGGAAATACCGTTCCCTGATATAAGTCGGTGGAGTTAGGCAGCGGACACCCGCTACCAGTTCACGGATAGCATAGGTGTTCGTTTACCTGGAAATTTGTGAGGAAAGCCTCAGAGGCACCGTTCACTTTGGTTTAACATCAAGTTTTCGGGACTATCTTCAGGACAAAGCCTTTTGAATTGCAAACGGATATTCGTCAGCCTATTACTCTTCACTATACCTTTTCTCACGGGTTGCGATTTAGCTCAGCCGCCGTCAAAGCAAATACCCGACACAAAAAACACGGAAGGCACCGGTGCAGCGCCGGTTGTATTCTGGCCAACCCCGGTCTACGCGCATACCGGTATCCCACTGAACTTCACCATGGTTGCGTTTGACCAAGAGAACGACGTACTGACGTTCTCCCTGATTGATGCACCGGCCGGAATGTCGATCAATAGTGAAGGTACGATTCACTGGCCCGCACAAGACGTGGAAGGCGCTTACACGTTTCAAATAAGTGTTGATGATGGTCAACAGAAACCGGTAACACTATCCACAACACTCTATGTCGACGACGCTAATTTTCTGTTTGTTGCGCCAAATGGCGATAACAACAATCCCGGAACGATAATCGCCCCATTCGCAGATATTGAAACAGGCCTTAGTAAACTCGCTGAACTGGGGAAAGGCACGTTGGTCATACGTGGCGGCACCTATCAGGAAACCTGGGTCTGGGAAACCAACGGTAAAGTATCTCCCACCAACGGGGCACATGGAAATCCTCAACAGCCCTTTGTTGTTATGGGGTATCCGGGTGAAGAGGTTATTCTGGACGCCGGCGGGCATGGCTTCTGGACATTCAATGCCAGCTATTGGCTGTACAAGAATCTGACCGTTATCAACGCACAGGTGGGTGAACGAGCAGGTATGATGTTAGGTGGTCATCACAACATCGCGCAAGAGGTGACCGTGAAAGATGCTGACTGGAGTCGCAGTGAAAACTGCACCGGTTTCTTACTGCGTGGTAACCGTACTATCTGTCATCGGTGCACAGCCATCGATAACTATGATCGCACCAGTGACCATTGGAACAGCAGTAACTTCCTCGTTTACGCCGACAACACTGACGACAATACCTTTGTAATTGACAGCCATTCAGAAGGCAGCATTGTCGGTTATAAAATTAAGCATGCCGGAGCAGGTTCGGCGGTCTTTCACGGCAATGTAGACGATAGCAGCGTCATTGGGTTCGGTGGAGCAGATGATGATTCGCTGGTTCAGTTCAATCATTTCCGCAATAATCAAAGCGCCATTTATGTGGGCGTCGCGGACCCGAATGACTATACGAAGGGTGACATGATAATCCAGCGCAACACAGTGCTGAATGCAAGTGTCGAAAACCTGGAAATCCAAACCACCTACGCGCAAGATTCCGGCATTCAGTTTTCAGACAATGTGATTAAATCCGATTCTGGCTTCAGTACCAATAACAGCCCTGCCAACGCGGTCACCCTTTGGCGTTACACCCCAACAGAGGACATTCCCGCTCAACTGTTGACTGCGGATGGAAACTGCTGGATCGGCCCTTCAACCGATGACGCATTTCTTTTTGGCCAAAACAACGCACTTACGTTTGCACAGTGGCAAAGCTTGGGTTTTGGACCAAATTCCCATTGGGAGACCGATCTCAATGCATTATCCGGCGACAACGAATTGAACGCGAATTCGATTTGTTTTTCTGAAACCCACCCCATTGGGGCTAACAGCCACGGAATGTGAACAAAGCGAAACCCAGTTCGCGCTCACATCACGAAAAAGTTGAATGTTCAAACCCCATTTAATAGCGCTTTGCCAGTACCAACGATACACACAGCGACGCTCTACATTAAACAGAGGTCTGTGCCAAATAATTTAAAATGACGTTGAACATAGTGTTAATAAAACCTTCAGCGTCCTTTCGCGCTCGATTCGTGTCATTGTCTTTTAGGGTTAACCGTGCTTTCACAAAATGCCCTTGATGTTCTGTCACGACGAGATGTGAATACAGAGCGAGATTTTCCTGGACCAGGCGGAGTTTGATAACGATAAATACGAAACCGCCGCTGCTGACTTCCTGACTGCTGAGTATGTCAATATTGCTGTAAAGACCCGCGTCTTGTGCGGAGACAATGTCCTGCAGGCTCCACTTTGCCACTTGATAGACTTTTTCCTTGTGCTCTAGTGGAATCACGGAATCGTCCACTGGCCAGATATAGAAATCCGCTTTGTGGACCGATTCACCCGATCTCGAATAACGAACAGAGTAACCAAGTCCTTCGTCGTATACATGAAAACTCAGTGTCCTGAATCGGAAGTTCGTATCGTTTCAGAGCGAATGGGAAGCGCTAGTACAAGGCGCTCTTCGTAGAGAATATCGAGATCTTTTCAAGAAGTGCAACGCCGTAATAGTGTTTTCCATTCGCTCCCTTCGGGCATGTCATTCAAGCTCTCTAGCGTCGTTCTGTCTCTTGACAATGGAATAACCATTGACTGCGAGACACGCCTAGCTATAGAACTTGAGTGGCACGCTGAATTCATGCGAACTCCTGACTCAGGACACTAGATATTGGTAGCCGTCTGTAGACTCTGGCAAGTATGAAACAATGTCAGGCTCTGCAGTGACGGCAGGCTGAGGCCGGATTTCATTGGTGGCAGCAGGCTGCGTTTTTAATGATTGAGTGCCGCACCCTGTCAATAACACAACAAGCCAGGTTACAACGACGATGGTATAGAATTGCTGTAAGCGTATTGCCGTCATAAATGCACCTCTTTAGAACGAATCAGACATAATCATAGGATATAGGGCACGTTTCAACTGATTCACTACCGACTGATCGCGGTTGTCACTTGACCGACACAAGCAAAATACTGTATATAAACACAGTATCTTAACTCTATGACACACCATGCGCTTATTTATTGCTGAAAAACCTAGTCTGGGGCGAGCTATCGCAGCGGTTCTGCCCAAACCGCAAAAAAAAGAAGATGGCTACATCGTGGCCGCAAATGGCGATACAGTGTCATGGTGTATCGGGCATTTGCTGGAGCAACAAGAGCCGGAAGCATACAACCCGACGTTTAAGCAGTGGTCACACGAGCACCTGCCGATTGTTCCCGACCAATGGCAGTTAAAGGTGAAGGGAAAAACAGCGAAGCAGGTTGGTGTACTGCGTAAGCTGATCAAACAAGCCGATACCCTGGTTCATGCGGGAGACCCGGACCGCGAAGGTCAGCTGTTGGTGGATGAGCTGATTCACTTTATCGATACTAAAAACAGCAAGCCGGTAATGCGTTGCCTGGTCAATGACCTAAACCCCGCAGCGGTCAGCAAAGCCGTGGCCCAGTTACGGGATAACCGAGATTTCAAATCTCTGTCAACGTCAGCGTTAGCGCGTTCGCGAGCCGACTGGTTGTATGGCATCAACCTGACTCGGGCTTACACATTACAAGGCAAAACAGCAGGCTATAAGGGCGTATTATCCGTTGGGCGGGTGCAAACTCCTATCCTGGGTTTGGTCGTGCGCAGGGACTTAGCCATTGAAAACTTTGTCAGCGTGCCCTACTTCGATGTGTGGGCTACGTTACGCACAGAGTCGGGTGATGCCTTTATGGCCAAGTGGCAACCCAGCGAAGCGTGTCAGCGGTTTCTGGACGAACAAGGTCGCAATTTGTCGAAACCCTTAGCCGAAAATGTAGTGCAACGTATCTCCAATCAACCGGCCAGCGTAACAACGGTAAAACGCGAACAGAAAAAACAGGTCGCCCCGTTACCTTACAGCTTATCGGCCTTACAGATAGACGCGGGTAAGGCTTTCGGTATGAGCGCGCAACAGGTATTGGATACCTGTCAGAACTTATATGAACGACACAAAGTAATTACCTACCCTCGTTCCGACTGCCGGTACCTGCCCTCAGAACATCATCGCGAAGCGTCGCAGGTGTTCGGTGCAATACAGAAAACCATCAGCGGCCTGAATAAGCAACCATGGGAGGTGTTCAGCTTCCAGTTTCAACAAAAAAACCGAGCGTGGAATGACAAACAGGTCGGGGCGCACCACGCGATTATTCCTACGCTGAAATCCAGCACCAGCCTGAATGGCGAAGAACAGAAAATCTACAGTCTGGTATGTCGAAACTATTTAGCTCAGTTTTTACCGGTCTATGAATTTGCAGCTACTCGCGCAACGATACACATTCAAGGCGGGGAATTTTTAGCAAAGGCGAATGAAGTTCTCGAGACTGGTTGGCAAGCGCTGTTCCCACGCAAGAAAGAAGATGCCCCGCCATTACCGAACCTGAATAAGGGTGACATCTTGCAATCGCTGGATGGCCAATTACAAGAAAAACACACCTCACCTCCGGCTCACTTTACCGATGCAACACTGCTCGCGGCGATGACAGGAATTGCCAGTCATATCAGCAATCCGGACATACGCAAAATTTTAAAAGACACCGATGGGCTGGGTACAGAAGCAACACGTGCGAGCATTATTGAACTGTTGTTTAAGCGGGGGTTTCTGCAACGCAAAGGCAAGACGATTACCGCAACCGAATCCGGCAGAGCCTTTATCATCGCCTTACCAGAAGCCTTAACCTTACCGGATATGACCGCTCAGTGGGAGTCCACGCTGTCGGCCATCGCCCAAGGCGAACAAAAATATGAGGCACTGATGTCGCCGCTAACCGAATCATTAAAACAGATGACGATTGAAAGCCGGTCGATTATCCCAAAAGGGTTGAATGGATTAGGGACTGCAAAAAGTTTTCGCAAACGCAAGGGAACCCGGCGAACACGAAAGACCGCTAAGGCTTAAGAAAATTTCTAACTTTGCCCGCGAGTGTCCTGAGTCAGATGAACTTTCAAGAAGTGCCCTTCATGATTTCCGAATGACTTGCGATTCCGGCTTTGCGCGCCTCACGTCGATCTGAAAAGAAAAAATAACGACCCTCACCACTGCCTTTCGCTGCGTACATGGCTATATCCGCTGAACGGGTCAGTTCAATATCGTTCAGGCCATCGTGTGGGTACACGCTGATTCCAACGCTGCAACTGATGGCGATATCAATGCCGTTGATAACATAGTGCTCACCAACCGAATCTATAATGCGCTGCGCAATGTCCTTAATAACGTCGTGATCATCAATATCTTCAATGACGACAACAAACTCATCACCACCGATGCGCGCAACCGTATCAACTTCACGCATTAAAGTCTTTAGCCGCTGCGCGACCTGCATCAACAAACCGTCGCCAATCTCATGACCGTAGTGATCATTAACCGGTTTAAACTTATTCAGGTCGATAAACAGAATGGCGCATTCTTTATCATGTCGTTGAGCTCGCGCAATGGCCCGATGCAAGCGCGATTGAAAGAGTGAACGATTAGCGATGCCAGTCAGGGTATCGAAATTGGCCATGTGCTTAAGACGATCCTCTGCCGCTTTGCGGGTTTTGATATCACTGAACATGAGAACATACTGGCCGTAATCGTGTTGGTCATCCTGCACGATGCTGATACTCAACCGCACTGGCGCCAGGTCACCTTGGGTGGTTTTAAAATCGATATCCCCTTCCCAATTTTCTTTGTATTTCAAGGCGCGGGTAATAGCAAAACGCTGCTCCTCTTCCATCTGGTCATGGGTGATGGAAAATACCTGCCCAACTAATTTCTCAGTCGTGCAGACCGCAAGCTTACAAAATGCCTCGTTCGAAGACATGACATGCTGATTTTCATCAAGAATAACAATGCCGTCCTGACTGTGGTCCATAACGATGGCGGACAGACGCAACTCCTGCTCCATGCGATGCTTCTCGGTTTGATCAATCACGAATGCCAGGCCGGTTCCGCCGTGTAACATAACACTGCCAATAAACACGGGAACCTTATGACCATCTATGTGCAAAAACTTTTTATCGTAGGCGTTACATGCCCCTGTTTCACGCAACTCAGCAATCGCTTTGTGATCCAACTCAGCGTAGCGCAAAGGGGTTAACGACTGCCAGTTGAGTTCGTGCTCACTGACATTCGTTTTTTGGTAGCCCAACATCTGCAGGAAACTATCATTTGCATCCAGAATGCGGCCATCAAAGTGAAATTCATACATTCCCACCAGATCGGACTGAAACAAACTGGTGAAGCGATTATCGCTGATCCGCAACTCCAGCTCGGTACGGTGAAGTTGCCGAGCGATTTTTCTGGAAAACAAAAAAGCCACCAGCAATAGCAGCAAAAAGGAAACGGAGTTAATCCAGGTCAGAACCAGTTTTATCCAGCGGGCGCCGTCACCAAGCGTGTCGGAAAACTGCAGTTCTTTTTCGGTGAGTCGGGCATCCAAGGCATCCAGCTGGGTCAGCAATACGGCGACCCGTTGTGGTTGATTTTGCTGGATCGCAACTTCGAGGTTCTTGGCTAAAGCCTGAAGTTGTTCAATCAAGACATCGGCTTCGCTCCAATATTCAATCGCTTTCTTCAAGTAGTAAACATCGTGAAACATCAGAAAGAATGAAATCATGCCCGGAATATCATCCGGATGATTGCCGCCGGCCAGGAAACCAATCCGCGCCTGTTCTCTGTCCGCCGGGTTTGATTGCAGAGCTTCCCGCGCTAAGCGATCCCCTAAATTAACAGTCAAACTATGGTTAAAGTTTTCAAAGTGCACCGGGTCGGAGGTATACACGTAACGGTAAAGCTCAGTGACCGCGCTGTTCTGTGCTTTTGCCCATAGATTTTCACCGCGCACATAGGCGCGCACGTTATTCATCACTTCCGTGACGTATATCCCCAAGGCAAACATGACGGTAGCAACAACCAGCATCAACCCCATGACCTGATACAGCCTTGTATGCATGGGTGTCTGTGTTGCTGCTGGAGAATTCTCGAAAGACTGTTTTATCATCGGTCCATCCGGTTACGTTCCGAAACGGATACCCGTTTGAGCATCGGCGTAGCAGATGGTCTAACTGGTCATCAAGAAGAGTATAGATCGCCTTTCCCGTTTTTCTATTACTCAACGATTGCCTCAACCTATATTACAAATTGATGGTCGTAACGGTTTGCTGGCAATGGCAACGGCGGCTACACGCGTTCCCAAGTAACGTGCACTCGCTCGGTCTGTCGGGTGAAGCTGACCACTGGTCACATGTGCGACAACCCCGAGTTGACACCCAAGCCGGTTCACGCCTTGATCTCTAACTCCGTGTGCCGCATCCAAGCCCACCCAGAGCATTCCCTGCTGACTGGCGAGCGTATTCATCGCTTGCAGGCAGGCGGTTTGATCACCGTTTATACCACTGCCACAGGTGAAACCCGCCGCTATCTTGTTTGCCCACCGTTGTTCTGACAACACATCACTGGTGGCATCAATAAATGCTTTGAATTGGGCGGCTACGCCGCCCATATAGGTTGGCGACCCCATGATGATGGCATCGACGGACGACAATTGCTGAAAAAGATCCTTGTCGACAAAGCGGCCAGCGACCATCGTGGAAGCCTCAATCCGGTAGCTAATCACATCAATTCCAGAGTACTCTGCGGCCCCTTTCGCGACGGCGTCAGCCAATTGCTGCGTGCTGCCATGCTGACTGAAATAGACAATAGCGATACGTACCTGAGTCACAGTACTTCCGCCTGGAGGTTGCCTATCATCGGCTGTAACTGCGCATCGTTCATGACTTCCCGTTCGGCAACCAACCAAAAAAGTTGGTTTTTTGTTTGCTGGTAGTAGGCAAGACAAGCAGCCACCAATTTCACGGTATGATCGCGCGTACCGTGCGCGGCCAGGGTTTTCAGCTGGGTCAGCGACAAGACCGGCGTGCTGTTTGTCGCGGGCATGGTCTTCCAACGCAAACCTTTTGATAACCAGGCTACAACCAGTGCTTTCCACATAGGCTGCAACAACAGAGTTTTGTCATCCAACCATTGGCTGACCCGTTCTGCAGCCAACATACCGGTCACGCCGTGCAGCAGAGTAAAATCGTCGTGCATCCACAAAGCGGAAATCGCCATGGTGCGCAGAGCGTCAAAGCTTAACGCCGTCGTCGCCTTTTTAAAGCGCAAATGCTGGTACGCCGGCAAAGCTGTCAGGACTGCAAATTCTTCCGTAATGGTCGGTCTGTTAATGCGCTCCGTTGGCCAATCCACTTCGTCCACCAGATGCTCGATCACAGTCGCCAGAGAGACATCCGCCCCGGTTCCGGTATCGGCCTGCGGAAAGGGAAGCGATTGGTAAGCCCATGCCCAATACGCTAACCCAGCGACAATTTCGCCATCGTTTTCGTCGTGCACTGCGTGCCCCAAACGAATCACCGGATGCAATGCCCCGCCCGTAATACCGCTTGCCAGCATGGGGACATAGCGGTTGACTAAAGACCGATTACCCAAGCGTTGTTGCTGAGATTCCATGTAAGCGTGCAACCCTACGTAATTCTGTGTTTTGCCCAGCCAGCTTTTCAGATCGTTGTCGTTCTCAATGGCAATAGCCTGCGCGTCCACCCAGCGGATCTTTTCCGCCATCATGGCCTGGTAACGGGCAATATGAATTGTGCTGGCGCCCAGCTCTTTTAATGCGCTGACAACCATTGGTTCGTGATTAGTCAATCCATTGCCGAAATCCGGATGTTGTAAAGGTGTGTTCATGATCCCTGACTCCTGTTTTGTGCAGATGTCCTCACTGTAGGCCTCTGCAAATAAATAAACAATAAAGCTTATTTAATTAATCTCATAGCAGAAAGCTATAACACTCATTCAGGATCCGGTTTATTGCCCGACAGCTGGCAAATTTGCGCCTTAAAATGGGCGCTGACAGCGGCGTTGTCAGACAACCGAACAACGTGCTCGAACGCACCTATGGCGTGCGCGTGTTGCCCAAGATCGCGGTGCAATGCACCAATGGCGGCATAAAATGGCAGGTAATCTGTTAAGGATGGACGCAAGGTTTCAATGAAACGCAGGCCGTGCTCAGCACCAAACTCTTTGGCTAAGGCGATACCGTAATTGAGCCGGATCACAGGCGTATCCTGCTGGCGCAACAGAGTCTGATACAACAACCGGATCTGAGTCCAGTCCGTTTCTTCATAGCTGGCGGCTTGATTGTGCAACGCGGAAATAGCAGCCTGAATCTGATAAGGGCCAACGCGCCCCATTCTCAGCGCTTTTTCGACCAAAACCTGTGATTCAATAATGGCCTGACGATCCCATCGGGTGCGGTCTTGGTGGGCCAGCAAAATCAGCTCGCCTTCCGCGGAGCTTCGCGCTTGCGCTCGGGCTTGCTGCGAAATCATCAGAGCCAACAAGCCCAACAGTTCGGCATACACGATACCGGCCTTATGCCGTATCAGGGTATGAAGCCAGCGCGTCAGCCGTATGGCTTCCCGACAAAGGTCTGCTCGTTGCACCTGAAGACCCGCTGTCGCGCTGTAGCCTTCGTTGTAGAGCAGATAAAGCACGTGCAGAACCACGGGCAACCGCTCGTTCAGTTCTTGCGTGGACGGTAAATCGAAAGACAGTTGCAGCGCGGTGATTTTCTGCTTGGCGCGCGTCAGGCGTTGCTCCATGGACTTCTCCGATACGAGCAGCGCACTGGCGATCTCTGCGGTGGTAAAACTCATTACGTGTTTCAAGGTCAGGGCCAGCTGCGTTTCCGGCGCTAACGCGGGGTGACAACACCCCAACATCAGCCGTAACACATCATCACCGATGGAATCCCCGAGGACATCTTCACTGAGATCCTTACTGCGCAACCGTTCCGGAAGGTCCGTTTCGTCTTGTTCGAAGGGTTCTTGTTTACGATCCCGCCGGAATTGATCTATGGCGCGGTGTTTTGCGGCGGTAATGAGCCAAGCCACCGGGTTGGATGGCATATTCCCCGGCCAGTTCAGCAAGGCCCGTTCTACCGCATCTTGCAGAACATCTTCGGCCAGCGCCCAATCTTGCAGGCTGGCCTGCAAGATCGAAAACGCTTGTGGGTATGCCAATTGTAATTGGCGATGCACATCCGACATCGGTTACTGATCGAACACCATAACCGGACGTACTTCGATGGTGCCGGTCTTCGCAGCGGGCATTTTGCTGGCGAAGTGGATGGCTTCTTCCACGTCTTTGCACTCAAACAAATAATAACCACCCAACTGCTCTTTGGTTTCTGCGAACGGGCCATCGGTGGCGACCACCTTACCGTCGCTAATGCGAACTGAAGTCGCGGTGTTGGTTGGCAATAAGGCATCACCACCAACAAAGACACCCGCATCTTTCAATAGTTGGGTGTAATCCATCCATTCCTGAAAGTTTTTGGCTTTCCATTCGTCAGATTTGGCGGCCATTTCGGTTTCATTGTCGTAAATTAAGGCTAAAAATTGCATGATCTCTCTCCTGGTGTATTTGCATGATCCGGCGACTGTATTGTCACTGGTTATCCCTATGACGAACCAGCCACGCGATTTCCGACATCCTTTTGAATTATTTTTAACTTTTTTTTTAGATTTTATTTCCGTCATCGTCAATTCGCCCTAATTGACCTTACGTTAAACGTCATAAATGAACCTGACCCTTCAGCTCAAGGGGACTCACCCGGTAGGGTGAGTCGAACAATATGCCTCCTTCTCCGATCAAGAAACCGTTCACTATATACCGTCACTGAACGCTTTTATTAGGTAATCGATATCGGCCTGGTCTTTCTGGCGTAATTCGTTTGTGGTGTATTTAAAGGCGAGTGTCACCAACGGGTTGACGAGGAGAAAGTTCCCTCTTTGAATAACAAAATCCGGCTTCGCCCAACTCACCGACGGGTTGCGCCGAAACAACACCCGATCGTCCTGAACGGGATAGCTCAGCACCTCAAACCGATGAGCAACGCTGTCACTGACCCAGGCATTATGAACGTGTGTCGGAATAGCCTGTCCCACAAACGGGACGAGTTGCTGATGTTCACATAATGACACCGCCAAACCCTGAGCAGACAGCCACGACAGGAGCGGCTGAAAATTGTCTGCGAATACACCAACGTCGATGTCACCATGATCACGCCAGGTTGCGTTGAAAAACATCGACATTGACTGCCCCCCAGCCAAAAACCAGCCCTCAAATCCAGCCAGAGCCCGCTGCAGGGTAGGAAAATCATACGGTTTCCATTCCATCCATCTATCCTTTTCCAGAACGTTCATCCATGCCGTAGCATTCAGCGCAAGTCTAATACATAACCTTGGGGCGTTTCGACAAAACCCATCTTTTTCAAATACGCAATATGACCTGGCTTTTGGGATTTTGAAATGAGGGTGTTAATCGCCTCTGCACGCAACTGCGTGGAGTGCCGGTCAAAGAGAAAACGCGCGGTTTTGAAATCCCGGGCTTCCGGGATGACATAGTCCACCAGCACTTCAATCGTTGCCGGTTCATGCGGGTTGCGTCGATAGACAAACAGACCCACGGGCTTCATGTTGCGGAAGATAAGCAGAGCCACGGCGTCGTCCAATTGATCGACCTGAGCGTTAGGGAAAAACGTGAGAATGTCTTCTCCGTAACGGGTCATCAGCAGATCAAACAAAGGGGTGTGAACCGAGCTGAGCCGGACCATGTCAAAGTCGTCCTGAAACCGGTATATCCGCACCAGATAGTAGATATCGACCAGAACGATCCAACCATTGAGCAGAAACACAGGAATAGCTCCGATGAGAAAGCCATAGGTGCTGAAGATGAACGCACCGATCAGATTAATCCAGCGCAGGCGCTTGATATTCGACATCATCAATGAAATGGCGACCAGCACCGACCCAACGTAACCAAACAAGTCTAATAAAGTCACACCCAACTCCCACGGTTTTTTAGGAGTTTAGACGGGTTTCAGCGGGTCCGCGCGCTGATGCGAACCCGTCTGCTAATGACCGCCTCAGGCCAGCTCTTTAACCTCATAGCCTTTGCACAACTCAATTTGCGTTTGTTGCGGCACCGGGTCGAAGTGAGACAATTCCAAGGTGAAACTGCCTTCGCCGCTGGCCAGTGATTTCAGCCGATGTGAGTAATCACTCATTTCCGACAGCGGAGCTTTACAGCGCAGCAAGGTCTTGTTTTTCCCTTCGATACGGGTATCGGTAATCACCCCACGATGCGTGGCCATGTCGCCAGACACATCGCCCATACAGTCACTGGGTATGGCGATCTGCACGTCCACGACCGGTTCCAGAATGATGGGGTGCGCGTCTTTCACTGCGGCCAGGAATGCCTTGCGACCGGCATTGACGAAGGCAATTTCTTTTGAGTCCACCGCATGGTGTTTACCGTCGTAGACCTCGACTTCAATATCCTGCATCTTGAATCCAGCAATAGCGCCTTCTTCCATGATTTGCCGGATACCTTTTTCGATAGCGGGAATAAATGAGCCGGGAATCACACCTCCGACAACCTTATCAACAAAGCGGAAGCCTTCACCCCGTTTTAGCGGTCGCACACGCAGATAAACTTCACCAAACTGTCCGGCACCACCGGTTTGTTTCTTATGACGATGATGCCCTTCGGCGGGTTTGGTAATGGTTTCACGATAATCAATGGACGGAGCCGAGGTCTCAACTGTTAACTTAAACTGCTCTTCCATACGGTCAATGGCGACCTGCAGATGCAATTCACCCACACCGGTCAGCAGGGTTTCATTCAAACTGGCACGGTGCGTCACCATTAAACTGGGATCTTCTGCCACGATTTTCTTCAACGTCTCGGACAGTTTCTGCTCATCGCCGCGGCGCGTTGGGTGAATGGCCATACTGAACATCGGTGGCGGCAACTCCAGCGATTTCAGATGGAAGTGGTCTTCATCGTGTGAGTCGTGCAGTACGGCATCGAATGCCAGATCATCCTGCTTGGCAATCGCACACAAGTCACCCGCCACCGCACGCTGAATTTCAATACGTTCTTTACCCTGCAACTGAAACAGGTGAGCCACCTTAAAGGGTTTCTTGGCTTCGCCAATGTACAGCTGACTGTCGGGCGTAATGCAGCCCTGATGTACGCGTAACATGGCCAACCGCCCCATGAACGGGTCTATTTCCACTTTAAACACATGCGCAATCACATGATCATCGAGCGATGGCTTTAAGGTGACCGGCTCGTCGTGGTTATAAAACAGCGGAGGGTTACCTTCCAGCGGCGTCGGCATCAGTTCAGTGATCACTTTTAACAACAGATCCACACCGGCACCGGTTTTCGCGGACACAAAACACAATGGAATAAGATGATCGCTGCGCAGCGCCTGTTCAAAGGGCTCATGCAATTGTTCCGGGTTCAGAGTTTGACCCTGCTCCAGGTACACTTCCATCAACGCCTCGTCTACCTCGACAACCTGATCTACCAAGGCGTCGTGGGCTTCCTGCACAGAACTGAACAGCGTTGAGGTATCGTAGGCAGGTTCGAAATAACAATCGATCACCTCGGTGCCGGTTTCATCCGGTAAATTGATCGGCAGAACTTCGGTACCGAACTCATCCTGCAACTCGGTCAGTAATTCCGACAAAAACAGATCGTCTGCGTCGATCTTGTTCACTACAATCAACCGGCATTTTTTCCGGTCACCCGCCACGTTATACATCCGTTCGGTCACGATTCCGGCGCCATCGCTGGCGTCGACGACCAGTGCGACGGTCTCTACAGAGGGTAAAATGCTGATTGAACGTCCGATGAAGTCGGGCATTCCCGGCGTATCGAGCACGTTCACCTGATGATCGTTGTGACTGAAAAATACCGCGGTCGGATTGAGCGAATGCTGGCGGTCTTTCGATTGCGTATCGTAATCGCAGAGGGTCGTTCCTTTTTCGATTTCACCCATCTGCGGAATGGTGTTGGTGGTAAATAGTAAGCGTTCTATAAGAGTGGTTTTTCCGGCGCCTGCTTGCCCAGCAAAGGCTATGTTGCGAATATTTTCGACAGACATAGTGTGGTCTCCTGATGTGTTTTTATTGTTTGTATTGGCAATGCAAAGATGTGCGGCGGGGGGATTCATTAGGGCCAGTTGTGTTTCCGGATTCCGCCTCGGCCGTGATGCGTGCGACACAGGCTGTCTACACGGGCAGAGGTCGGATATTTTCGCAGGATAGACGCCATAGGCATGCGTCCTTTTGCAATACGGTAAAATCAGTTTGGACCCATTTTCAGAATTTTCCTTTGATACGGGTCAGTTTTCGCGGAAAACCTCGGAACAGGGCACTACATGACTCTGTTTTGTTCTAAAACTCCGTTTTTTAAGCGGATTCGGTAATTTAGTAACACCTCGTCTTTCAAACTCAGCACGGGGCATTTCAAATGCGCCTCTATAGAGACGTAAAAGCAACATCGAGGCGGGATTAGAAGGCAATATCATGGTCTCAGCCATGCATCAAATACCCTCATTGTTCGCAGAATGTTTTCAGGCGTTGCATTAAACCCGCTTCAGATTTACGCATAAAACTGACCATTAATTTGCTGAGCAGTTTCATTACAAAATTCTTCGGCTCCACCCGCGCTTCGAGCGTTACTCGGCACGTGGAATCTGACGTTGGGTCGAAAATAAACCGATAGTAACTTTTCATGCTCTTCATATCAGCACCAGCACAATGAATAAAAGGCGGCTGACCTTGCGCGGGGGAATGACTTTCAAACACTTCCAATGTCATGGTATGCACTCGCTTGCCTTCGCGACGAGTCTCTTTCCACTGACTGCCGACGGTAATTTCACCCTGATACAGCTTTTCGATACCTTCAACCTGGGGAATCCACTGCGCGCAGGCATCCAGGTCGGTCACTTTGGCATAACAATGTGCCGCACTGGCATCTATTTCAACAGACTCGTTCCAACCGATCATACTACCCTCCCAATTCTGGTGATTTTCTGTAACTATAGAGCAGTTTTTTCAACAGGGATACGAAGACATGGCGGCATTCTTTACGGAGTTATCGGATAAACATCAGCACTTTATCGCCCAGCAACATCTGTTCTTCGTCGCAACGGCTGCTGAACGTGGCGAAGTAAATCTGTCGCCGAAGGGCGTGGACAGCCTCAAAGTTCTCTCACCGAATCAACTGCTTTGGCTGAACCTGACCGGAAGTGGCAACGAAACCGCAGCGCACTTAAAACGCCTAAACCGCATGACCTTAATGTGGTGCAGCTTCGATAAAGCACCGCTTATTTTGCGGGTTTACGCGCAAGCACATACCGTTCATAACACCGACCCGCGATGGAAAACCTTGATCAGCCATTTTCCTGTAACCCAGGGTGCACGTCAGATTTTTGAGCTGCACATCCATAAGGTGCAATCGAGTTGTGGGTTTGCAGTTCCGTTTTATGAGTACCAAGGTGAGCGCACCACGTTGACCGAGCACTGGCAAAAAAAAGGTGACGATGTATTACCGGAATACTGGGCAGCGAAAAACAATCAATCGATAGACGGGTTTGATACCGGCATACAACAAGCAGCCCGACCATTAAAGGAAGAAATGTGAGCATAGCAAACACCCCAACACCGCCCTATTACGCCGTGATATTTACCAATGAACTGTCGGATCAGGTCGACGGTTACAGCGAAATGGCCGACCGCATGGTTGAATTGGCCCAACAACAACCGGGATACCTGGGTCATGAAAGTGTTCGCGATGGTCTGGGCATTACCATTTCCTATTGGCAGGATGAAGCCGCCATTGCCGCGTGGAAACAACACGCAGAGCATCAGCTGGCGCGACAAACCGGGCGGGAAAAATGGTATCAAACTTTCAAAACTCGAGTGGCGAAGGTTGAACGCGACTATGGTTTCAATCGTTGAGCATTGTTGAGTGTTCTGAAAAAGCCCACCGTTCTCTTCAGTGTTTGCTTCGTTTTGCGCGTTGCCAGTAAACGCGCAGAGATTTACAGATTTCTTAAAGCGGCGCTTAAGCATCAACACCGTATTGCAACAGAGTGACCTGGTTACGGCCAGCTTCTTTACTTTCGTAACAGGCCATGTCAGCCACCCGCATCAGCCGTGAAAAACTGACCTGCGTCTGGGTGTTGTAGCTGACACCAATGCTGGTGCTCAGACCACCGTATTGCTCCGGAAATTTAAGGTTGGCCACGTCTTCGCAGATTCGATTCGCGATCGCCATGACATCCGTTTCATCGTGAATAAACAGGATGACGCAGAATTCATCGCCACCCAATCGAGCAGCGATATCATCAGAACGGATGGCGTGCTTAATAATATCAGCCACCTTGATCAACGCGTCATCACCTGCCTGATGCCCCAGTGTATCGTTCAGGGGTTTAAAGTTATCCAGATCGACAAACATCATGGCGATTGCTTTTTTAGACCGAGGGGCGCGCAGTTCAAACTGATGTTCCAGTTCTTCACGGTTAAACAAGCCGACCAAAGGGTCGTGAGTTGCGCGATAACTCATCTCAAACGTCATATTAAAATTGTCGCGTATCGATGTTGCTGACTGTCGCGCCGAGCGATCCATCACAAAGGTAAAGATGGCAATCAGAAAAGCGACCACACGATAGGTTGGATCACCCGTTAAATATAAAACAACAGCCGAAGGTGTGATGATGGCTAACATGAACATCCGGAATGTGTATCGGTCGACAGCGTGAGTTCCAACAGCAGCGGCAGGCATGCCGACCACAATAAACATATTCAAGACCTGCAAAGGCGTCGAGGCATTCTTAAAAAACAATACCGTCATAAAGCCATAAACCAGGCCTGAGAATAAGGCAAGAATCCGGTAACTGACCAGCCAATGCCGAATGGTCAAGCCATTGTCTGGCTGCACGTACCGATAATAATGGAATAAACGAACTCCCCCCAGTAACAGGGCCAATGCCAGCCAGATATCAGCACCGACGGATACTTTCAGTTGTGACCAGTTTACCCACGAAAAAATCAGCACCACGATCAGGCTGGGAATAATCGATGACAGCGCGTTTTGCATCAAGAATCTCAGGACATTTTCCTGTACCCATTGCTCTTTTCCGATCGAATTGGCGTCCACGCGTGCCTTCAAATACCCAGCCTCAAACAGAGTTAAAAAGACCAGTTTAGCGCAAAAGCCAGCTCTTGCATCCGCCAGAACGCCGTTCAAATACTGATTATTTCCATCATGATTTTATTCCAACATTCCATGACAAGCGCTTTTCAAGCCGGTCATCCGTTCAGTATCGCTTAAGAAATGAGCGACTATACTTTGGTCAGTTCAAGGGGAAACCAACATAATGAAAGAAACGTTGTTTGCTGTCTTCCTATGTTTGCATTGCGCAACCCTCTCAGCAAAAACAATAGAACTGGGTACCAGTACCACCGTAGAAACCTATTTTCCGGGTGTGTCTGCGGCGGTTGTGGAAGCGTTTGAAATGGCGGGCCATCAAGTCAACAAACTGTTGCTTCCGGGCGAGCGAGCCATTGTGATGTTTAAATCGTCCGAGCTGGATGCCGAAGTCATGCGTCTGGCAACCTTTAATGAAATCGTCAGCGATGCCATACCCGTGAATGTTGTACTGACCAACCTTGAACTGGTGGCGATGGTTCGTAAACGATCCGGTTTTAAATCCGTCGATGATTTAGTCGGTAAGCGAATGGCGGCTGAGCGTGGCACCCGGGTGCAGATGATGGTGGCCGATAAAATGAACGCAACCGTAGTGCAACAGCAATCGATCGAAGCCACCTTTAAAATGATGACCGCCGAGCGGGTTGACTTTGTTGCCGTCACCCGCGACATCGGCCAGCAATTTATTGACCAAGGGTATGATGTGCGCCTGATCGACAAACCACTGCTGACCATTCCTTTCTATGTGTGGCTCACAAAAGAGAATGCCGACCTGCTTCCCGAACTTGAGAAAAACCTGGCCGCTCTGAAAGCCGCAGGTCGTTTTTAGCGCAATACAAAAACACTCAGCGTGCAAAGTCACCCACAAAAAAACGGATTGAAGTAACCATGGTTAAATTTCCCTACGTCGCAGCTTTAACCTTAATTTGCGCAGTCTGTACAGCGAGGGATCTGAAACTCAGTTCGACCGAAACGGTGGAGCAATATTTCCCTCACATATCCAGCGCCGTTGTCGACGCGTTCAGAATGGCGGAACATTCGGTAGAAAAGCTGGTGATACCCGCAGAGCGGGGTATTGCAGTATTCAAGGCTGGGCAAGTCGATGTTGACATCATGCGGCTGGCAAACTTTAACGATATCGTTCCCGGTGCCGTTCCTGTACCTGTCGTCTTAACCACAATGGAAGTATTTGCGGTGGTGCGGGCTGATTCGCCGTATTTCACAAAAGCGGATCTGGTGGGCAAACGAATGGCAGGACAACGCGGAATCCGTGTGTTTGATGCCATTGGTCAGCACATGAATGCACACGTTACCCAACTGAATTCCATGTTGGCATCTGTGAAGATGATCGCTTCTGGTCGGGTCGACTTCATGCCAATTACCAAAGACATCGCCGAACAGGTTCAGACGGAACAAATGGATCTACGGATCATTGAAGAGTCATTATTAACCATGCCTTTTTATGTCTGGCTAACGGCAGACAACGCCGATCTGCTGCCAGACATTGAAAAAAATCTGAACATATTGAAAGCGGAAGGCCGGTTTTGAAAGGTTCGATGTAATAAAAAACCCAGCACGAGGCTGGGTTTTTGAAGTGTTTACGAACTTATGGATGCGCGCAGGTGTCACTCCAGGCATCGGTTGCCAGGTCGTAACAACCGTCGCCTTCGCGATACAGGTCCGCGGTCTGGTTTGCGCCGTCGTTAAAAATAACGTTGGCGGCAAAAACACCGTCCGGGAAGGCGTAGCTGTACCAGTTACTGCCCAGATCCGTCATTGCGTTGCCGGGCCAAGCTGGGCTGGGCGCCGTTGCATTGAAGAAGTAGGTGTTCAATGCCGTGCCCCAGTCTGCAGGTTTTTCAAAATAAACGGTCATCGACACAGTACAGTCATCATTCCAGGTTGCGGTATCGAACCCATAGCAACCATCACCCTCGCGATAGAGATCCCCGGTCTGTGCACCTGAACCGTTATTGAAAATCACGTTGGCTGCAGTTACGCCTTCTGGAAATTCAAACGTCCACCAATTGCCATAAAGCGGCGTTGCCGCGACACCTGGCCAGTCGACTGTGGCGGTCACGGGCGCCGTGTTCCAGTAATACACATTGACGTTTGCCCAATTGGCTGGCGCTTCGAAACGAACCGAAAGGGTATCAACCGGTTCTGAATCGCCGAGATACGGAGGGCAGCTGTCCTGCCAGGTTGCGTCCACATAGCAACCATTTTTATCGCGATACAGGTTCGCCGTCTGGTTTGCGCCATCATTGAAAATTACGTTGGCCGCGTTGGAACCTTCGTTGAAGGTAAAGCCAAACCAGCCATCACCTAAGTCGGTCATTGCGATGCCAGGCCAGGCTGGCGTTTCCGTCGTAGCCGCTTCCCAGAAATAAATATTGATCGCGTCACCCCAGTTGTCTGGCTTCTTGAAAACCACTTGCAGCGCTGGCTCGTCCGGGCTGACGTAATCGGAAGACACGGTCAGTGTCTCGTCGTACAGATAGGAGAAGGTATAGTTGGCATCGTACTGAGCGTTCAGCGCGATGTTAGCGCCACTGGTGACAACCGTTTCTGCGACATCCAGATCCGCCTGTCCATCGGCAATGACACGTTCCCAACTCCAGTCGCTGTTCGCAAGTTTGAATTGATAGTCCCCTGCGGTCAGCGCTACCGTCGTTTCATAAGTATTGTTGCCGATATAAGCCAACGGCGTGTCATTGGACCACCCATTTAAGGAACCTTTGACGAAGAGCGTTTCACCGACCGGTCCCACTTCTTTGTTGATGAAATGCAGGATAACCGGATTCCCCTCAAGCTCTGTAGAAACCAAATAGAAGTTATACAGGGCACGTTCATCAAAATGATTGGTCAGGTTGCCTGGGTTGGAACCACGCACCAAACCATACTCAGACACACGACCACCGATATTGACAGTCGACCAGGTGCTGTCAGCAAACTTGAATTCAACGTCACCCTTGTCGACGACAATTTGTGCTTTATAAGTCTGATTTCCGACATAGGTCATGGCATCGGTACCCCAGCCATTCAACCCGCCTCGTACGTTCAGGTCATCACCCAACGGTGCGGGCGCGCCTGCGTCCATTGGCAATTCCGTCGCCAGGAATCCAGTGTCGTTGTCTTCTTTGGCCACATCACCTGCGTTGTTCACGTACACGTAAGCTTGCAGATTGCCTTCTGTGTTTTCTTCAGACAACGCCACAATATTGGAACGGGTAATCTGCACAGGTTTGTCTATGGCAAACTCATCACCATTTTGGTTCACAAACACCAACAGCTGGCTGTCGTCGTCTTCATCCCAGTTGAAGGTAAAGGTACCGTTGTCGAGTGCGATCGGTCCCTGCAAGCCACCATTGTGATCGGCGACATATAGACTATCGCGCAGGTTACCGTTTTCGTAATCGACGGTGACCGTTTCCGGAACGCGGGAGTCGATGATCATCGACAACTGCGAAGTGGTGGTTTTGCCTTGGCCATTGTCTAACGTAGCGCGAACTATGACATCGGTACCATCGGCCAGATCACCGGTTTGCCAGAACAGGCGATACGGCGCCGTCCGGTCGGTAGCCAAAGTGGTATAACTCAAACCACCATCCGTTGAGGCTTCGAAAGTCGCAGTGTAGGTTGGTAAGACAGAGAGTGCTTCTTCAAGCTCCAGACTCAAATCCACACGACCTGCCACCGCAGCACCATCGGTTACGCCGGTCAGCGTAAAATTCGATTTCGGTGATTTACGCGCGGGACTCGCCGCCTGGTAGATCGCAAAATCCAACGCAGCGATGTCCAAAGTGATGTTGCCCTCGGCATCGGCCTTCACTTTGTCCGTACCAACCACAGGCTTATACAGGTTTGCCGTCGCGGGCAGAGTCAAACTGCGGTTGCTGGTATCCGCATTAAACACGACCAGGTATTCACGGTTGTCTTCGTCCACTCGTGAAAAAGCGTAGAGGCCGCCATCTTCACTGTAGCGATTGACCTGCACACCGTAACGCAGGGTTCGGTGCGCTTTATAGACATCCGCATAGTCGGCGATAGCCTGATACAGCGGATGCTCCGGATCAAAATTGGACACTGCGGTGGTAGCGTTAGTACCAATCAGATCGTTGTCGTTATAAATGTCGACCATCGATGGAAACATGTCTTCACGTGCGTCCTGATCGCCACCGTCACCGGTGAAACCCTGCTCATCCCCATAATAAATGACGGGTATACCGCGGGCGAAAAACATAAAGGCGTTAAACAGTTTTGCGCGGGCGAGTTTTTCATCGTCACTGGCCAACGGGTTGCCATTGTTAATGAACATACCAATACGACCCATGTCGTGATTGCCGCCGAAGTTCATGAGCAGAGAAGCATCGCTGTCGGCATCACTGTACACATCATCTTGTGCAAACAGATTGCTCAGCGCATGGGTGCCGCCATTGTTCGCAAACACGGAACTTGCCGCACCCTGAATCCCAAAGTCTAAAACGGAAGGCAGTTTGCCCACAGTGGTAAATTGACTCAGATATTGCGGGTTACCGTCGTAGACCTCGCCGAACATGAAGAAATTTGGAATGCCTTCTAACTTAGCGTGCTCCAAAATCGCTGGCGAAAACTGCTGCCAGAATTCGATGTTGACGTGTTTGACAGTATCAATGCGGAAGCCATCAGGCTTGAATTCCGAGACGATGTTTTTGAAGATGTCGATCATCCCTTCGACCACTGCCGGTTGAGTGGTGTCCAGATCGTCCAGGCCACTGAAGTCGCCATAGATTGAGTTTTCACCAGAGAACGTGCTGTCGCCCTGATTATTGTAATACTGCGGATCATTCAACCATTCAGGCACCTTGGCGTTTTCCATGCCTGCAGGAACAAACGGAGTGAGTCCGTTACCGTTGGCCTTTTCTTCCAGCGATACATAGCTGCAAGGTTTGCCGTTACTGATGCCGTCCGCGTCATGGCATTCTTCGTACTTGATCACGTCCGCCGTATGGTTGGTGATGATGTCAAAGTACACCTTCATATTGCGCTCGTGCGCGGCGTCAATCAGTGACTGCAAGTCGTCGTTGGAGCCCAGGTGCGGATCAATCTGCGTGAAATCGAGCGTCCAGTAACCGTGGTAAGCCGAACTGAAGTCTTCCGGGCTGCCCTGAACAGCCTGGTTTTTCAAAATCGGGGTCATCCAGATTGCGGTGATACCGAGGTCTTTCAGGTAATCCAACCGGCTCTCCAGGCCAACCATGTCACCACCGTGGTACATCCCTTTCGAGAAAAGGTCGAAACCGTGAATGTATTTGTCACCGCTCAAGCCACCCAGGTCATTACTGAGGTCGCCATTTTCGAACCGATCGGGCATGACAAAATAGAAAACATCGTCGCGAACATCGCGATCGAGATAGGGAACTTCCGGTAAGCAACCGGTTATCGTGAGTGCCGACGCGGTCAAAACCGCTGCCGTCAGCCTGTTTGCCTTCAACTTCATTGCTCTTACTCCGCCAGTGTATTGTTGTTGTGCGAAGCCAAATCCTTTAACGAGACTGCGTTCCTTCGCTAAAAGGAGGCTAAATCCAGCGCTTAGTATATGGTGTTAAAGAAGTGGGTAAGGGTTGAAGCACCAAACCCTGAAGATGGAAAAAGTGGACCCGTTGATTTTCATACCATTCATAAAACTTATAGTACGCAAAAATGACCTGAAGCCGGATGCCTGCTGCGGTAGCCAAAGGCGGACATTTCGCGCATTACAGTGTTAAAAATCTCTCGAACCCTGTTATGTTTTTTTGTCGCATGACCTTTGCAGACATGACTCGATCCGACTTAAATTGACCAGCATTTTCTCGCCTATCATCATTGCAATTTATACTGCATTGAAAGAAAAACGGTCGATTTGAATTTTTTTAAAAAAAATTTTCCGTTGACGTGTACGGATTAAAAAATCCCCACCCCCGGGAATAATTTTGGCTTATCCAACCCTATTTTTTTTCTATCCGTTCTTACCCTCTCTTGCTTCATACACTACGCGCACGAAGTACGGCTGAATAAGTGCCGTTAAATCCAAAAACAAAAAAAGAAGTCATCATGAGCCAGAAACGTTTTGTAGTCAGCGCGCTCACGGCCGCTGTTTTGCTTGCCACCGGATGCAACTCATCCAAACCTTCCGACACCGATAACAACAGTGCTCCAGACATACAGTTCAGTTCTTCCACTCTGAATTTAAACGCGCTGGAAACGACACTCGTCACCTTTAGTGCGACAGATGCCGACAACGACTCGCTGGACATCCACATCGAAAATAATCCCGGTTGGATTTATCTGGGCAACAACAAACTCGAAATGAGTCCAGCCAACCCGGACGCGGGCAGTCATACCATTGTGATCGTCGCGGATGATGGAAAAGTGAAAACCGAAAAATCCATCACGATTCATGTTGCGCAGAACAATCCATTGCCAGAACTGAGTGACTATAAAACCCGTGCGCTGGAAGATGAAGTTTTTTACTTTGTCATGACCGACCGATTCGCCGACGGTGACCCGATGAACAACGAAGGCGATATCAGCGACCCGTTGGCTTTCGGGGGTTTTGATAAAACACGCGACGGCTATTACCACGGTGGTGACCTGCAGGGTTTAACCGCAAAACTGTCTTATATAGAAGATCTGGGCATCAGTTCAATCTGGCTCACACCGATTCTGAAAAATAAGGCCCTGCAAGGAGATTCGGCGGGATATCACGGCTATTGGACATTGGACTTCACCTCGATCGACCCACACCTGGGTGGTGATGAAGGACTGCGTGAATTTATTGCCGCGGCACACGCACGGAACATCAAAGTATTCTTTGACATCATCGTCAATCACAGTGCCGATGTTATCAAGTACGAAGAGTGCCACAACCCGGATGGTTCATTGCTGACCGGCGTTGAGAAGTGCGACTACAAATCACTGGCACAGGTCGCCAGCGGCGACGACTACACGCCTTTCATTCCAGTCGGTGAAGAAACAGCAAAAACCCCTGCCTGGCTGAATGACACTCAGTATTATCACAACCAGGGTGAGTCGACCTGGGCAGGTGAAAACTCCCTGTATGGGGACTTCGTTGGCCTAGATGATATCGACACGGACAATCCGGTTGTGATCGATAACTTCATTGACGTGTTCAAAGACATCGTCCGGGATTTCCGCCCCGATGGATTCCGCGTCGATACCGTGAAGCACGTTAATACGGAGTTTTGGCAAGAATTTACGCCCGCTGTGCTGGCATACGCTCGTGCAGAGGATGACGATAGCTTAGGTACCAACGGCGCTGGCATTCCACATTTCACCATGTTCGGCGAAGTCTATTCGTCCGACCCTGGCACGTTAAGTTACTTCACCACCGAAGCCAAAATTCCGTCTGTTCTGGACTTTGGTTTCCAGGCATCCATGACCAGCGCCATCAACAATAACGGTGTTGTGGCCAGTGATGCCACACATCCGCTTACCGATCTGTTTACCAAAGACGACCTCTATTCGGATGCCGACAGCGATGCGTCGACTTTGATTAACTTTGTCGGCAACCACGATATGGGCCGATTCGCATCGTTCCTTGGCGACACTCTGGATTGGGAAGACAAGTCGTTGGCTAAGGTCGATCTTGCGCACGCAGCGATGTACTTCAGCCGAGGCATTCCGGTGATTTATTATGGAGCCGAACAAGGCTTTATTGGAACCGGCGGTGACAAGGCATCAAGACAGGACATGATGCCGTCCGAAGTCGAGTACTACAACGCGACCGACATTCTGGGCAGTGACAAAACCTCAGCCGACAATAATTTCGATACCGACCATCCGCTGTACTTGAAATGGCGCGAATACGCTCGCGTGCTGCGTGAGCACGATACATTGCGCCACGGTATTCAGCACATTCGTAAGACCGATACATCCAACGGCTATGCGTTGGCACGTTTCAATCCAGAAACACAGGAAGAATACCTGGTGGTGTTCAACTTCAATCCGGATCGACGCAAAACCATTGTGGTACCTGCACTGGGCAATACCTATTCTGCCGTCTATGGAATCGACACCGATATCACCAAAGATGTCGACGACAAGCTGAACATTCCGGTTCCAGCCAGCAGTTTGGTCATTCTTAAGACCACCGGCATCGCCGATATGCCCGCACCGGTGATCAACACGATTACCGGACCGGAAGATGGTAGTTACGTTTCTGGGAATCTGGAATTTATTGCCGAACTGACGGACGCGGACAGTCGAGATATCCCGACTTACACCGTCACCCTGCAATACTCGATGGATAACGGCACAAACTGGTCGGTCGCCGCGGTTGATCACGATTACCCTTATCAACTCTATTTCAATACTGCCGATATCGAGGATGGCATGGACATTCAGGTTCGGATAGTCGCTGAAAATCTGGCAATGGATTCCGCAACGTCAGCGGTCACTACTTTAACGGTCGACAGTCGATCACCAATGGTGACCTTGGATTATGAAGGGGCGATCGCCGGTAAAAAAGTCGCGATCACCTTCGATAACGGTTCAACGCAAACGCTTGCCGCCGACAGCACCGTCTCATTCTCATGGACAGAAAAAAGCAATGCTCTGGTGACCTTCTTTACAACGTCTGGCGGTTTCAGTGCGGATCAACCGGTATGGATCACTCGTGATCAAGTGATGGCTAATGCGAGCGCCAATGTTGGCACCGGTGAATTGGAATCCACCCTGTTTATCAACACCGCAGGCTCCGTCGCTGGCACCGACAATGACACCGGTAATCCGGTGGTCAAATTTGATCAATCCGCTGCGGCGCCATTTACGCCCGTCCTAAATGTGCGCGGTTCACTGAACAGCTGGGGGGTCACACCGATGACCTATGCCGACGGTACCTATTCCGCCACGGTGACGCTGCCGGTTGGCGATATTGAATATAAATTCGCGGATGCTGCCTGGGCCAGCGTGAACATTGGTGGTCCGGTGTCCGAGTCTGGTCTGGTTCGCAGCAGCAACCCTGCCAACCTCAATCAGACCATTACCAGCGCCGGTAACTACAACCTGTATCTGTTGGTCGGCGATATCGATGCGAACGGATCAGCAAGTGAATACGTGCACATTATTGATCCGGCGGAATAACAACAAACCTTGCGGCACAAGGGGCATTCCCTGCGCCGCAAATTTCCAACCCACTCAACACTTATAAAAACAAAACAGGAAATGACATGAGTAAAACCAGTACGCTGTTTAAGTACTCGGCATTGGCACTGGTCATCGGCCTTTCGGCCTGTGACAAGTCTAATCCGGGCAACGACGATCCATTAACCTGCATCGCACCGCAAATTCTGAATGAGGCGGGTGACGCCTGTATCGACGACGCCAACGCGCTGGTTGTGCCAGCGGCCAACCAAGCGGTCGTCTATTACAAACGCCAAGACGGCGACTACGACGGCTGGGGTCTTCATCTTTGGGGTGATGACATGGCAGAAGAAGGCATCACTTGGGGCACGCCCTTGCTGCCCGACGGAGTTCACCCACTATATGGTGCGTATTTTCTCATTGATCTGACCGATGAGAACTGGACCGGCTTTAACTTCATCGTACACAACGGTGACGCCAAAGACATCGGCGGTGCCGACCTGGTATACGATCGGGTTGAATTCGGCGATGACGTGTTTTCATTCCAGGGTGTCGCCGAACTCTTTGCCGACCCGATTGAAGAAATTCCTGTCATGCTGTCCGGCGCGTCTGCACACTTTATTGATGTGCTGGATGCCGACGGAGCCAGTATTATGTTTCCGGCACGGGTAGAGTCCAACGCATTCAAACTGTGGCACTCACCAACCGCCAGTCTGGTTTTCGATGAAGAAACGAAAACAGTATCCGGTGGCACCGCGATCGATATGGCACTAGAGCCAATGTCTGAAACCCAGCAAGATGCGATGCCACATCTGAAGGGTCTGACTGGATTCTGGGTAGATACCACGGCCAGCGAAGCAAAGTCTTTGTTAAAAGAGCAACTCTGGGTCGTTGAATCGAACGCGGACGGTGAAGCGGTTCAATTAACCCGTGTACAAACACCGAATGTACTGGACGCCTTGTATGCAACGGCAGCGCAAGATGCCCAACTCGGAGCCTATGACAACAGCGGTGTAACTCACTTCGCGCTGTGGGCACCTACCGCACAAAGTGTTTCCGTTCAGGTGTTCAATGCACCGACCGATTTAACGCCAAGCGAAACCATTGCGTTGACCGAAGACACCACGACAGGGATTTGGGGCGCGGACGCATCGTCTGACTTAACCGGTAAGTACTATATCTACGACATCAGTGTTTTCCATCACGCTACCGATGCGATTGAAAGCTACACGGTTACTGACCCATACAGTTTGAGCCTGTCAACCAACTCATTGTTCTCTCAGATTGTTGATCTCGACGATGTATCCTTGCAACCGGCTGGCGGCTGGACCGTTAACAAAGCGTTTACGGATGTCACCAACCCCGAAGATATTTCCGTCTACGAAACCCACGTGCGGGATATAACGTTGTGGGATGGCGCCGGTACTGAAGCACTGAATGGTAAGTTTAAAGCGTTCACTGAGTCATCGCGCGAGTCGATGCAACATCTGCAAGCACTGCGCAATGCGGGTATGACGGCCGTCCAGATTCTGCCAGCATTCGACATTGCCACCATCGATGAAGATGAAAGCATGCGCGTCGACATTACTGACACCATGGCCGACTACTGTGCCATCAGTACAGACGCAGCGGCCAAAGCGGCAGAACTCAGCCTGTCTTGTGATGCAACCGTGATTGAAACAGCGCTGGGTACTCTGGACGTTACGACCGGGGATGCTCAGGATTTCTACAGCCACCTACGTGGTGTTGACAGCTTCAACTGGGGTTATGATCCATTCCACTACACCGTTCCGGAAGGCTCTTACGCCACAGATCCGGAAGGTACAACCCGTATTGTTGAATTCCGTGAAATGGTCGAAGCACTGCATGACATGGATTACATGGTGGTTATGGACGTGGTGTATAACCACACCAACGCCAGCGGTCTGCACGAGAAATCCGTACTCGATAAAGTCGTTCCCGGTTATTACCACCGTCGCGATATTGCATCAGGCGCCGTGACCAAAGATTCCTGTTGTGATGATACCGCCACCGAACATGACATGATGTCAAAATTGATGGCCGACTCACTGGTTGTTTGGGCTCGCGATTACCAGGTAGACGCATTCCGCTTTGACCTGATGGGTCTGCAAACCAAAGCGGCGATGGAGAATGCACTGGCGAAAGTAAAAGCGGTGAATCCAGATGTCTACTTCTACGGCGAAGGTTGGGACTATGGTGCGGCCGGCAGCAATGGCCGTGGTGAAAACGCATCGCAATCCAATATCGCTGGTACCGAAATCGGCACCTTTACCGACCGACTGCGCGATGGCGTACGCGGTGGTGGTCCATTCGATAACATGGACGGTGACGAACAGTCACTGCGTCGCAACCAGGGTCTGTCAAACAGTGCCGTTGCAAACGAGCTCAACCTGGTCACCTCAGTCGACCCTGACGCTGGTACTGCTGACGATAATGCCAAAACTCCGGATCAAGAGTTAGCGGAAAATATCCTGAAAAATGCTGACCTGGTTCGTTTAGGACTGGCAGGCAACCTGAAAACCTTTGGCTTTAAAGGCTACGAGGGTACATCCGTAACCGGAGCGACGGTCCTGTATGGCGATAGCGCAGCGGGCTATGCCGATGATCCGCAGCAAATCATCAACTACGTATCCAAGCACGACAATCAAACCTTATGGGACATCATTGCGTATAAAGCAGCGGATACGGTCACCAGTACAGAGCGCGCTCGCATGCAAGCACTGGCGGTTGCCACCAGTACTTTCGCGCAAGGTGTACCGTTCTATCATATGGGTGTTGATCTGTTGCGCTCCAAGTCAATGGAAAGAGACTCCTATGATTCCGGCGACTGGTTCAACAAAGTCGACTTTGCAGCCAACGCGGATTCAAACTGGAATGTTGGTTTGCCACGTGAAGATAAAGATGGCAGCAACTGGGATATCATTGGCACGATCATCGCGGACACCGATTCCGACCCAAGCACGACGGATGTCCAATGGATGCGTGATCAGTTCCAGGAAATGTTGACCATTCGCGCCGACAGCCCTCTGTTCCGTTTAACCACTGCTGACGAAATCAAAGGTCGTATTGCGTTCCATAATACAGGTGCGGATCAAACCGCCGGTGTGATTGCGATGTCCATCGACGATGGCGTTAATGCGCCAAGCGATCTGGACGCGAATTACGACGCGATCGTGGTGATTTTCAACTACACCAATACGTCGCAAGACGTTGTTGTCGACGGTGCCGCTGGCTTCACCCAGCACAGCGCCCAAACAGAAACCACTGGGGTAGCTTTTGATGCGGGCACGTCAACCTTTACGGTTCCTGCCTTAACGACAGCGGTATTCGTTGCCGATCAAGGCGGCGCACAGGGAGCCGGTATTCCGGCAGGTGATGTGGCGCCATTTGCGAGTGTTCTTTTCCGAGGTGAGTTCACTGGCTGGAACAACTTAAGCATGTTCTACACCGGTGAGGGCATTTATAAGCTGTCATTTAAACCTACGACGGATGTAACGGATGGACAATTCGGTTTCGAAACGGATGGGGCATTCAATAACCACGATCAAAATGTCGATTTCTCAAGCAGTGAAATAGCCGTCGGTGGCACGACCGGAAACGCTACTGTTAGCTTAGTGGCAGACACTCGATACGAAATGACATTCGATGCGAATTCAAATTCGTTCAGCATTGCGATTGAAGCAGCACCAACGTTTGCTGCGGTAGGATTCAAAGCAAACTTCACCAGCTGGTCAGAAGTCGCAATGAACTATCTCGGTTTAAATCGTTATGAACTGTACTATGCCGCAACTGCGGACGAGCCCAATGGCGAATTTGGTATTGTCACCGATGGTGACTGGAACGCACACGACCAGGGAGTCGACTACTCAGGTAGCGAGATTGTTATTGGTGGCACTTCTGGCAATGCTCTGATCAGTATCGTTAACGGTGGCGAATACTACTTCTACTATGATGCAGCTAATAAACAATTTGAAGCATCAGAGTATGTACAGCCATTTGATGGAAATACGGTCTTTGTACAGGGAGAGGTTGGTGCTGAAGACAATACCATGACCTATGAAGGATTTGGCGTGTACACCGCAACAATCAGTATTGACCCCGCCAATTTCGGTGCTTGGGGCAACGCTGGAAACTTCGACTTTAAAATCGCAAACGCCGGATTCAACAATCCGAACTTAGGCGACAGTCTCGACGTAACCTTACCGGCTGGTATGACGTTGGCAAACAATGGAGGTAATATTGGGGTAGCTGGCATTGCCACAGCGACAACGTTAACCTTTACGTTTAACGCCATCAACCTCACCGTGGTGGTTGAAGAAGTTCTGTAAGAACCCTTCAGATCAAAGCCCTCCTCGGAGGGCTTTTTTGTTTCCGTAGTGAATAAAAAAATTACACGTTCAGAAACTCAATGGCCTCGCCGCGATTGCATTCGCGAATAAAATCACGCAACGCCCGACTGTTGATTTCCCGCCACTCACCTTCAATGGTCAGCTTAACGCGGTAATTGGCAAATTTCTGCAATATGTCCCCGGCTAACCGGGTACTCAGATCAAAAAATTCATCGGCAAAATGGCATTGCCGGGCAATAATATGCTGCGCACCGAGGTAACTGGCATTACCCAGTAAATCCAGACTGTCATTGACCGTCCAGATCACCACATCGTCTGCCACCAAAGTGACGGATTGAGGTTTGGTTTGCGGATTCAAGACTAGTTTCACGGTCACTCCTCATTAACGGTTAACTCACATCCTTGTGAGCGATAATCGTCCCTGTTACGAACACGGTGGAGGCTTCTCTTATGGGGCCCGAGTAACAGCGCCGAATACAATGTATTCCTGAGTACGGGGTGCACGATCATGCACACGTCGCTCACTGTTCACGTTGTCCAGCCCCAAGTCACGGCGCAGGTGTTCATTGGCTCCGATCAGGCGAATGCTTTTCGCCTCACGGCGTGGAAATAATGCACGTACACGAGCAAAGGTATTTGCTAAGTTCATAACGTAACTCCAATAAAAAAAATTATCAGTTGGTTAGTGATGAACCGGGGAAATCAGAATAGGAATAATGAGAAGTGTTCTCGAACCGCTGCTAATTTCCGCGGTTCGATTAAAAAAAAGATTAAACGAATCGCGTGGCCATTGGTGCTTTTTCGCAGACAACAGACCATTCCTGACCGTATGAGGTCAGACGATTTAACGTATTAGGCATATGCTTAATCATCATCGTTTAGATCCTTTGTTGCGCGAGACCAAAATGGTTTATTTCGCAGTTCGTTTGCCAATGTTGAATTGACAGGCGCTAGACTACCACTACGATGCAAAAAAACAACCGCAATGTTTCACTAATTGCAAATTAATTTTTATTCTGTGATTCAAACTTCATTTCGCCATGCGCTAGCGAGGTTTCGAAGACGTGATAAACTGCCTTCACATTCCGGTGTTGATGAATCATGCTTTATACCTATCCATCAAACAAACTCGAAAATCTGGTCAGCGCGCTGGACACACTGCTGCGTAATCTGGAACGCTCGCCCCTCTCTGCCGATACAATTCTGGTGCAACATCCGGGCATGCAACATTGGCTCAGTATGGAATTGGCTCAACGCTCGGAACACCAGATTTGCATGAACGCAGAGTATCCATTACCGGTCCGCTATTTCTGGGATCTGATTCGGCTGATTCTCGGTCCGGGCGTTGTTCCTGACCGCTCAGTCTATACACGGGAAATTCTGGCCTGGCGCATTTTTCGTTTGCTGGATGATGAAGAACTTAAACATCAGGATCAGATGCGTGAACCGACTGCGTATTGGTTCGATCAACCCTCCGGTTTGCAGGCACGACGACGATTTCAACTCGCCGAGCAATTGGCCGACCTGTATGAGCAATATCTGATGTTTCGTCCGGAGTGGATTGAGCAGTGGGAACAGGAACCAGCACAACACTGGCAAGCGGCAATCTGGAAACGATTGGTCGCAGCGGATGCCAACCACCCTCTGCGGCTGATGCGCCAGGCAATCGCCAACATTCAGCAGCCGGCGCTGCCATTACCGGACCATTTCTTTATTTTTGGATTGAATGCACTGGCCCCAATCTGGCTCGATTTTTTAACCGCGATCACTGAGCAAACCAGTACCGACATTCACCTTTTATATCTCAACCCCAGTGCCGAGCACTGGGATGCATTACAATCCGAAAAACAGCAGATAAAACAGCTGGTGCGGGAAAATGCCCAACCTCGCGCCGCCTGGTTAAAAGACAATGAAGATGGTTTTTGGACATCGGAAGCCGGGAACCCTTTGCTAACCAGTCTCGGGCAGCAAGGCCAGGCTTTTGTCAAACTGCTGTCGGAACGCGCCCATTATGACGCGCACGTGTTTTCCACCATTGAACCGACAACCACTTTGGGTTGGCTACAAGCAGATTTACTCAATGCCCGGGACGGCCGAAACGAAAAAACCGACCGCATGATGGACGACAGCATCACTATTACGTCGGCTCACAGCGAGTTTCGAGAAGTTCAGGGTCTGCACGATTGGTTGCTGCATCAGTTTAATAACGACCCAAGCCTGACGCCGAAAGATGTCTTGGTGATGTGTCCAAACGTCGAAGACTATGCGCCCTTTGTGCACGCCGTGTTCGCACGCAGCTTTGCGGAACTACCCGATGAAGTGCCACCCCTGCCCTGCTCAGTGGCCGACCGAAACCTGAAGGACGCCGACCCGTCGGTCGCGGCCTTTTTGGAATTGTTGACCTTGCCCGATGCACGCTTCGAAGTCAGCCAGATTCTGAGCTGGTTAAGGGTTCCGGCAATTGCCCATAAATTTGAATTAACACCGGCGGACCTGCAAACGCTGACCCGCTGGCTAACCGCCGCTAATGTTCACTGGGGATTGAGTGCTAACCACAAATCGCAATGGCTGGATGTCGACACCAGCGCACACTTCACTTGGCAACAGGGCTTAGACCGATTACTGCTGGGGTTTGCGTACAGCGATCAGGAAGATTTTGTGCAGGGATACGCATTGATGCCAGAAGTCGAAGGCAGCGAAGCACTGCTGTTGGGCAAAATCACCGACATTATTGAACGTTTGCAGCAATTACGTTCGGACCTGACCCGGTCGCGCACACCGAGTGAGTGGCAAGACTATCTGATCCATCAATTGCAAATTGCGCTTTTGTCCAGTGAACAAAGTTTTGAACGCAGCAACCAGTCCATCCTCAAAGCCATCAACGATGTCACCGAGTTTGCCAACAAAGCCGGGTTGGATGACATCGAGATTCCACTGTCGGTCATTCGGCATGTTCTGGAAAACGCCTTCGCCAGCCCGGAACAAACCGGCAGCCAATTTATGACGGGTCAGATTACCGTGTGTTCTATGGTACCTATGCGCTCCATTCCGTTTCGCGTGGTCGCCATTCTCGGTTTAAATGACGGACAGTTTCCAAGAACCCGTCCACCGCTTGGTTTTGACTTGATGGCACAGGATAAACCCCGGCTTGGTGATCGTTCAAGGCGCGGAGATGACCGCTATCTGTTCTTGGAGGCGATGTTGTCCGCACGGGATTCCCTGTACCTGAGTTATCAGGGTTTCGATATTCATAAAAACGAACAGCGGCCACCGTCATTGGTCTTGGAAGAACTGTTTGCCTATTTGTCGCCTGCCTTTGGCTTCGATAAAAAACAACACATTCGCGTGATGCCTTTACAGCCGTTCAGTGACAAAAATTACGCTGGTCCTTACCCAAGTTTTGAAGATCGATGGTCTCATCTTCGCCGGCAAAGCACTCAAGACAGCTCTGAAAACCTGGCACCGAAAGACGCCCCCCAAAAAGATTGGTCGCTGAACGAATGGATTCAGTTCTTTACTCACCCGGCAAAAGTTTTTGCGCAAAACCGACTGGGTTTGTATCTGGATCGCTACGACGACAACCTGCCAAAGGACAGCGAACCCTTTTCGTTGAGTCATCTGGATCGATACCAGATTCAACACACAGCCATCGCGCAGATGCTCGATAGTGGGACCGTGGAAAACATACTGGAGCGGCAACTGGCCGCCAGCGCTTTTCCGTTATCGACCACGACAGAATCCACCGTACTCGAATGGCAGAGTCAGGCCATGTCGTTTACCAACGTGTTGAAAACGCACGGCGCATCTTCGGTTACGTCGCAGCCGCAGTTGATTCAACTCGACCGTGCCACCCTGGCGGCTAATCTTCCGCTGACCTCCAATGGCGAGATATTGATCTGGCGCTTGGCCAACATCAAAGGCAAAGATCTGATCACACTTTGGTTATTGCACCTTGTGGCCAACTGTCAGCAACCGACCACCAGTAAAGGCCTGTTTCGCGGCAAAGAGGAGAGCATTGATCGAGTAACCTTCGCGCCCATCAGCCATGCGCGCGCTCAATTACAAATACTGCACAGCACGTTATTGGAGGGGTTAACAAACCCGCTGTTCGCGCCGTCGGAATGGTTAAAACCCTTGCTCGACGACAGTGATGATGAAAAAACCTATAACACGTTATGGGCAGATACCTTCCGTGCGCGCGGACTCAGTTACGACCCCTATATTCAATTTTTCTGGCCGGAACAACCCGACTACAGCCGGACACTGGCCACGCTCCATCAGATCTACGACAGCTTGTTGAACAGCGCAACAATAGAGCCTTTGGAGGAAACAATGAATGGCTGAAATTATTGCAGAGCTCGACAGCAAAACCTTACCTCTCAACGGCAGCCATTTGATTGAAGCCAGCGCCGGTACGGGTAAAACTTATAACATCGTTCGCCTGTATTTACGCCTGCTGCTTGAAAAGGAATACAGCGTCGATCAGATTCTGGTCATGACCTTTACGGTGGCAGCAACCGCGGAAATCCGCAATCGCCTCAACGAGTTTTTGCGCGACGCTCTCGAACAATGGGATGTCAGTAACGATGAACTGATTCAACAACTGCGCCGGTCACTCGACCCTACCCGAGCCAGGTTGCTATTAAAGCAAGCCATTCTGACGTTGGACGAAGCGGCGATCTACACCATTCACGGTTTTTGCAAACGCGCGTTATCGCAACAGGCATTTTTCAGCGGTTTAAGTTTCAACGCTGACATGGAAGCCGACGCCAGTTTGCTGAAACTTCAAGCCTGCGAAGATTGGTACCGTACCATTCAGCAAACCGATGTATTTCTGGATATCGTTGACCGTTGGCCAACACCAGATAGTTTTGCCGCACATTGGCAATCGGTTCTCGACTCAGACATAGCCATTCACGCGCCTGCTGAACAGGACATTACCGAACTCATGGACCTGGTTCGTACGCATTGGCCAGCCGAACGCGAACAGTTTGCCACGTTGAATAAAGTGACCGCGCGCAGCAACGCAGCCACAGTGGCCGCCTACGAGAGCGTATGTGAAAAGCTGGATGCACTCCTGGCAGAAGACACCCAGCCGGAGTTTAGCAAGTTTGAACTCGACAAGGCTTACAGCACGACCAAAAAACAGACGCAGATGCCCACCAGCTTCCAGTTGATCCGCACCCTGATCAAGAATCAGGCGGCCCGAAAACTGAGCGCCGCGTTGACGGGCGTCCAGTACATCCGCGAGCACATTCGTGCGGATAAGAAGCGACTCGACCAACTTGATTTCAACGACTTGATTCTGCAACTGCGCGATGCGCTTTGCGGCAGCCATGGCACCGAAATGAGCCAAGCGTTGCGCAGTCAGTTCCCGGCCGCATTGGTCGATGAATTTCAAGATACCGACCCGGACCAGTACAGCATATTAAACACCATTTACCGACAACAACCGGGTACCTTTCTGTGCATGATCGGCGACCCGAAACAGGCGATCTACGGATTCCGGGGCGGTGATGTTTTTGCCTACTTAACGGCAAAACGTCATGTCGACTATCAGTGGACCATGAATACCAACTATCGATCATCGCCTGCGGTCATTAACGGTTACAACCAGGCCTTTCTTCAGGCAGCGACAGACTCAAACAGTGACGTCTTTGGCTTTGGAATTGACTACCGTCGGGTGAACGCGGCGAAGGACAAAACGAATCCTGCCTTTTCGGACAGCCGGGCGGCTGTTCAATGGGTTCATTTTCAACCTGACGAACTGCCCTCGCGCGGACTTGCGAAATCCTTTCAGGAAATCATTGCGCAATGGGTCACACAGGAAATCGTCGTGTTACTCAACCAGGTCTCCTGCGATGGGCAACCCGTCAAGGCTGGTGACATTGCGTTGTTGGTCCGGTCCTACCGCGAAGCACAACTTTTGCAGAAATACCTGACCGATGCCGGTTTGGCGTCGGTGTATCAGAGCTCACGTCAAAACGTGCTGCAAACCGAAGAGGCCACCTCACTGCTGACGTTACTAAAAGGTATCTGGCAGTTAGAAAACGACCGCCTGTTCATGGCCGCGCTGGCCAGTTCCTGGATTGGTCTCGACGTGGCCACACTCGATGCAATCAATCACGATGAACATCGTTGGAGCCAATGGCAATTACAGTTTGAACGTTGGCGCACGGACTGGCAGATGCGAGGCTTGATGAGCATGCTGCTGGATGTGCTGCAAACGGCCTACCGGCCACGCACGACCACGTTAGAGCGCAGTTTAACCAACCGTCTGCATTTGGCAGAACGGCTGCAGATGGAAAGCGGGCGCCATCGCCTGCCCGATGCTTTGCTGCATTGGTTTGAACGTGCGTTAACCGACGACAGCCGCGCGGACGAAAATCTGCTGCGTCTGGAGAGCGACGACGCGTTGATCAAAATAATCACCATGCACGGCGCGAAAGGGTTGGAGTACCCGATCGTGTTCTTACCGTTCATCAGTTACTACGGGGCCAGCCCAATGGCACCGGCCGTATATCGCTATCATGACCGCACCAGTCTGGATCTGAAACTGTCCTTTCTCGCCGGGCCTGAAGAAGTCGCCCTGACGATGGAAGAAGAAAAGGCCGAACTTGTCCGGTTGCTCTATGTCGCAGCCACCCGAGCAGAAAAACGCCTGTATGCCTGTATGGCTCCCTTTGCAAGTTTTGCTCAGTCCGCGTTAGCGCAAACACTGAAGGTCTCTGCTTATGATCTGAGCGTCATCGAACAAAAAGTCTGCACCGGGAACGACGCCACTCTGCTCACGGTGACGGAACCCGACATCAATCTCACACAAACCACCCCTCCGCAACCGACACAAGCAATAGCCCCGGCAACCTTTCACGGCCATATTGAGCGGGACTGGTGGTTAAGTTCGTTTTCAGCCCTCACCCGGCATGTTGGCCACAGCGCACACAGCGCACCGGATCGAGATGAAGAAGATAAGGTTATTCCTTTACCGGAAGATCAACCCTTACGTTACCGACTGACAAAAGGTGCGGAAGCCGGTAACCTGCTGCACGATACCCTGGAGCATTGTGACTTCAGCGCGCCGAACTTTACTGAATTGCTGGCCACAGCCCGTGAGCGCTACAGCAGTCTGTGTGCAACCTTTACAGATACCGAGCTGCAACAATGGTTGCAGGAAATTCTGGACACTCCGTTGGCAGAAACGTCCCTGTCGCAATTGCCCTACACGCAAACGCTGCGAGAAAGCGAGTTTTATTTTCCCATGCAGGGCAGTCACATTCGCCGTTTATCAGAGTTCATCAGCCAACGACGTCAACAACCTTACGAATTACCGGATCGCCACAAATTAAAGGGAATGATGCATGGGTTCATTGACCTTATCTTCGAAGCCAATGGCCGCTATTATGTCGCCGACTACAAATCGACCCACCTCGGTTTTCACCTGGATGACTATCAACCCGAGCAACTGCGCCACAGCATTTATGGCAGCAGTTACGACGTGCAATACTCCATTTATGCGCTGGCATTACACCGCTATCTGAAAACACGCATCCGCGATTACCGGCCAGAACAGCATTTCGGCGGCGTTTATTACCTCTATTTGCGCGGCATGCATCCAGAACAGTCGTCCGGCATCTTTTACGATAATTTCTCGGCTTCGGAATTGGCAACACTGGATGATATCTTCGGTCATGCTCACACAGGAGCCAGTGACCATGTTTAATCTGAAACCACCCTTTCAACCTATCGACTGCGCGTTAGCCGACCGTATCTGTCAGTGGCATCAAAGCGATGACGCCCTGCTGTGGCAGACCATCGCTGCGACCAGTCTCGCGCTGCAACAAGGACACAGTTGCCTGAACCTGACGTTGTGCCAGCACGAGCCTCCTTTCCACCAAATGGAACTCTATGGTGGTGAAAATTTCCCGACGGCAGCGCAATGGTATGAACGGTTATCCGCTTTCAACTTAGACCCATCGTCCAACTCTCCGTTGATCCTGGACGACCAACGGGTGTATCTGCGGCGCTATTGGCAATTCGAATCCGAACTGGTGCAGTTCTTCAAGCGTCAACAACACACAACACACGACCTGACACCCGCGCAAATAAAAAAAGCCAAACAGCTGTTGGTGGACTACTTCCCGAACTCGGGGCAACAACCCGATCACCAGAAATTGGCTGCAATAAACAGCTTGTTCAGCAATCTCAATATTATTGTGGGCGGGCCGGGTACCGGAAAAACATATACCGTCACGCGCATCATGGCGTTGCTGGCATCGTTGAGCGATCACCCACTGGACATCAAGCTAGCGGCGCCTACCGGCAAGGCCGCACAACGACTTGGGGAAGCGATCCGCGAGGCCAAGCAACAGATGAATCTGGATATGCTGTTGACGGCGGTCATTCCGGATGACGCACAAACGATACATCGTCTGCTGGGCGTGATACCCAACCACATTCAATTCCGGCACCATGCTGACAACCCCATAGAAGCCGATGTGCTGTTAATCGACGAAGGGTCGATGGTCGATTTGCCATTGATGACACGTCTGTGCAGAGCGATTAAACCAACAACCCGATTAATCCTGTTGGGTGATGCCGACCAACTGCCCTCGGTCGCCGCCGGCAGTGTTCTGGGTGACTTGGTCAGCCGACCGCACCCCGGCTACAGCAGGGATCGTGCGCAGGCAATTCATCAACTCGACAGCCAATTTCCCGTTCAAACATCATCAGCTCCAGCAGATCATGTCAGTGAATTAATTCACAGCCGCCGCTTCGACGGTCAATCGGGTATTGGCGTATTAGCACGCGATGTCATTGCCGGTGATTATCCATCTTCATGGTCACGGTTCGCTCAATTTGATGACGTAACTCAGCTCGCAACCGACACATTGAGTGAACAGATTCGACATTGGATTCAGCAGTATTACGCCGCTATTGCATCGCAACCGACACTACCTGAAGCGTTTGCGCAGTTAAAAACCTTTCGCATTCTGTGCGCCGTAAAAGATGGAGACTTTGGCGTCGATCACATTAACGAAGTGATCCGCAAACAGCTCGACCGGCTTCGCCAGCCGTTCTATAAAGGCCAGCCCATCATGGTGACGCAAAATCACTATGGTCTGAAACTATTTAATGGTGATATCGGCTTGGTTTGGCCAGATGGCAATGGTCAACTGTTGGCCTGGTTTGAAGCACAGGACGGTTACCGGCCCGTTGCTTTGGGCCGTTTGCCTGCCACAGAAACCGTGTACGCCATGACCATACACAAAACGCAAGGTTCGGAATTTAACCATGTTGCGATGGTACTGCCACCCATACCTCAAGCGCTGATCACTCGGGAGCTGCTGTATACTGGCCTCACCCGAGCCAAACGGCAATTCACACTGATCGCGGACGAAAAAAGCTGGCGCCATGGCGTGCAAACCAAAGTAGAACGCTGGGCCGGACTGGCCGAGCGCTTAGCGGATCAGGTTAACGACTGCCATTGATTGATCCATTCAGCAACGGATTCGAACGGCATCGGAGCGGCAATGAAATATCCTTGTGCCATTTCACAGCCCAGATGTTGAACCAGCTCCCACTGGTGGAAGGTTTCCACACCTTCCACCACCACTTTCATACCCAAGCGTCTGGCCATGTTGATAGTCGACTCGAGCAACGCCCGCTGAGCTTCTGAAATCTGGGTTTTAGGCAAAAACTGCTGATCGATTTTCAGTTCTGAAAACGGCAATGAATGCAGACGCTCCAATGTTGCTTTACCACTGCCAAAATCGTCGATTGACAAGCCACAGCCGGCTATCGCCAAACGCGCGGTACCTTCAAGTTCGTTTAGCGGCTTGGTCGCGATCGTTGTCTCGGTTATTTCCATCATGATGCGTTCATTGGCCATGGGCGAATCATGAATTAACTGAATCAATTGCTCGATAAAGGTTTCAGAGTCAAACAACGTCGCAGATAAATTAAACGACAATGTGCACTGCTGATAGGCGTCCGGCAGACTGCAAAACCGGGTAATGGCCTGCTTAAACAATTCAAAGGTAACGACCTGAATCAACTCAGACTTTTCCAATGTTTGCATAAATTGTTGCGGCAGCATCAGGCCATGACGTTTATGGCGAATTCGGCACAGCACTTCAAAGCCCACCAGCCGCCGACGGATCAGTTCAACCTGCGGCTGGAACCAGGGTTCAACTTTGCCATTTTGTAAGGCTTCGAGAATCTCATACGTTTTAATCTCTTCGACTACCGTTCGGTGACGTTCATGGTTTGTGAGCTGCGTCAGAATGTGCTCAACCGCACTGACGTCGATAGGTTTACCGATAGTACCCACCACATTTAACCGATATTCCTTGGATAATTTTTCAATAGCACCGAGAATTTGCCGTGACAGGCCACTGATAATCACAATGGGCGCCGAAAACTGCAGCTCGGCCAGACGCTTTAACAATTGCACGCCGTCCATTCTGGGCATGTTCAGATCGATTAACGCCAGGTCGAAAGGAGGACTGGACAAAATCACTTCCAACGCGTCTTTGCCATCGAGGGCGGTTTGTATATCAGCCTCAGTTTTCTGCTCTAGCAGAGCGACTAAGAATTTGCGAATGCTGGGACTGTCATCGGCCACCAGAATATTTTTTAGCACCTCAACACCCCTGTTGAAAACAGTAGTCCAACCTGAAATATAGGGCACCCCTGAATAAATACCAGCGGATTCAAAGGGATTGAACTTAGACGTTAGTCCAGTGCGGCTCAGATCGCAAAAATGGAAAACTCACCATAACGAGGTTTATTGCCTAT
>JBNKNI010000023.1:0-89652 GCA_050293765.1 Reinekea sp.
GTTAGCCCGCGCCCTGCGGGGAGTTAAGAACGAACTTATGGCATTGTTGAAAATTCTTAACTTAGCCCGCTAGGTTTACAAATTTTCGCCTCGCCCTAAGCCCATTCTTAAATCCAGAGTCAGGTGGACTTTCTAGAGATGCCCTTAAGGCATTTAGACGCTCTAACTCAGTACACCAGCATTATCAGAGTTTCTGCGACACAAGCGGGTCGGCGGCAACCTTCAATTTCAATGGTGATTTCCTCAGTGACTTCCAGGCCCCGGCGTACCGGAGTTACGTTGATAACACGTTTTGTCGCTCGTAAGTTAGAGCCTACCTTAACCGGGTAAGGGTAGCGCACTTTGTTGAGCCCCATGTTAACGACCATTTTGGCACCGGGATATGGAGGCGTGTCTGAGTTCACGGCACCGGTAAGTGTTGGAATGAGTGACAGGGTTAGAAAGCCATGGGCAATAGTGGCCCGGAAAGGGGACTCTTGTTTGGCCTTCGCCGGATCGGTGTGAATCCATTGGTGATCATCTGTGACATCGGCAAATCGGTTGATCCGCTCTTGGTCGACGGTCAGCCAATCCCCAATGTAGGTTATTTCACCTAACTGGTTGTTCAGTTTCTGCAGCATATTCTGCGCAGCCGAGTTGTTGTTCAGCGCCCATTGGTCGTGATTGTGCGAGGCGTCAGAACCTGAGGTCATTTTTTTCTGATCCAGCGCCCAGCTCAACCATTGGCTGTTACGCGCATTGTTCATCGCTTCGGTGAAATAATCTTTGAATTGTGGGTTCAACATATCCATCAACTCATCGCGATTTTTCGCCAGTCGATCACTTTTTTCTTTCAGAAAATCAATAACGCTCATTCCATATTCCTTCAACGCGGAACTGTGTGATTTCACCGTACACAGAAAACCCGTGTAATGCCCCATATTATAGGGCCTGTGACAAGGGCTTGAAACGAAGCGAAAATTAATATACGGCTGTTCAACAACTAGCAGCGGTATGCTTAAACCCAGGTTTCATGGGGGTTTAGGCGATAGGGTTGATGATAGGAATACACTTATTCCTAAAAGGACTTAATTGTGGCGTAAAAAGTGGATTTATGAACGCTTGTTCGTTAATTCATCAAAGGGTTTTCTGGCGATAAAAAGGTCTATTTTGGTCATGATCTGATCGATCAGGTTTTGCATGGCTTCATCGGCAGCCCAGGCGATATGTGGCGTGATGATAACGTTGGGTAGTGTGTTCAATTGCCAGATGATGCTGTCGTTTGGCGGAGGCTCAATGGCGGTGACATCTAATGCGACCCCAGCTATCTGACCCTGTTGGAGTACCGTCAGCAGATCTTGTTCATTCACCAATGGTCCACGACCGGTATTGACTAAGAAAGCCGAGGGTTTCATCAGTCCCAGCGTTTCTCGATTGATCAGATTTTCAGTGGCAGATGTTAAAGGGCAGTGCAGCGACAAGAAATCTGCCTGAGAAATTGCCAATTCAAATGGTGTGTAACCCGGTCGGGTTTTCTGAGCGCCACGATGTTCCGCAATAACAATTTTCATATTGAACGCAGTTGCGAGCCTCGCAACGGCCTTGCCCAGGGTGCCATGACCGATAATGGTCAGCGTTCGGTTATGCAATAACCGTATCGGCGCGACCCAGTCGCAGAAAAAAGCGCTATTCGACCAGGATTTATTGTGATTAGAGTCTAAATAGGTCGGTAGGTTTCTCGCCAGACTCAACATAAGCATCAACACATGTTCAGCGACCGACTGCGTTCCATAGTCTGTTGCGTTGACAACCTTTATACCTGCGTCTCGACAGGCTTCCAGATCAACATTGTTGGTGCCAGTGGCCGTCACGCCAATGAGTTTCAGATGAGGTAACTGTTCAATGTGTTGGCGGGAAATGACAACTTTGTTGGTCAGAATAATCTCGGCATTTTGACAGTGTGCAATCGTTTGATCAGCGTTTGTTCGATCAAATGCTTGCCAGGATGAAAGGCTGTCCGGTGGAGTTATTTTTATGTGAGATGGAAACGAACCTCGGTCAAGAAAATGGGCTTTCATCAACAGTGACTATTCTCTAGAATGGCGCTTCAGTTTCATTGAACCCTTACGAAAAAGTAAATAAGAAATTAGTAGGGGGCTCTATCATCAAGTGGGAAGTGACCAATATGCAATTAGTGGTGTTTGATCTGGACACAGCCTTGTGTCAGACAAGCGCTATGGATGGCCTGGCAATGTCCAGTGCAATTAAGGATGTTGCAAATTGTCAAATTGAACCGGAATCTATTCAGTCGATCCATGATTTAAAAGCAATCTGGTATCGTGCGACGCATCGTGTCGCGACGGCGATCGAATTAGCGGAATTACGCAGTCGTTTTGCGTTTCATCTGCGCCGACAGTTCTTAATTCGTCCCAGCATCGTGGCGGCTAATTACGCTTTGGTCGAACAGGTTAACATGTTGCAGCACAAACCTAAGACCGTCGTAGCTTTGGTTTCATCGCACACCACACCTGTGCTGCAGATGAAAACACGTGCGATCGGTTTGCTGTCAGATTCGCTGCCGGTCTCTACAGGTGACGACGCCGATTCGTTGGACGGTATATTGCAGTCCATACAAACCCGCGTAAAACGCAGCTATGGTTTCAAATACGAAGAATCAACTTTAATTGCCAGTTGCAGTTGGCGCGAAGCGGCAGACAGTCAGAACATGAAACATGTTTTGCCAGCCGATTACATTGTGCCACCAGAGCATTTTCATGCCGGACGAACGGCTTCGCGTTTTGGTTGGACGCGTTTCTAGGGCAACTCTGATTAATTCAAATCACCTCAGTCCTATCAGATCGATGGTTGAGCGAGGCGTGTGTTGTAGGGAATGGCGAGTCCTTTTCAAAACACACAACAAAGTTCAGTCATCGATCTGAAGGACTCTGAGGGCGGGGCTGAAATGGCAAATTTCGTTGTTCAGTCCTTTGCCAAGATAATGATTTTGCCGGCAGAACATGCCTCGAAATTTGCGCATTTAATCACCCGCTGAGGTAGATAGCAATTATTGAAAGTTGCCCTGCTACCCGAAAGCCCTGACGTTAAATGATGTCATTCAATGTCAGGGCTCACCTCTATTTTTTTGGCTACGAATCAGATTTTGAAACGACGTAAATGAGATTGGACATTGGCGCCCAACTCATTAAGTTGTTCAGACATTTGATAAGCGGACTGCACGTTTTCTGAAAGCCGTTGCGACTCATCCTGAATGGCTTGGGATATTCGATTAATTTCATCGGTCGCGGCGTTTTGTTCTCTGGATGCTTCCGCAATGGTAATGGCTTGTCGATTAATGTCTTGTATCGCTGCTTTGATACTGGCTTGACTGCTGGAAACTGCTTCAGCAGTTTGCATTGTATCTTCAACCAATGATTTACTTTTTGTCATTTGCGTTACAGCAGACGACGTCTGATTGCTCAAGGCTTCAATCATCGATTGAATCTCACCGGTCGCTTCGTGGGTACGTTGTGATAAGGCGCGCACTTCATCGGCTACCACTGCAAAACCACGTCCCTGATCCCCAGCTCGGGCCGCTTCAATGGCTGCGTTTAAAGCCAGCAAGTTCGTTTGCTCCGCAATACCCTGGATAGTCGCCAGAATGGTATTGATCTGCATGGCCTGCTCATTCAGTTTGTTAATGACCACGGTGGTTTCATCAATCTGGCTGGTTAACGTCTGCATTCGTTTTTGGTTGTCCAGGGCATTGACTTCACTGTGCTCCGTTTCACTTTGGACGCTGGTTGCGGACTCTGCTGTTACCCGGGCGTTTTCTGCCACAGTGGCCGAGGTCGCTGACATTTCATGGATCGCTGCGGCGACTTGGGTAATCTCGCTTTGCTGACTTTGAATGGCTTGGTTGTTTTCACCGGCGACAGATTTGGTTTGGTTGGAAATATTTTCCAGTTGGTTCGCGGATGCAATAACGTCCGTCACCATGGTGTGGATGGATTCAACAAAGTTATTAAAGTACTGACTTAAGGTGCCTATTTCATCGTTGGAATTGACCGCGAGTCGTTGCGTCAGGTCGGCATCGCCTTTGGCAATGTCTTCCATCGCATCAGCCAGGTTTTTCAAGGGATTCAACAGCACGTTAATCAATAGCCCCACCACCAGAGTGACCACCGCGATGGTGACTATTGTAGAAATGAAGTTCTGAATGGTGAGATTGGTTAACTCACCTAAGGCTTCATCCTTGTCAACGCTCACGACGATAGACCAAGGGGTGTTCGCAATTGGAAAGGACGCAGCCAGTTTTTCGGTGCCTTCGAATACAATGGTGGAAACCGAGTTGTCAATTTGGCCCTCAGACACCAATTCATTAAGCTTTTGCTCAAAGTAGTCTTGGTTTTCATGAATTAAAATGGCGTTAGCGCTGTCGATTAAAAACGCCTGACCACTCTCACCCAAGGCAACGCTTAATATTTCCGTGGCCACAACATTCATTTTCACATCGGCTGCAATCACACCCAGTCCGGTAGGGCGGGCGAATGAGACGATGAGTTCACCGCTGGAAGCATCCACATACGGTGCGGTCAGAATTGCCCGGTTTTGTTGTTTAGCCTGTTTGTACCAGGGCCGAGTACGTGGGTCATAGTCTGCTGGTAAATCTTCCTTCGGAAACATAATCATTTCACCCTGATCAGAGCCAATGTACATGTAGAGGAAGTCACCGGATTTTTGCCCTTGTTCCAATATACGGGCGTGATTGGCGCGGTCAGTGGAAAACTGGCTGGCAGCGGCCAGAATTGTCTGTTTGCTGCTGATCCAGTTACTGACAAAGGTTGTCAGGTTTTCCCCGATGTTGACTATGTCAGTTTCCGCTTGCTGAACAATTTGCTGTTTCGCTCGCGAATAGTTTATGTAGGAAAAGAAAGTTACTGAAATTAACACCACGAGAGCCGTTGCTATCGTGATTTTCTGTTTAACGCTGAAATTATTCATGTTCTGTGCCTTACATCCGAATAGCGAACAGTGCGAGTGTCAAATGTTGTTGCGGTAGCAACACCGGTGACAAGCGCCTGATTTAAAGAATAGTTCGATTTACTGAGAATATCGGCAGAGAGTGAAAAAGATTGATTAAAAAAAGACCCGCATATAGCGGGTCAATTTGATTACTTTTCTTCCATTTGCGCCGCCTGGATGGCGGTCAAGGCAATGGTGTAGACGATGTCTTCAACCAATGCACCTCGTGACAGGTCATTCACCGGTTTACGCAGACCCTGCAACATAGGGCCAATACTGACCACATTTGCGCTGCGCTGAACGGCTTTGTAAGTAGTGTTTCCGGTATTGAGATCGGGGAATACAAAGACAGTTGCTCGACCAGCAACCTGGCTGTCCGGCGCTTTGCTGGCAGCGACCGACGGGGTGCTGGCCGCGTCGTATTGCAAAGGACCGTCGATGAGCAGGTCGGGGCGTCGTTCTTTGGCAATGCGGGTGGCTTCGCGAACTTTTTCCACGTCGCTACCACTGCCGGATTGCCCGGTAGAGTAACTGATCATGGCAATGCGTGGTTCGATACCAAAAGCTTTCGCTGAATCGCCTGATTGAATGGCGATATCGGCCAACTCTTCCGCATTCGGATCCGGGTTGATGGCACAGTCCCCATACACCACGGCCTGATCCGGTAACAGCATGAAGAATACCGAGGACACCAGACGGCTTTCCGGACGGGTTTTAATCAGCTGCAAAGCAGGGCGCACTGTATTGGCGGTGGTGTGAATGGCACCGGATACCAAACCATCGACATCATCCAGGGCCAGCATCATGGTACCCAATACAATAGGGTCTTCCAGTTGCGCTTCGGCCATAGGCGCTGTTAAACCTTTGTGCTGACGTAATCGTACCATCGGTTCAACATAAGCGTGCAGGGCTTCTTCCGGATTAATAATTTCAATAGATTCCGGGAGTTGAATATCCTGGCTTTGCGCGACGCGATGTATTTCTTCTGGGTTTCCGAGCAAGACACAACGCGCTATGCCTTTTTCATGACAGATCGCCGCCGCGCGAATGGTACGAGGTTCGTTACCTTCCGGCAGAATAATTCGTTTTGCTGCTTTGCGTGCACGCTTCACCAACAGGTGTCTGAATGCTGGCGGTGAGAGACGGCGTTCTTCAATTACCTGCGCGCGTTCGGCCAACCATTTGGCATCGATGGACGAAGCAACTGCGTCCATCACACTTTCCATTCGGGTGACGTCGTCAGACGGCACCTCGGTGTTCATAGAATTCAGTAATTGTGCGGACCGGAAGGTATTGTGGCTGGCCGTTAATACCGGCAGGCCAGTCGAAAATGCGGAATGACAAAGTTCCATAACCGAGTCGATCGGCATAATGTCGCCGGTTAAAATTACGCCAGCCAACGGTACGCCGTTGAGCGCTGCCATACATGCCGCCAGTAAAATGTCATCACGATCACCGGGAGTGACCACCAGCGTGCCGGCTTTCAGGGTGTGCAACATGTTCGGCATGGTGCGGGCGCAGACGGTAATGCTCTGCACCCGGCGTTCTTGAATGGCGCCTTCGTTAATGATTTTCGCACCAAGGTGATCGGCAACATCGGATGTTCGTGGCGCGACCAGCAGTGGGTTCCAGGCAACGGAGCCAATGCAACGGAACGTGTCAGCGTGAAACACCGGCAAGCGGGAAGCCAGATTGTCGGTGACCTCTTTCAGAGGAGATTCCAGATCATGGTCCGGGTCTTCCTCTGCGATGACTTGCTGACTCGACGGGGCGGGAGCACCGACTTTGTTCAGGATACAGCCGATGACACGCTTGTGGTTGGTGCCACCAAACAGGCTGGCGGTCATTTTAATGCGTTCGTTGAGTTGCGCTGTGCTGTCTTTATTCTTTGCTGAAACCAGAATGACGTCGGCATCCAATGCTTTGGCCATATTTCGGTTTAATTCTGCGATGTAGTTTTCATCGGCAACCGGTACCAGCCCCTCAACGATCAGCACATCGGCTTCTTCGCCAGAAGACTGTGCGATGGAAATAATTTCTTCCATCAGACGATCCGTTTGGCCTAACGCTAACTGCTGTTGTGCTAATGACAATTTAATTGGCTTGGCGGGATTCAGACCCAGGGTGGCGTTGACCAGATGGGTAGAACGTTCCGGCTCCAAATCGGAACCAAACTGTTGGGCAATCGGTTTGCTGAAAGCGACTCTGACGCCCAGTTGTTCCAGTGCACGAACCAAGCCCAAGCAAACCGACGTTAAGCCGGTGCCTGCGCCTGTGGCTGAAACGAAATATGTGTATTTCACGTTAACCTGCTCCGTTGGGGGTGCAATTTAAACCAATGCTAAGGATTCTTTAGCAATCATTAACTCTTCTTTTGTGTTGACAACAATGATGTTCGGACCATTAGCTGCCGAGATGAGACCCAGTTCGTCGCCATTGTTGGCGTTCAGTTCTGAGTCTAATTCAAAGCCGAAAATTTTCAGGTTCGCGACCACTTTTGCTCGAATCAAACGAGAGTTTTCACCGATGCCTCCGGTGAAGACCAGTGCGTCGAAATGCGGTAAAGAAGTCGCCAGGCCTCCGATTTGTCGGGCAAGCCGAAAACAGAAAACGTCCAATGCTAATTGCGCTTGCGCGTGACCTTCACCGGCTGCCTGTTCAATGGTGCGCATGTCGTTGGAGAGCCCGCTCAGGCCCAGCATGCCGCTTTCTTTGTTGAGCACTGCGGTGACCTTTTCGATATCCCAGCCTTTTTGCTGGCTTAGGAATTGGTGCAAACCGGGATCGACATCACCGCTGCGCGTGCCCATCACCAATCCTTCCAAAGGTGTCAAACCCATCGTGGTGTCAACCGATTTTCCATTGACAATGGCCGCTGCGGAACAACCGTTACCCAGGTGCGCTGAAATAATGCCGTGATTATCATTGATGCCCAAACGACGAGCCGCTTCGGCCGCTACGTATTTGTGGCTGACACCGTGGAAACCATAGCGACGCACCTTTAATTCTGTATATAGAGAATAGGGGACCCCATAAAGATAGGCTTCTGGTGCCAGCGTCTGATGGAATGCGGTATCGAATACCGCAACCTGAGGAATAGCGGGGTACAGTTCTTCGATGGCTTCTATACCGGCCAGATTGGCCGGATTATGCAGAGGCGCCAACGGTATGCAATCGCGAATTTTATCCATAACGTCACGGGTGATTACAACCGGGTCACTGAAGGCTTCGCCGCCATGAACGACACGGTGACCAATTGCTATGGGCAGCGTTTCCAATAAGCCTGCTTCAGTGAGTGCGGATATGATGACCTGCAGAGTTGATCGATAGTCGCTTTCAGTAAGCTCAACTGTGTTTTTCTGGTTTGCCGTTTTTACGGTCAGTACCGCTTCGTCGCTGCCCAATCGTTCCGCTAGTCCACTGGCACGTTCTGCTTCTGTGGTCATATCGAAAAGGGAAAATTTTATTGAGGAGCTTCCAGAGTTGATGACTAAAATATTTTGAGACATTGTCCAGCCTGATTGTGTTGGATTTTCAGTTTTTAAATCGGGTTTGCTTCGTTTCGATTAACTATAGACAGCATTCAGCTAAGCTATAGGATTTAATGGTGTTGAAATTTAGCTGTATATTAGAAAGTGGTAATGATGTTGATCAATCAGAAACGAATTGTGCTGATTTTTTGTCTGCTTTTCACCTCTTTTGTCGGTCAATCGACTGCAAACTTGATGACTGTCATACAAATCCAACCTATCAGTGGCGGATACGCCATTATTCAGGCCCAGCCTGGCTCCAAGGTGCTTTTCAGGGAGCGAAATTACGCTGTGGACGAACAGGGTTTTGTCGCCATTCCGTTTGGGCGTGAGGTTGCCGGCTTGCACGACATTACGCTGGTGGACCAGGACGGCATAGAACGCTCGGAAGCGCTTTGGATAGATACCCGCAACTACGTTATTCAACGGGTTAATGGGGTAGATCAAAGCCGGGTCACACCGCCAGCGTCGGTAACCGACCGGATCGTGGCGGAAGCAGCGAAAGTGAATCAGGCACGCTCAACAATGTCATCGCTCCGGTTCTGGCGCGAGCAGCAATTTATCCGCCCGGCACCAGGACCGGTGTCGGGCGTGTATGGCAGTCAGCGGTTTTATAACGGCATCGCTGGCTCGCCGCATTGGGGCATTGACTACGCGGCTCCGACCGGTACCGAAGTGATAGCGCCTGCCGGTGGTAAAGTCGTACTTGCAGAGGCCGATCTTTACTACAGTGGAGGCACCATTGTACTGGACCACGGCGGAGGTCTAACCAGTAGTTTTTTGCATTTGTCACGGTTACTGGTGAAGCCAGGCGATATTGTTGAGCAAGGGGCTGTCATCGGCCGCGTTGGCGCCACTGGCCGGGTAACCGGACCCCATCTGGACTGGCGTATGAATCTCCATGGTGAACGCATCGATGCTGCGCTTTGGTTGCGGGCGCAATAACGAGCTTCAAAACAGCTTCAGGCTGAATGAAAAATGAACGATTCAACGCCACTGTAGGCGGAGTCGCGCTTTACACTTGTATTTCGATAAAAACTTACGCAACATGACCTGCGTCCCAAGGGCATAAGAATAAAAGAGAGATCAAAATGATAAATAAAAAAGTTTTAGGCGTTGCTATTGCAGCTGCTTCTTTAATGAGCGTCGCTCAAGCTGAGGTAAAAATCGGGTTTCTGGGCGGCTTTACAGGTCCTATTGAAAGTTTAACACCACCTATTTTTGAAGGTGCGAAGGTCGCTATTGCTCAGGTGAACGTGCAGGGTGGTATTCTGGACGGTGATATCCTTACCATGCCAAGTGCGGACACGACTTGTGTGGATGCGTCCGCGGCATCTAATGGCGCGGACCGACTGATTAACTCGGACGGTGTGATTGCAATCGTGGGTGGTTTGTGTTCAGGCGCTACCATCGCTGCGGCGAACAATGTTGCTGTGCCAGCGGGTGTGCCTATGGTATCTCCGGCCTCTACGTCACCAGCCTTAACCGGTTTGGATGACAATGACCTGGTGTTCCGTACGGCACCATCGGACGCTTACCAAGGTGAAATGCTGGCGAAATTGTTGGCATCAAAAGGTATCGATGAAATCGCAATTACCTACGTGAACAACGACTACGGTAAAGGTTTCGCGGATGCTCTGGAAGCGAACTTCAAAGGCACTGTAACCGCTAACGAAGCGCATGAAGATGGTAAAGCTGACTACCGGGCAGAGTTGGGTTCTTTAGCCTCAACCGGAACGCAAACGCTGGTCGTGTTGGCGTATGCTGACGGGTCAGGACAAACCATTCTGCGTCAGGCTTATGAAGCCGGTGACTTCACAACCTTCGTCGGTGGCGACGGTATGGTGGGTCAGGCTTTGGTTGACGCGGTTGGCGCCGATGTTCTGGATGGCATGATTGCCACCAAACCAGGTATCCCAGACGTTCCAGGTCTGGATGCGTTTGAACAGGCAATGACGTCATTGGCGTTGGATCCAAAAGCTGTATTTGCGGCGCAATCCTACGACGCAGCATTTTTGCTGGCACTGGCCATTGAAGAAAATGGATCTGCATCGGTTGATGGTCTGAGCGCAGCCTTGCGTAAAGTCTCTTCAGCACCTGGTGTGGTTATTTTGCCGGGGGAATGGGAAAAAGCGAAGAAGGCCATTGCTGACGGCAAAGACATCAACTATGAAGGTGCATCTGGTAATCATGAATTTGATGCCAACGGTGACGTACCGGGTCTGATCGTCGAGATGACTGTGATGAACGGATCCTTTGTTGAAAAAGGCGTGTTGAAGTAATCAACACTGCTTTGTAAAAAACGCAGCCATTGGCTGCGTTTTTTTTTGCGTCATCCTTCAACACCTGAGTCGGTGACAAATGACCGCTTTGGAAACGGTTTGCATTACGATGCGAAACCACAGTGCCATTAAACCTATTCTTTCCCTTGCTGGGCTTTCAATGTTTTGGCTACCCGGATGGCTTGCTGCGCTGCTTTACGGGATTCATTCATCTTTTTCATCGCTAATCCGAAGCTGGTGGCCATACGATTAGTCGCCAACGTCAGCTGATCAATTTCGTTTTTACTGTTGGAGTCGATGCCAGCGGAGGCGATATCGGCGCTTTCACCTTTGGAAATTTTCTCTGCCATATTGGTGATGGTACGAACCGGAACAATGATGCGTTGCCGGACAAACCAGAGAATCAGTAACACGGACGCACCAATGGCAAGAACTTCAATTAACCCAAAAACAGATACTGCTCCACTGAATAGATTGCGCTGCGGAATCGTCACGCTGATGATACCGGCGACGTCGCCTTCTTTGAAACCGAAACCGTTGTTGCGCCCATAGCGTTCAATTACGTCTGCCGGAGCCGCATTCGCGTCGCCATGACAGGCAATACAGGAGGCTTTGTGATAAACCGGTTTGGCGTAGCGGTAATCTTTGCCCACCACTTCAAAATATTCCGCCAATGTGTTGCCACCGACCGCGGCCAGTGCCCGACGCTCGAAACTGTCAGGCGCGTTGTTAGGATTCATCACGTTGGTCGATGTCATGCGGAATTTGGCGGGTGAGCTGGACGCGGCGACCGTTTCGGAGAATTCACGTTGTGCCAAAGCTGGGTTTTTCGAATAGAAATGAATGGCTTGGGACGGTGACTCCGGATCGACAACGGATAGTTTACCCAGATAACTGTTGGGATTGTCCTTCACCCATACCCGCCCATTATTGGCAACCCAGGTACCAAAGGCTTCGACATTGGCGACCACGGTTTGCGCCTGAGCTTTTAACTCCTGTTGGTACACATTCTTTAACATGTAGTAAAAGACGACGCCATTCAGCACCATAATGACCGCTAGAATGACCAGAAACTGCACGCTGATCGACAGACGTTTTTTTGCCATGGGTTAAAGTCTCCCTTTCATGGATTTGTTGTGATTTGCCGCCGCATCCATCACGGTTTGGCTGGTTTCCTGAATAAAACGTTCTCGATCTGGTTTGGAATCAATATTCGCGGCGAGCGCTTTGATGTAGTTGCGCAGAGCAGATGGGCCATTCCACTGTTTCTGGCGCCAAAGCAGTTTTGCGTCTTCAATCAGTAATTGACCGATAGGGCCAACAATGTCGATGAACTGAGCATCAATGGTCGCCAGAAGTTGACGACCCGTGGGCGTTTTGGAGATCATTTGTAACTACTTCCTACGTCAGAATTCCCTTTGGCCACAGTGGCCAGGATCAGAAACGTGATCCAAGTCAATAAACTTAGCAGAATCCGGGATGTTTTTTGACCTCTTTTTCGGAATAACAACCTTTCATTTTGATATGTTTTGGACTGATCAAAGGCAACCTATACGCGTTTATCCGCCTGCTCAACGAGACGTTTTAGGCATTAACCAGGCGACATTGGCTAGCTTTGTAGGCGTTGGATCAGGGGATTAACATCAGGTGGGCACACTGACGGTTCAGGTGCAGCAACAGGATCGGCGTCGACATAAAAAGGGCGTCGACGCTCTGGCGGAGGAATAATGTCCTCGTTCAGTTCGTATTGGCTTCCTGTTCAATCTGATCGAGAAGCTGCACGACCTGTTCGGATAAGGTATTGACGGTCAAATAGGCTTGTTCAGCTGTTTCCATATCGCCGTCTTCCCGAGCGCGAAATAATTGCTTTATGGCTTCGTGCATCTTCTGATGAGGCTGTTCAACCTGTTTCATCGAAGGCAGGCTCATCAATAGTTGGCCCTCTTTTCCGTAATACCATTTACCCAGGTCGCATCCTTTATGGTCGGTTATCTCCGACGAAGACATGGATGATTTACCGTCGAGTAACTGTCGTAAACGGGAGCGCCAGGACAAATGCGCCATCTTGGCTCTGGTCAGATCGACACCTGTATCACTGGTTTTAAATCGCTGCATTTCCGTATGCAATCCTGTGATGTGATCAGAAATTCGTTCGGTTGCTTCTACGGCGGATTTCGCTGCGAATGTTGTATCTTCCGCAACGTGTGAAATACGCAGAATACTGGTATCCATTTCCTTCGCAACTTGTGACTGTTCTTCAGCGGCGGTGGCGATTTGCATCGACATTTCGGAAATAGAGTGAACGCTGGTGGAGATGTCTTCCAGGGCAGTGAGTACGTTGTCGGTTTGTTTTTCCGTATCGCTGGCCTGTTGCTGGGTTTGTGAAATCACGGTTTTGGCTTGACCAGCCTGCGTTTGCAGGCGGGTAATGATGCCACGGATTTCTTCGGTCGAAACCTGAGTTTTCTGCGCTAATGAACGTACTTCGTCGGCGACAACCGCAAAGCCGCGCCCCTGTTCTCCGGCACGAGCGGCTTCGATGGCCGCATTCAACGCCAGCAGATTCGTCTGTTCGGCGATGCTGGAAATAACCTGAAGCACTTGCCCGACTTCCTGACTACCTTGTTCCAACTCGTTTGCAACGGCCGCTGCCTCGGCTATCTGACTGGTCATCTGACGGATCTGTTCAACGGTGGTGGAGACGACCTGGCGACCCGTTTCTGCGGCTTGGTTAGCCTTTTGCGCCGCGTCGGCCGTGGCGGATGTGTTTTCGGCAACCTCCGCCACCGTTGCTGCCATTTCTGTCATGGCCGTCGCTACTTGGCTGATTTCACTTGCCTGTTGATTCACGCCGCGGTTGGTTTGTTCCATGGTTGAGGCGACATTTTCACTTTCGAGGCTTACCTGGTTCGCAATGCGGGAGACTTTGCTGATTAAGTTGCCAACCTGCTGCAGTACATCATTATAAGCCGTGAACATCTGACCGACTTCGTTGTCTGGATCATCAACGTCAATCGGATGGCTGAAGTCCGCCTGAGAGACAGAATCCAGGTGTTGGCGTAAATTGTCGATCTGTTGCATGAGCACCGATAGACCAAAAAAACGACCCGCCAGTACGACCAATATGGTGCTGATGCCTAATGTCAGTGCGAGATTCAACGATCGGTTCAGTCGCGCCTCATCCACCGCTTCCATTTGGTAAATGACGTCATCGAAATAGGTTTTCATCGTATCCAGATGTGTGTCAAATGCGATTACTGCGCTGTCTGAAAAGTTGCTCAGGTATTGGGTGGCCAGTTGTTCGGACTGATTGACCTGAGTCGTTAATGTGTTGATCGCGGCGATGATGTTCTGTTCTGTGGCTTTTTCGATGTCGTTACCGTCACCGTCCATGATCACTTTCAGGGTTTGCTTAACGTTACGAAAATGTACCGCGACTTCCACTTTGGCTGACGAGTCGTGTGCAGAGAGGTAGGTCATGGAAGCCGCGCGCTCCAGTTCGGCTTCGGCTTCGGTGGTTAATAGCATGCGGTGGACATTGAAGTTCATCGATTCGACAATGGCATAAAGAATACCGAGCGTAAAAACAATAATCAGGGCGTAGGAGAACAGATATTGTTTGTCGAGTGACTTGATGCCGAAAAATTTCAGTATTTTTTGAATAAATGAACCGATGGCGTATTGCATGACAGTGGCCCTGTATTAAGAGGTCGACACTAGTTATAGGCCGATATTAGCTATTCTTTATGACTAATTTGAAAGTTATTGATCTTTGTCAGGTATTTAATTGCTCAGAGATTGATGTGAAATGCATAAAAAAAGCCAGCGAACTGGCTTTTTTTTGGAGACGGATGTACGGTCAGGTGTGATGCACGATGCGTTCCGGGATGACCCCCTTCGGTGCATAACGCAGTACCAGAGTAATGGTCAGGCCGATAACAAAAACCCGTGCCTGCAGTGCCCTGCTGTCCAGGTCACCGGGTGCTTGCCAGTCAAACCAGCTTTCACCCAGATGACGAACGACATCGAACACCCAAAGTGCGACAGGCTCGGACATGGTCCAAATAATGTAAACAAACACCGCACCAAACAATGTGCCCAGGTTGTTACCCGCGCCACCCAGAATAACCATAACCCAAATCAGGAAGGTGTGATTCAATGGAATGTAGCCCGAGGGATCAAAAATGCCGTTGAATGTTGTCAGCACGGCACCACCAACTCCCATTAAAAACGAACCGAATATAAACACTTCCAGGCGACGACCGTTCACGTTTTTACCCATTGCCAGCGACGATGTTTCATTATCGCGGATTGCGCGCAACATACGGCCCCAGGGCGCGTTGTAGGCCCTGGTCAGCAAGAAGAAAATGATCGCAATCATGGCCGCGGTCAGCGACAGGTAGAGTGCCCGAGCCATAATAAAACCAAGATCTGACGGTCCCGGTGTTGGCCACGGTAGGGGAGACACGGTTAACGTGCCATGTGTTAGCCAATCCGCGTTTTTCAGGAAGGCTTTGATAATCTCAGCGATACCCAGGGTGGCAATGGCAAGGTAGTCACTGCGTAACCCAAGGCAGATATGGCCAATGCCATAGGAAATGGCGCCAGCGGCAACACCACCGACTAACCAGCCCAACCAGACGGGTAAACCAAAACCACCAATAAAGCCGACATCTTTTTCAATCGCGCTGGCAACAGTTTCCAGCGAAGCCATGAACGTGATGTAAACCGCGCCGATTAAAATAAGAGTGATCAATCGTTGCCATTTCTGTGCAACCCCGAAACGGGTCAGTTTGATTGATCCCCAGATCAACGCGATGCCGAGCACGAGTTTGAAGAAAACACTGCCCAGGTCGGATGCGTGACCCGACGCCCAGAAGTCTTCGTTCACCGGAAAGCTGAACAGCATGGTGATAAAACCACCCAAAGCAATAAACCCCATAATGCCCGCGTTAAACAGACCGGCGTAACCCCATTGGATGGTCAAGCCAAGCGCAATAATGGCGTAACAGGCGGCTTCGACCAGCATACGTGTGCTGTAGGCAGCACCCATGAAGGTCATGACCAGCATAATGAGCAGGAACAGACCTGAAAACAGAATGATTTCTCGTTTGTAGTTTGCAAACATCAGAGCACCTTCCCTTTCAAAATACCGGTCGGACGCATAACCAGAATGGCAATTAAAATAAAGAACGGCACCGTGATTTTATATTCCGTCGGTACCAGCGCCAGATTAGCGGGTAAATCCCAGCCCCATTTTTCCGCCATAGGGCGCAACAGAATAGCCCAGTTAAACACCGCCAGTGATTCGGCAAACCCGACCACGAAGCCACCGATGACCGCGCCATATACATGACCGACACCACCGACGATAGCGGCTGCGAAAATGGGCAACAGAATGTTGAAACTTAAGTCTGGCTTTAAGGCGACATCGAGTGACAGCAAGGTACCGGCTGCGGTTGCCAATGAACCGGCGATAACCCAGGTGACAATGACGACCGTGTTGACATTGATGCCAGACACCCGGGCGAGATCAGCGTTATCCGACATGGCACGCATGGCCTTACCCAAACGCGATTTGGTCAGGAAAAGATGCAGCGCGACTACGGCGATGATCATAAACACAAACAACAGAATCTGTGGCTCGGTAATGACTAACTTGCGTGAGGCCAGTTCAAAAGGAAGATCGAGACGGAAAATTTCCTTACGATCGTCGATGTACAGGTTGCGAGAGCCGGTACCGAAAAACAACCGCACCAGACCCTGCAACATGAAGGTAACACCGATGGATGCCATCACAATGACAATGGGCTTGACGTTGTGTTCACGCAAGGGCTTATAGAAGGCCTTATCGATGCCGACCGCCAACAGGCTCGTTATCACCATGGCGATGGGCAGCATGACGAAGGCCGTTGGTAAGCCGATCGCGGGACCTGCCGCTGGAAACATCGCCGTCAGGAAAAAAGTCAGAAAGGCGCCTGTGGTCATCAGGTCACCGTGAGCAAAGTGTGCAAAACGCAGAATGCTGAACACAAGGGTAATGCCAATGGCACCCATCGCGTAAATCGCGCCGATCACCGCACCGGAGATCATCACTTTGTTAATAAAAAATACGAGTTCGTTCACGTCAGGTATCTCCCGTCCATCATCCGCCAAGGAAGCTTTTAGCGACTTCCGGATCGTTCAATAAGTTTTCGCCGGTATCGGTAAAACGATTACGGCCCGCAGCCAAGACAAAACCTTTGTGCGCAATACGCAGTGCTTGTTTGGCGTTTTGTTCCACCATCAGAATGCCGACGCCTTCGCGGTTAATTGTCACGATGCGGTCAAAAATTTCATTCATATACAGAGGAGACAGGCCTGCTGTCGGTTCATCGAGTAGCAACACTTTCGGTTCAATCATTAATGCGCGACCCATGGCGACCATCTGCCGCTGACCACCGGAAAGTTCACCGGCGGGCTGATAGCGCTTGTCTTTCAGGTCAGGGAAATAGTGGTAGACCGACTCCAGCGTGTGCTGGAAATTGTCTTTGCGTAAAAACGCGCCCATTTCGAGGTTTTCTTCAACCGTCAGGCTGACAAAGACATTTTTTTCCTGCGGCACAAACGCCATACCCAGTTTCACCAGAGTATTCGGGTCGGCATTGGTGATGGTTTCACCATTCAGTTCGATAAAGCCTTCGCTGACGTGCAGCAGACCGAAAATAGCTTTTAACGAGGTCGATTTACCGGCACCATTTGGCCCGACAATGACACCGATCTCACCGGCGTCGATGGACATGTTGACGCCATTAAGGATATTCATGCCACCGTAGCCGGCATGAATGTTATTGGTTTCTAAAATAGCCATGCGCTCTCCAACGAATTATGCGGCGTCACTGCCAAAATAGGCTTCGATCACTTTTGGATTGTTCTGGATGTCTTCGATTTTGCCCTCAACCATGACACTGCCTTGGGCCAGTACGATGACCGGATCGCAGAGTTTGGCGATCATGTCCATATCGTGTTCGATAACGAGGAAGGTGACACCCAGGTCTCGGTTCATGCGCAGGATGTTGTCGGTTAAACCAGTCAGCAGCGTTCGGTTCACACCGGCGGCGACTTCGTCGAGCAAGACCACTTTGGAATCGGTCATCATGGTGCGACCCAATTCCAGTAGCTTTTTTTGCCCGCCGGACAGATTCCCGGCCAGTTCATTTTTAACGTGATCAAGCCCGATATAGTCGATGACTTCTAACGCTTTCTGGCGTATTTCCGTTTCCTGAACTCGGATTTGGCTGGGTTTAAACCAGGTGTTGAATAAATTTTCGCCCAATTGTCGCGATGGAACCATCATCAGGTTCTCCAGCGCAGACATCTGCGAAAACTCATGTGCAATCTGGAAGGTACGGAGTAGCCCTTTGTCAAAGAGCTGGTTGGCTGCAAGGTTTGTAACATCTTCACCATCGAGAATAATACGGCCGCTGTCGAGCGGGAATGTTCCTGCGATGATGTTGAAAATAGTGGATTTACCGGCGCCATTTGGACCAATCATGCCGGTAATGGACCCTTTTTCAATGTTAAAACTGCAATCATTGATGACTTTCAGGCGACCGAACGATTTCTCGACGTTCCTGACCTCGATCATAGATGACATATTGTTTGACTCTCCACGAATCTGTAACACACGACCGGCCAGCGCTGACAAGGTGTGTCCCATGTGGTTTTTGTTTACCTGCTTATTGAGCTGTTTACCCGGCAGGCTTGTTATTAGTGATCAGGCTGGGTGGCAACGGTTACGCAGCGGTCAGACCTGACCCATTTTTAATGGTTGGCAAGTGTACCCACTCTTGACGATCAGGTCAGCCAATTCACCTCGAAAATGAAGTGAATTGGTGAAATTATGAAAAACTGATGGTTGTTTAAGCAGTTAATCACTGTTCGATTGTAGATTCGCTTGGCGCGCGACGGGCAAATATCAAAAGACCCGCCAACACGAGAATACACAAATAGACGAGGGTTGCTGCGGGCAGCCTCTGGAAGGGTGTCAGGCCACTGCGCAAGGTCAGTTCCCCAATGACTTCAGCCTCAACAAACTGTTCGGAGCGTTTCACAATGTTGCCGTTGGCGTCAATCAGCGCTGAAATTCCATTTTGGGTAGCACGCAGTACCGAGCGGCCGTTTTCAATAGCGCGCATTTGCGTGATTTGCAGGTGTTGATGCGGCCCCAATGAGTCGCCAAACCAAGCATCGTTACTGACCACCGTTATCAGGTCTGCATTTTTGGCCAGGTTACGGACTAAATCTGGGTAGGCCGCTTCATAGCAGATGACCGGTGCCGCAAAATAGGGCTGTTCCGCCAGCGTAAAAGGAATGGGCGATTGTGCGGTGGGCGCTGGGTACATGGTCGACATCGGCAAATCGAAAAAAGCGATTAACCCGCGCAGGTATTTTTCCAATGGAACGTATTCTCCGAACGGCACCAAGTGCTGTTTCTGGTATTCGCCACTGGCGGTGCCATAGCCTTTCATCGAATTATAAAAGCGACCATCCTTCAGCAATAAGACGCCGGTAATAATGGCCTGGTCGCGCTGTTCGCCGATGTTTTGGATTTGACTCATGAAATAAGGGATCTGCTCTGGTCGCCGGGTCATGGCCGCTTCGGGCCACAGGACCAGGTCGATGTCGGTCATCGCGCCAATAGAAGTGCCGTAAAAGTTCAGCGTGGGTGTCTGTTGTGCGCTGCTCCACTTGGTGCGCTGATCGACATTACTCTGTACCGCGGCTGTTTTCAGCGTGCGCAATTCCTGGGTCCAGCTGGAGGCTGGTTTGGCGATGCCGAGCAGAAAGAGCAACGCCAGAAATCCGAAGGCAACACCAGCGTAGCTGAAGGACCTAACCGTCCGATGACGAGCCCAATGCAACAACGACTTCAACAGCCATGCACTGCTGAGTGCCAACATCAAACTCAGGCCGTAAATCCCGACGACGGCAGCCAATTGGCCAATAGCCAAGTCCGTAAACGCATAGCCGGCCAACAGCCAGGGCATGCCGGTCAAAAACCATTCCCGTATCCATTCGTTAATGACCCACCACAGCGGCGAGACCAAGAGCAGGGCGAACGGCAGGGCACGCAGAAAGCGTTGGAAAAACCACATCTGGAACAGGTGAAACAGGGCCATAAGCAGACAAAATCCACCGGTGAGCACAAGTGACAGCCAAACCGGCGTGTCCACCGTTTGCATGCTGCCATAAATCCACGAAACCCCCAGGGTGAAGTAGCCGACGCCATATAACCAACCTAACCAGGCGGCTTCTTTGGCCGTGTTCGCCTGAAAACTCAGCCAGAAAAACCCACCGACACCAATAAACATCAATGGCCAGAAATGAAAAGGAGCAAGAGCAAGAGGTACACAAAGACCGAAGATGATAGCCAGAGCTGTGCGCATAGTGATGTCAGTAACGTCCGTGGTTTAATCGAAGCTTTACACTGTAACCGAGCCGGACAGTTAAATCTATTTGTCTGCAGATATGACCGTTTTATGAAATTTCAGCGTTTGCTTCGCTACAGAACAGCCGAGCTTGCAGTTGATGATGGTCTTGGGCAAATCTGATTAATTCAAATCACCTCAGGCCTAGATCGTAGGATGAGCGAGGCGTGTGTGGCAGGAATTGGCGAGTCTTTTTCAAAACACATATCAATGCTCAGTCATCGCTCTGAAAGACCCGTAGGGCGGGGCTTGAATGGCAATTTTCATCGTTAAATCCTTTGCCAATGTAATCAATATTGCCTGCAGAACTTGCCTGGACATTGGCGCATTTCTGCACCCGCTGAGGTAGATGGTCATGACAATGAGTTGTCATCGCAAAACAGGGTATTCGGCGTTCCAGAGGTTTATTGCGATAAGCCTCCATTGTCATACCGTTGTCGCATTTCAGACTTATTAAATTCATCCCGCTTTCACTGAAGCGTCAAACCCGTGGCTTAGTGTTGTCTAGACAAATGTAACGCGGTTTAACGGTATGACGACGACACTCGCACAACCTCAGTACAGATCGACTAATGAACACCCAAATGTCGATTTACGCCCAACGTCGGCAGCGCAAGATATTCCAGCGGTTATTCAGATTCGTTCTTTGAATAAAACCTTTAATCAGAATACCCACGCCATTGTCGATCTTGATTTGAGTATTCAGGCTGGTGAGATGGTTGCGCTGATTGGACCCAGTGGTTCGGGAAAATCAACGCTACTGCGACACATCAATGCATTGACCTATGGTGACAGAACTGGCGTCGAGAGTGATATTCAGGTTTTTGGCCAGCCGACACAACAGCGCGGCCGCAAAACCCGCCATACCCGGGAAGCGCGCAAGAAAATCGGCTACATCTTTCAGCAGTTTAATCTGGTGAACCGCCTGACGGTGTTGACTAATGTTCTTATCGGGAGCCTCGGTCATAAGTCCGCCTGGACGGGCAGTATCGGTTGGTTTACCAAGGCCGAAAAACAATTGGCCATGCAAGCGCTGGCTCGTGTTGGCATGGACAGCTTCGCCTTCCAACGCGCCAGCACATTATCCGGCGGACAACAGCAACGTGTCGCTATCGCCAGAGCTTTGATGCAGCGCGCTGACATTATTCTGGCCGATGAACCGATCGCCTCGCTCGATCCGGTGTCGGCGAAAAAAGTCATGGAAATTCTTAAAAGTATTCATGAAGACGATGGCAAAACAGTCGTGGTTACGCTGCATCAGGTGAATTACGCGAAAGCCTATTGCCAACGTGCTGTAGCGTTAAAAAAAGGCCGGTTGTATTTCGATGGATCCGCGCAAGATCTGAGTGAAGCGCGGTTGAATGCGCTGTATGAAGGCAATGACATCAAAGAATTATTGGAAGATCAAATTCCCGAGTCAGAAATGGCTTTTGCATAACCCACAAAAATGGAGAGCATCATGTTGTTACAGAAAATTAAGCAATCCGTCGGCGCCTTACTGGTGGTCGGTGCCGCGTTGAGTTCTTTCGCGAACGCGGAAGTGACTGAAATTAACTTTGGGATCATCTCAACCGAATCTACGCAAGGGCTGCGCGATCAATGGGTGCCGTTTTTAACAGATATGTCAGAGAAAATGGGCGTCACCGTGAATCCGTATTTCGCGACGGACTACGCTGGCGTGATACAAGCCATGCGGTTTGGCAAAGTTGATGTGGCCTGGTATGGCAACAAATCTGCCATGGAAGCAGTGGATCGGGCCGGTGGTGAAATTTTTGCGCAAACCGTCGACGTTAATGGCAATCCCGGTTACTGGTCTCTGCTCATTACCCATAAGGACAATACGAATATCAACTCCGTTGACGATGTGTTGGCTAATGCCAAAGAACTGACCTTTGGTAATGGGGACCCGAACTCTACCTCAGGTTTTTTGGTGCCTTCTTACTATGTTTGGGCGCGTAACGGAGTCGAACCCAAAGACATTTTCAAGCGCACGTTGAATTCCAATCACGAAACGAATGCGCTGTCTGTTGCGACAAAGAAAGTCGATATCGCGACAAACAACACCGAAAACATGGCCCGTATAGAAGAAAATTTTCCGGATAAATTTGCCAACATTAAAGTGATCTGGAAGTCACCCTTGATTCCCTCCGACCCGATTGTCTGGCGCAAAGATCTGGATAGTGCGACCAAAGCAGCGTTGTATGATTTTATGATGAATTACGGCAAAAATGGCGATCCAAAAGAACTGGAAAATCTTGCCAACATCGGTTGGGCACCATTTCGCCCTTCCAGTGACTTGCAGCTGCTGCCGATCCGCCAATTGGTTCTTTATAAAGACCTGATTAAGGTGACAAACAGTGACAGTAAAACCAAAGCAGAGGATTTAGCGGCAATTCACAGCCAACTGGATGATCTGAATCGTTTGATGGCTGCGCTGGAAGCAAAGTAAGCCGAAATAACCAGATTCGTGCAGATGGCTGGTGCTGTCTGCCGAGGGTTTTGGAGATAAATTATGACCGCGCAATTGTCCTTGCAGCAGCAAGTTGAAACGAATAACCGTCACTGGCGTCGCCTGTCACGAAGTCTGTATCTGGTGGTGTTTGTCGCTGCGTTGGTGTGGGCATGGCAAGGCGCCGAAATGGACTTTGGCATGCTGATCAAAGACAGTGGCAATATTCGTATTCTGGCAGCGGATTTTTTTCCGCCCAGTTTCGACAGCTGGCAACTCTATGTCAAAGAAATGCTCATTACAGTTCAGATTGCGCTATGGGGAACGTTGCTTGCTGTAATGTTTTCCATTCCCTTCGGCATTTTAAGTTCAGAAAACCTGATGCCCATCTGGGTGGTGCAACCGGTCCGTCGATTGATGGATGCTGCCCGAGCGATTAATGAAATCGTATTTGCAATGCTGTTTGTCGTGGCTGTTGGTTTGGGACCCTTTGCGGGTGTCATGGCACTGTTTATTCATACCACGGGCATTTTGGCAAAGCTGTTTTCCGAAGCGGTTGAGGCCATAGAACCAGGCCCTGTGGAGGGTGTGCGTGCCGTTGGTGCAAACCATTTCCAGGAAGTGCTGTTCGGCGTTGTGCCACAGGTTTTACCGCTGTGGATTTCCTATTCTCTGTATCGTTTCGAGTCAAACCTTCGGTCAGCTACCGTGGTGGGCATGGTTGGTGCGGGTGGGATTGGTGTTGTGTTGTGGGAGTCTATGCGTGGTTTTATGTTTCCGGAAACCTGCGCCATCATTCTGATCATCATTCTCGCTGTCACGCTCGTTGACGTTCTTTCCCAAGTTATTCGTAAAGCGTTTATCTAAGGTATCACCATGTTGGAACAGTTCAGTCGGTCCACCTCAGCTTGTCTAGACAACCAATCAAGTCTGCAAGGAAAGCCGTTGTACCTGCAGGTTGCCTATCAGCTTGAAGTGGACATAAAGCAGGCATTGAAGCCCGGTGATTTCCTCGACAGCGAAATGAATCTGGCGCGTCGATTCAATGTCAACCGGCATACAGTGCGACGGGCCACTGAATTATTGGTCAGAGCTGGTTTGTTGGCAAAACAGCAGGGGCGCGGTACGCAAGTTGTGTCCAATAAAATGGAGTATCAACTAAACCCCTCGGGTAAATTCACCAAAAATCTGAATGAACTGGGTAAGACGGCTCAAGCAACGTTGTTGGTTGCCGAGTCGATAGACTTTGCCGCGGCTCCCATATCGGTGCAACGGTATTTCGATTCGGACCTTGATGCGCAAGCTGGGTTAGCCCGCCTGGTTACTTTGCGCTTTATGGAAAATGTTCCGGTATGTGTGATTGAGCACTTTCTGTCCCTAAAGTGGCTACCGGCTATTCATCATCGCTATCGTACTGGTTCTCTTCACCAGCACATCAACGAAGTCTATGGCAAAACCTTACGGCGTCAGCAAATTGAAGTGTCTGCGACTCAGGCCAGTGTACCGGAAGCGTTGCAATTGCAATGCGCGGTGGACAGTCCGCTGGTTATTTTGCAGTCGGTCAATGTCATCGCTGAACACCAGGCTGTCGCTGAAGTGTCTATCAGTCATTCAAGACCCGACCGACTGCAATATCAAATTAACTTTCAGGGAGATTAGTGTGCAAATAAACGAACTGAACCATCGTCCGCAATGGCTTCGACTGTTCGCCATGTGTGAAGAGCGGGAGTTGGAGAATATGGTCGCGGAATTCGATCTGGCTGCGGATGCCAAGCTGATCAGTGGTCCGCAAACCGGCATAGTGACCGTCCGCGGTCGAATAAGTGGACATGGACAACGCTTTAATGTCGGTGACGCCTGTGTCACACGCGCTAAGGTGCTTTATAAAAATAACACCGTTGGTATGGCTACGGTGTTGGGAGGTCATGGTCGTCGCGCGTATTTGGTCGCTTTGTTGGACGCTGTCATGACTGCAAAGCCTTCGCAGGCGTTGCTGACCGTGGTCAAACAGACGGCTGTTCGTTTGCAGCATCGCCTTGAATGCAGACAACAAAAAACAGCGGGCAGTAAGGTGGACTTTATGACCATGGTGCGGGGTGATTGAATGAATGAGTACACTTTGGTCAATGGGGATGATTACTCTGCCGAAAGTGCCAGTTTGGACTATCGCCAGTTGCTTAAAGCCATGTCCTATCCAGGCAAGGTATGCCATGGGCTATCGATAATTGACGATACTCGGATGTCTATTGTGAATCGGAGTGCTCAGCAAATTGCGCAGACCCTTTTGTCCGGCGATGTGTCGGCGAGCTATTTTCGAGCACCAGAGTCAGCGTCTTTCGAGCGTTGGATTCGCTTTGATTGTGAAAGCCGATTAGTGGCTGTTCAAGAAGCAGATTTTTTATTCGTCAATGGCAAAGATCTGGCAGATCTGGATCTGCTTTCTTTGAAACTCGGCAGCGAGGAATCACCTGACCGCAGTGTCACGTTGCTCGTCATGGTTTCTCATACTTTTATGAGCGAATCGCTACGGCCCGTGTTCGCCAGTGGTCCCGGTATTCGTCCTGAGGGGCCGGAAGTCAAATTGAATCTCGATGACATCCCAACTGAATTTTTTCAGCACCGGCAACAGCTGGCGCCATTATTTCCGATGGGAATGGATATGTTCATTTGTCATCCCCGCGAGTTCATTGCATTACCCAGAACGACCAGTCTGGTCTGGTGAGGAGCCTCCATGTATGTAGCCGTGAAAGGTGGTGAAAAAGCCATTGCCCATGCACATGATTTACTGTCGGACTATTGTCGAGGTGATGTTTCTGTTCCAGAGATTGACGTCGTACAACTTGCCGAACAAATGCCGTTTGCCATTAGCCGCGTCATGGCTGAAGGCAGTTTGTATGAACCCACACTGGCCGCACTCGCCTTAAAGCAAGCTGGTGGCGATGTGGTTGAAGCTATTTTTTTAATACGTGCGTTCCGCACCACGCTGCCGCGGTACGGTTACAGTACACCGGTTAATGAAATACCGTGGCGAGTGCAACGTCGTATATCCGCCATTTACAAAGATTTGCCTGGTGGGCAACTCTTGGGTCCGACATTCGATTACACACACCGGCTGTTGAACTTTGATCTGTTTGAACAGGCCAAGATTGCAGATCGCTCGACAGGTGTAAGCGATGAGTGTCAAACCTTGACGGATAAGAACGCTCCGCCAGAGCCCTTTGTTCGGGTCGGTGACATTCTTCGACAGGAAGGGCTGCTGAGTCATACCTCCAATCAATGTGATTCAATCCCTCATGATTTGTCGCTGGATCCGTTGGAGTTTCCAGCGGAACGGTCTACCAGACTGCAAGCTCTGGCACGGGGTGATGAGGGTTTCCTCATGTCGTTAGCCTATTCAACACAACGGGGCTATGCCCGCAACCATCCCTTTGCTGGTGAGATCACCATGGGCTGGGTTGAATTGGAGTTTTTTGTGGATGAGTTGGACTGCGCTGTGGTGATTGGTGAAATTCAGCTCACGGAATGTGACATGATCAATCAGTTTGTCGGCAGTAAAACGCTACCGCCGCAGTTTACTCAAGGCTATGGGTTGGTATTTGGGTACAGTGAACGAAAAGCGATGGCGATGGCCTTGATGGATCGAGCGATGCGCGCAGATGAATTTGATGAACCGGTGGCGTCGCCCGCGCAGCAACAGGAGTTTGTCTTAGCTCATTGCGATGCGTTGGATGCCAGTGGTTTTGTATCGCACCTGAAGCTTCCCCATTACGTTGATTTTCAAGCTGAACTGGAACTGGTGCGAACGCTACGGCGTCAATATTTTTCAACCGCGGAGACAGCAGAAAATGCCAACGCTTAATTACCAGCATATGCACTACAACTTCGCCTACCTGGACGAAACGACGAAAAAAATGATTCGTCGGGCGCTGTTGAAAGGTGTGGCGATTCCGGGTTTTCAAGTGCCCTTTGGCGGTCGGGAAATGCCAATGCCCTATGGTTGGGGAACTGGGGGAATACAGGTGACAGCGTCCATACTGGCACCTACCGATACGCTTAAAGTGATCGATCAGGGCGCGGATGACACAACGAATGCTGTGTCTATCCGCCGTTTTTTTGAAAAAGTCAGTTCGGTAAATACCACAACAATAACTCACGAAGCCACGGTGATTCAAACACGTCATCGAATACCGGAGACCCCGCTAACCGAACAACAAATTGTCGTTTTTCAGGTACCTATTCCTGAACCATTGCGCTTTATTGAACCGAGCGAAACGGAAACCCGAAAAATGCATTCGCTGCAAGAATACGGAGTTATGCATGTCAAACTTTATGAAGACATTGCGCGATATGGGGTTATTTCAACAGCGTATGCGTACCCGACGATGGTCAATAATCGATACCTGATGGACCCGTCACCAATCCCGAAGTTCGATAACCCAAAACTCAATATGAGTCCTGCTTTGCAGTTGTTTGGTGCTGGTCGCGAGAAGCGGATTTACGCGATTCCGCCCTATACACAGGTGCACAGCCTGGACTTTGAAGATCATCCGTTCACTGTCGAACCTCTGCCACATGCCTGCGCAATATGTGGTGGAGTTGGCGCTTATCTGGACGAAATTGTGGTCGATGATACAGGGCGCCGAGAATTCGTCTGCAGCGATTCCGATTTTTGTGCCACACAACGTCAACGCAACGCACACCATACCACCAACAAAGCAAGGGTAAGCCATGTTTGAATACCAGTTGAATGAACAGAAACCCTTGTTGGAAGTGCAAAACGTTACCCGACTGTTCTCGGCTAACAAAGGATGTCAGGACATTAGTTTTCAGGTTTACCCCGGTGAGGTTTTGGCCATCGTCGGGGAGTCGGGTTCCGGTAAAAGTACCTTATTACAAACCTTGTGTGGACGTACGGAGCCGGACGAAGGACGCGTGATTTACCGCGACAGTCAGCAGAAATTACATTCTATTTATGACATATCAGAAGCTCGTCGTCGTTTACTGATGCGTACAGACCTGGGTTTGGTTCACCAGAATCCACGGGACGGATTACGTTTACGCGTATCGGCCGGAGGCAACATCGGAGAACGTCTTATGGCCATTGGTCAACGGCACTATGGTGCTCTGCGGCAGACTGGCGAACATTGGCTGAGGGAAGTCGAAATCGATACCGCACGGATAGATGACCAGCCTCGGCATTTCTCAGGCGGCATGCAACAACGATTGCAGATTGCCCGCACCCTGGTGACCTCCCCCCGGCTGGTTTTCATGGATGAACCGACAGGAGGGTTGGATGTTTCCGTGCAGGCGAGGATTCTGGATCTGATCCGTCGATTGGTTCGGGAGCTGAATTTGGCTGTGGTCTTGGTAACTCATGATCTCGCCGTTGCTCGTTTATTGGCACATCGTATGTTAGTGATGAAAGACAGTCGTATTATTGAACACGGCTTAACCGATCAAATACTGGATGATCCTCAACAGCCCTATACGCAGTTGTTGGTGAGTTCTGTGTTAACCGTTTAAGGACAGCTCATGACACTCGCAATGAATATCGTTCAATTGAACAAAGGGTTTGTGCTACACAATCAGGCTGGTGCCGAATTTCAGGTTTTGCATGATGCGGGGTTTGTCGTCGATCGTGGCGAATGCGTGGTGCTCAATGGGGTCAGTGGTGCGGGTAAAAGTACGTTATTAAAAAGTCTGTATGGCAGTTATCTGATTGAAAACGGGCGTATCGAATATCACTTTGACAATCAGATTGTCGACATGTCCACCGCGCCAGACGCCGACAAAATCCGCATGCGCGAACACTACATCAGTTACGTCAGTCAGTTTCTGAACGTCGTGCCCCGGGTCAGTACACTGGACATTGTCAAAGAGCCGTTATTGCTCGCCGGTGTTGATAACATCAACGCCGAGCACGCTGTGAAAGAGCTGCTCCAGCGTCTCAATATTCCAGAGCATCTTTGGTCGTTGTCTCCGTTGACATTCAGTGGTGGTGAGCAGCAGCGGGTTAATATCGCCCGGGGGTTTGTCCGTCGCACGCCATTCATGCTGTTGGATGAACCCACGGCGTCACTCGATGCGAGGAACCGGGATGTGGTCGTGGCGTTAATTGCTGAAGCCAAACAAGCAGGTACCGCAATCGTCGGTATCTTTCATGATGCCGATGTTCGCGAACGAGTTGCGGATCGTCAGGTGAGTTTTCAACATTACATGGAAAGGGTGACGTCATGACGTTATCAGTTGAACAGGTTTTTACCGGTGCCAAATTGGTTTTAGAACAGGAAGTGGTGACAGGCACCATGGTTATCAGAAATGGAATCATCCAGGATATCCAACCGGGCAGGACAGACGTGGCGAGTGCGGTTGATTTTGCCGGCGATTACCTCATCCCTGGTTTGATTGAGTTGCATACCGATAATATGGAAAAACATTTTGTGCCCCGGCCCGGTGTGCAATGGCCCGGGCGATCAGCGGTGTTGACTCACGATGCGCAGATCGTGGCTTCTGGCATAACGACGGTGTTTGACGCGATCTCCATAGGCGATATCAAAGACGATGGTTTCCGGCTGCAAAGCCTGCCATACATGTTGTCCTCTCTGCAGGAAACCTGTTCATTAGGGCTAACTCGCGCCGAGCATTTCGTACATTTGCGTTGCGAAGTGAGTCATGAAAGCTGTATGTCTTTGTTTGAACAATTTTATCAACATCCTTTATTGCGCTTAGTGAGTATCATGGATCACTCACCCGGACAACGGCAATTCACGAGATTGGATAAGTATATTCAGTATTACAAAGGAAAATTGAATTACGACGACGCGCAGATGGATCATTTCATTACTAAGCATCAAATGAACAGTGCACGCTATGCGGATGACTATCGACAAAGGATCTCCCATATCTGTCGTGAGAAATCGATCCCACTGGCCAGTCATGACGATGCCACATTGGACCATGTAAGCGAAGCAGTGCAGTTGGCCATGTGCATTGCCGAGTTCCCAACTACTTTGGAAGCCGCGCAATCCTCTCATGATAACAAGCTGCACGTACTGATGGGGGCACCCAACATCGTGCGGGGTGGATCTCATTCAGGCAACGTTGCGGCTGCCGAACTGGCTGTGAGAGGCGCCCTGGATATCTTGTCATCGGATTATTACCCAGCAAGCTTACTTGAAGCGGCGTTTAAATTGTCGGACATGGACAACGACTACGACTTACCCAGGGCCATAAGCACGGTGACACGTAACCCGGCCGATGCTGTGGGAATGACAGACCGGGGTCGCCTGCAAGTTGGGTGTCGGGCGGATTTGATCCGCGTTCAGTTTAAGCATGACCATCCAACAATCAGATATGTATGGAATCAGGGTGAACGGGTGTACTGAATGGAACAGGGACGACTTTTTTATGTGATAGGGCGATCCGGAGTCGGTAAGGATACCGTTCTGCGAGGGGTGCGGACGCTTCTCGGCTGTACCGTTGCTCATCGCTACATTACCCGTGCAGCGAACGATGGCCATGAGAACCATATCGCCCTGAGCGAAGATGAGTTTTTGTTACGCCAGCAGCGAGGCGCGTTTTTGCTCGATTGGGAAGCCCATGGGAATTATTACGGAATTGGCGTAGAAGTCCGTCATTGGATGGATCATGGACTGGCCGTCTTTGTGAATGGTAGCCGGCAACACTTAGAGCAGGCCAGACAACGCTTGGGCGCGCAAATGGTATCCGTTCTGATCGACGCTACGCCCGAGATTTGCCGACAGCGTTTACACGCACGAGGGCGGGAGTCCTGTCCGGAAATAAATGTTCGTATGCAACGAGAACTGATAGATGTCAGCCGAGTTGATTGGGTGATTGACAATTCAGGACCGTTGCCTGCGACGCTGAAAGCCATCAATCATATGTGGCAACAGGAAAGGCAACAACAGGGAGTCATGTTTTGAAACTGACATTTTTAGGCACGGGGGATGCACGTCAGGTACCTGTTTGGGGCTGTCAGTGTAAAGCTTGTATCCGAGCGAAAGTCATGTCTAACTGCCAGCGTCGGGCATCTTGTTTAGTCCTCGAATCGGACGGTTTTCGATACCTGTTGGACGCAGGTGTTCATGCATTGTCGACGTTATTTCAACCCGAAGAGATCGACGGTATTTTGGTTACACATTTTCATGTTGACCATGTTTTGGCCATGTTTCAGCTGCGCTGGGGGGAGGGCGCAGCAATACCTGTGCATTGCCCACGAGACAAACATGGTTGCGCGGATTTATATCGTAATTCTGGTTTGTTCAAATTTAAACCATTCAAAAAAATTTTGACGCCGCTTGCGATTAATGAACGGCATCCTGGTTTTCAGGTAACCGCCTTGCCACTAAATCACAGCAAAGAAACCTTGGGCTATGCGCTGTCATTGGAGGGTCAGAAAATTGCTTATCTGTGTGACACCAAAGGGTTGCCATTGGAAACGGAGCAGTACCTGATGACGTGGCAACCCAACGTCATTATTGTTGATTGTACGTTTGCACCCGACTCAATAAACGCAACCACTAATCATAATACGTTCAATGATGTTCTGGTCTTACAGGAGCGATTCATCGACGCTGGAGTCCGTACCAATATTTGGCTCACCCACATAGGGCATGAGATGGATATGTACCTTATGGACCAGTACGCTCAGTTGCCCGCAAACGTTTATGTTGCCCAGGATGGTAGCGTCATCAACTTTGAGATGTTGTCATGAGTATACCGGACAGGTATCGAAAGATTGTTGGCAGCGGAAGTGTTGGAGAATAAAGAGCTGCCCTAGTGTCCTGAGTCGCAAGTTTGTATAGTTTCAGAGCTAGTGGGAAGCGCAATGACAAGGCGCTCTTAGTAGTGAATATCGAGATATTTTCAAGAAAAACTACGCGGCAATAATGTATTCCATTAGCTCGCTTCGAGCGCGACACCCAAACGCTCTGGCGTCATTCTGTCTCTTGCTGCCGGTATTACCATTGACTGAGAGACACGCCGAGCTGTAGAGCTTGAACGGCAGCTGTATACATGCGAACTACTAACTCAAGACACTAGTCAGGGTTGAATCGGGCTGTATGCATATTAAAGAATGCAATAGGCCCGTCATTAAGGAGAGTGAAGTGAACAATATAATCCTGAGTTTTTCCCATCTTGTATTCAAAAGTTTTTCGATCGTTCAAGTATTCCTCGACACGGGAAGGCTGGCCAAAAAGCGTCACCATATCGTCGTAACCAAGTGATTTCTCTACCGGGAGACCCAATGTATGGAATATGTCTGCAACTTCCTCGTCGGATAATCGATCAAACTCAACACTCAGGCTGTGTGTCGCTGACGGACTGCTGACGGATTGCAGGACATCGGTGAAATAGTAAGTCTGACCCAACCAATAGTGGCCCAGATAAGAGGTAAACCACGCTCGATCTGTCTTGCGATGAGGTATTAGATAGCGCAATCTAAGTTTATGGAAGGCTGACGGCTCGATCATGAACGTGTGTTCCTGTCGTGGAAGGTTGATAATCAGGTTAAAAAATTTCCGTGGCACGGTGCGTCAATGCACCATTTCCCATATGCTATGCCAAACAGCCACTCACAGGGAAAGTACAATATGATTAAAACTTTGTCGACGACAATCATGTATGAAAACAAATGGATGCGGGTGCGCGAGGATATAGTTGAGCGTGCCAGCGGTGCCGAAGGATTATTTGGTGTCGTGGAAAAACCCGATTTTGCCGCCATTATCGCTGTGGATAATGGTCATATCCATTTGGTTGAACAATACCGTTATCCCGTGCAAATGCGCAGCTTGGAAATACCCATGGGCGCTTGGCCTGAACAACCCAACGCCGATCCGTTGGAGTTAGCCCATGGCGAACTGCAGGAAGAAACCGGGTATCGCGCTGGCCGTATAGAGAAAATCGGGTTTCACTATGTGGATAACGGCGGTGCGACCTTAGGGTGTCATGTATTCTTTGCCACCCAACTGAGCTTTGTTGGTAAAAATCTGGATGCCGAAGAAGAAGATCTTGTGTCCCTGACATTACCCGTAGCCGATTTCGAACAAAAAATTATTCAGGGTGAAATTTTGGATGCGTGTACCATTGCCTGTTATGGGTTGGCTAAGTTGAAGGGGTTGGTGTGAATTTTTCGTTTGTTTTTGCGTTAACGTAAATCGAGTTTCGTCTAATGGTATTAGCCTAAGTGTATTTCATTTGTATTAATACATTTGCATATTTTCATGACTTGGTTGTAAGGAGTCCTTTTTCTTCGAGGAATAAACTGGTCTTACGATTGATATGGTTTCTTAAAGATTGAATTTCTCGAAGTGTTTTTCATTCCAAGGGGAGCTCCCCTTGAACCCCCTTTTGTCGCCCGCTTTGGTGTTCTTCCTTAATTGTTACTTTCTTCGAACGGTCGCTTGAGCGTGCGTCCCTGCACGCGCGGCGCTTTCAAGGGCATCCATGCCCTTGAATCCGTTGCGACGTGCTAATTAAGTCAGCCAAAGCAGATGCGACGGAGCGGTTCTTTGCGCCAATGTCGATGATGTCTTTCAATTGATTAGTTGGGACCATCTATTAATCGGAGACATTGATCACCATGTCTGTCGCGAAAATTACGGCGACGTAAAATAGCGAACCGACACTTCGATGACCTTCGCATACCACCTGTCGAAGACGAAATTGTCAAGTGTGATCAGTCGTTTGTGGCGGCTATGATTGTTAACGGCTGCGACCGACTCGAAGGAACATCATAGACCTTTGCTGCGAAAGTTTCTCTATGAGACTATGACACCGAAAGATGCATATATCTGAAGTATCAAGCACATTCGGTTAAGTCATTGTCATTCGGTTTCGGTCGGTTTGCTTTTTAAAATTGCTGGCTGAGTGCTAGAAATTGCTCCAAAATAGCCAACTCTGGGTTTAATCGCCTGACCGCCGACTCCGCAAGTGTGAGCGTTTTTGTCGGGTTGAACGACTGTAGTAGCTTCAAATAAAAGTAAGGGTTTTTGTTACGATTTTTCTTATCAAAAACTTCTTTTACGAAGGCGTCCAACAACTTGGTCGGTGGTGATGCTTTTTGCAGATCACGGGAAACGATCAGTTCCTGAACTTCGTTATCTAACGTTTTTACTTGGTCTTTTATGGCGGTCATTATATCGCGGTAGCTGTATTGTTTTACCCGCTCAATGTCCAGTAGATCGGCGCAGACTTCCAGCGTTTTCAGCAGTACCCGGCGATCGTGCTTCATGGTGTCCGGAAACAGACTGTGCAGTGACTCGATGCCGTCTTTGTTTCGTTGTTCCGACCATTCCCGCTCAAGGTTGTCATCCGGTTCGAGGAAGTACTTGTAACCAACCAATTGCCCGAATGCGGCCATAGTGTCCAGATAGCCCAATTGCCAGAATTTCTCGATAAATTCGGGGTTAAAGTCAAAAGCGTTGCCCATGTCGATGGAGTTTTTAATATAGACAGTTTGGGTGCCATCGGTTTTAGGGCGACGGTTAAAGCCGATGCCAGATATGTCGACCAGGATGATTTTCCGGTACCCGCGGCGCCGGGCCATCCGGAAAGGGACGTTGTCGTATAATCCACCGTCTAGGTATTTTTTTCCGGCAATTTCGGGGCTGGAAAATCCAGGGAATGCGGCACTGGCCATAACGTAATTGATTAACTCTCCCGGTTCCATGTCTTCAACAAACACTTCCCTGGGTTTAAAATCACTGAGGTTAACGGTGGTGACGCCAAAATCGATGCCCTTGTCGCGGATGACATCTTCTTTGATATTGGCTTCCAGAGATTCCCGCATCGGTGTCGTATCTAAGCCACGTTTTTCAACCACATTACGGTACACGCCTTGCCAATAGCTGAGGTCGTGTTCTTTAAAACTCAGTTCGTCGGCGAGCGCTTTGTCTTTGTGCAGGCGGATAAGCGACTTCAGGTTCATCGAACGCGCAATCGTCAGCAGTTCCTGTTCGGCACCCTGTACCAGAAAGGCAGAAATAACGGCACCAATTGAGTTGCCGATAAAGGCGTTTACGGGAATGTCCAGTTCTTTCAGAGCCTGCCATACACCGATATGATAGACACCTTTAGCGCCACCACCGCCAAGGACCAGACAATAGGGTTGTTGTTTCATAAGTTCAGCGACCTTTGGAATTCCGTCTCGATGGCGGCATCTTACCACTAATCGAAATAGGAGGTCTTTGAGTGAGCGCAACGAAGCGTTATTCGATCGAGTTTGCCCGACGCGAACAGCTCAGTGATGTTTTGGGTTTGATTGATCAGTTTGAGCGGGACGTCACTGCGCGTCCATGCGACCAGGTCTTAGACCAAATCTACGATCAGCTGACATCGTGCGGTGGCGTTGTGTTATTGGCGGGTAGTGACGGCCGGTCAGTAGGGACCTGCACCGTGAATATCTGCGCAAACCTGAGTTGGGGTGGGCGCCCTTATGCCATCATCGAAAACGTGATCGTTGCCGCAGACTACCGCCAACAGGGAGTCGGCAAAGCATTGCTGGAAAAGGCGATAGAACACGCCCGGAATGCCGGTTGTTATAAGGTAGCTCTGATGACCGGTTCAACAAAAGAAAGCACATTGCGTTTTTACGAAAACGCCGGTTTCGAACAATCCAAAACCGGCTTTCAGATTCGGTTCAATGCGTAACAGGTATCGTTAGCCGGGTACCTGAAGCTGATACTTATCGACCACACGCAGCAATTCTGCGACTGACCAGGCTTGATTGAAGCAACCACGGGCAGTATTCGGGGCATCGCCATCAAAAATTTCTGATACGCCCAGAATACCGGCTTCGTAGTAAAAATGCTGTTTCAGACCCATCAATAGCTGCTCAGCAAAGTGTTTGTCTTTGGTGACTGTCATCAACGCATCAATAAAGGGGCCCATCGGCCAAGCCCAGACGGTCCCCTGATGGTAGGCGATATCCCGTTCGTGAAGCGGACCAAAGTAGCGTCCCTTATAACTTGCATGGGTCGGGCTTAAACTGCGCAAGCCAACGGGCGTGTACAGCTGTTGATAAACGACATTAAATACCCGCTGTTGTTGCGCCGGTGTGAGCGGTGAGAAGGGCAAACTGACGGCGATAATCTGGTTGCAGCGGATGTCATCGTTCTTCTCAGTTGGCGTGACGTAATCAAAACAGTAGCCACCGGCTTCGTTCCAGAACGTTGACTGAAAACTGACCCGCACGCTGACGATCAAATCGGCGTAATCACATTGATGGTCTTCAAAACGCTCCTTACATTGCTGAGCAAAACACAGTGCGTTATACCAAAGGGCATTGATTTCGACCGCTTTGCCAAAGCGTGGCGTCACCGCAAAATTATCAAACTTCACGTCCATCCAGGTCAGTTGCGTGTCTTTATCCCCACCCTGAATCAGCCCGTCGTCATCCATACCGATCCCATAACGGGTCCCAATGGTGTGATGGCGGATAACCTCTTTCAGGTCGTCGTACAGCTCACGTTGGACAAAACCCCAGTCGCCACTGTACTCAACGTATTGTTGAATCGCCCAGAAAAACCACAATGTGGCATCAATGGTGTTGTACTTCAGCGGTTCCCCCGAACGATCCGGAAATTTGTTGGGCAGCATGCCTCCGTTTAAATAGTGCGCGAATGTTTTCAATATCGATTTGGCTAGTTCGAATTGTCCGGTCGCCAGGGTTGCACCGGGTAGTGCAATCATCGTATCCCGACCCCAATCGCCGAACCAGGGAAACCCAGCCAAAATGGTCTTACCATTAACAGACTCTCGGTCGGCGACCAGCTGCAATGCGCTGTGCGCAAGATCGTTGGCAAAATCATTGTGGCTGAATCGCGTTTGTTTCGCAGCCAGAACCTGCTGATAGGCCTGTTCAGCGTTAGGCCAGTGATCATGCAAGGTGCCAATCATGTAGCAGCTGTCCCCTGGTGAGAGAACCACCCGTGTGGTTTGAACTTTTAAACTGCAGTCGCGTTGAGGGTAACCCTGATCTTCCAGCTCTATCGGGTAAATCAGGTCACAGATTTGGTTAGCCACATCTGGCGTTAGCCATTGCGTACTCATGGCTTGTGGATTTGACGTCACCTGTACGCCAAGCTTCAAAGACAGTTGCCCAGTACTGACGCACTGCCGTTGGCTATCTGTTGTCCAGTTTGTCAGATCCTGTTCTGAAAAACGGGGTAAGTGGTCGCCTGCGGGGCGGAAGTGAACAAAGTTGCTCAGTTCTAACGTCACTTCGGGTTTGGGTGAGCGTAACAGGCTGTATTTGATCAGCGTGGTTTCCTTACCCAGCTCCATGAACAGTTCTTTTTTAAGCAGATGGCCATTCACCTCATAGTGCCAGGTAGGTACGGGGGCAGAGGTATAGTGCAGCAGATACTGTTCGCCGCCATCCCCGGTCACTGTTGTGCCATCCAACCATTGACGGGCATCGAGGCTTATATTTTCAAGCGTTTCAACACACGCGTGCCAGGTGAGCATTCGGTCCATGGGTGGAATAACGGAATGAATCAACAATCCGTGGAATTTGCGTGATAACCCGCCATTGACGCTTAAACTGGCAAAACTGCCGGTACCATTTGTGACTAAACATTCGGTTTTGTTGGCGATAGCCGGGGTATGAAGCAGGGCTCTGGGTAAGACGCGCATGAGTGACTCGACATTATGATTATGCCGGAGAATTCTAGCGAGTTCGGATGGTGCCGTCGGATGGAATTATCTGCGGGCTTGAGAACGCAACCCGCGGTGCGAGTTGCGCGTTTGTAGGCTGAGAAATGGACCTACAGCAGGTGGGGGTTGGCGCGCTTATAGTCGCGCAACGCTTTGCGGGCACCCTCAACCTGGCCATACAGGCGCATGCGTTCGGCTTTATCGCCGGTACCGTTTGGGTTTTCCTTTACAAAGGCTCTTTTTTCTTCTTCGGCTCGTTCAATCGCTAATTCTAGTGCTTCTAGTTGTTCGTCCATTGGTTCCCTCGATCTGTCTGTGTAAGCAATGGTTTAGTGTTGGCTCCCTGCCGTTCTAACCCTGCTTTTAAGTGTAGTCGACGCCCTCTAATTTTCGAACTTCCGATATCCGGGGCGTTTTAACGCGGTGCATTGTGACAAATCCGCCGTTTCTGTTCTACTTTTTGTGATGGGTTTCAAAAAAGTTTACATTAGGAAACAATTATGTAATGCCCATAATGAAACGGTTGGAAACTAGAAGTGACAACAGCGGAATTGCCTTTTTTGCGCGCAAGCGTTGCAATTTAGGGTGTACAACCAGACTCTTTAATAACTGAATTTCTAAAATTAAGAGGGCATTGCATGTCGAAAGACCTGTTAACTCGTCTACCCGAGCAGCTTCGCAGCCTGAAAAGCGAAGGATTATTCAAGGCAGAACGGGTCATCGAAGGACCGCAGGGCGCCAACATTCATACCAAATCGGGTGATGTCATCAACTTATGCGCCAACAATTACCTGGGCTTGGCTAACCACCCGGATTTGATTGCAGCGGCGAAGGACGGTCTGGACCAGTATGGTTTTGGAGCTGCGTCTGTGCGGTTTATCTGCGGAACCCAGCAGGTACACAAAGAATTGGAGCGAGCCTTAAGCGATTTTCTGGGCATGGATGACACCATACTGTATTCCAGTTGTTTTGATGCCAATGGCGGCTTGTTTGAAACTCTGCTGGGTGAAAATGACGCCGTTATCTCGGATGCGCTGAACCACGCTTCCATCATCGATGGTGTCAGGCTTTGTAAAGCGAAGCGTTACCGTTACGCGAATAACAACATGGCTGAATTAGAGCAGGCACTGAAAGACTCCCAAGATGCAGACACCCGATTGATTGTGACCGACGGTGTATTTTCGATGGATGGGGTTATCGCCAACCTGTCGGCGATCTGCGATCTGGCCGACCAATATGATGCCCTGGTTATGGTTGACGATAGCCATGCCGTGGGCTTTATGGGTGAAAACGGCAAGGGTAGCCATGAATATTGTGGGGTAATGGGCCGGGTCGACATTATCACCGGCACTCTGGGTAAGGCGTTGGGCGGCGCCAGTGGCGGGTATACGGCAGCACGACAACCCATCGTCGACTGGTTACGGCAGCGCTCACGCCCCTACCTGTTTTCCAATTCGCTGGCACCCAGCATTGCCAGTACCACACTGAAAGTCCTGCGCATGATTGAGCAGGGACATGCCCTGCGGGATACCCTTTGGCAGCACGCGAGTTACTTTCGTGAAAAAATGTCAGCCGCCGGATTTACCCTGGCAGGGAAAGACCACGCCATTATTCCGGTCATGATCGGTGACGCGGCACTGGCCACGCGAATGGCTGATGCCTTGTTGGCTAAGGGCGTCTATGTGATTGGTTTCAGTTTTCCTGTAGTTCCTAAAGGGCAGGCGCGTATACGTACACAGATGAATGCCGCGATGACTCATGAACAACTGGAGTACGTGGTGAACGCCTTTATCGCGGTTGGAAAAGAATTTGGAGTAATCGAATGAAGGCACTGGCAAAGTTAAAAGCAGAACCCGGTATCTGGATGACCGATGTACCTGAACCAGAGGTGGGTCATAACGATTTATTGATCAAAATTCGTAAAACAGCGATATGCGGTACCGATGTCCATATTTATAACTGGGATCACTGGTCTCAGGAAAATGTTCCCGTGGGATTGGTCACCGGCCATGAGTATGTTGGGGAAGTCGTGGGCATTGGTCAGGAAGTGAACGGGTTTAAAATTGGTGACCGAGTCAGTGGCGAAGGCCACATAACCTGTGGGCATTGCCGTAACTGCCGCGCCGGTCGCCGCCATCTGTGTCGGAATACGCAAGGTGTCGGTGTGAATCGCGCCGGTGCTTTCGCCGAGTATCTGGTGATTCCTGCCTTTAATGCGTTTAAATTGCCGGACGAAGTCACCGATGAAATGGCCGCAATTTTCGATCCATTCGGTAACGCAGTACACACGGCCTTGAGTTTTAACATGGTGGCAGAAGATGTTTTGATCACCGGGGCAGGTCCCATTGGTATTATGGCCGCTGCAGTGGCCAAACATGTCGGTGCCCGCAATATTGTGATCACTGACATCAATGATTTCCGATTGGATCTTGCCAAGCAGATGGGTGCTTCGCGTACGGTAAACGTAGCACGCGAATCGCTGACCGATGTGATGACTCAAATCGGAATGAACGAAGGTTTTGACGTGGGTTTGGAGATGTCCGGAGTCCCGAGCGCGTTTCGTTCCATGCTGTCGTCTATGAACCATGGCGGCAAGATTGCCATGCTAGGTATTCCACCGGAACAGATGGGTATTGATTGGAGCAAAATTATTTTTAAAGGCCTGGAATTGAAGGGTATTTACGGCCGAGAAATGTTTGAGACCTGGTATAAAATGGCAGGTCTGATTCAATCCGGACTCGATCTGAAACCGATTATTACTCATCATTTCGGAGTCGATGATTTCCAGGAAGGTTTCGACGTGATGCGTTCCGGTCAATCCGGGAAAGTGATTTTGGATTGGACCTAAACCACACTAGAACAAAGCGCTCACCTGAGCGCTTTATTACGTCTTTACCTTGAAGTAATGCCACAACCAATTCCTTTTTTTAAGCGATTTTTTATGAATCTCCAGGTGATGACCTATTCTGAATGGAGAAGGAGCTTCCCCTGATAACATCCGTTGGTTTTTTATCAGGGGTCTAACCCGAATCATCAAACGGATGAGACCCTGGACGACACAAACAGGTTTGGATCCGCAATTTGGTACCAGTGAAAAGCCAACAGAAATTCGTCAGTCACTCCCCTTGGCTGAGAACTTTTTAGCCCATACCAGGATGATTTTCTGCAGCAGAATGAACAGCAGTAAGAGCGCGCCGATAACGATTCGCGTGGACGCGGCATTCAAAGTGCCATCGAAGTTGATGAGCTGTTGAATGACACCAAACGTCATGCCGCCGATAAACGCGCCAAATACATAACCAACGCCGCCGGTCAGCAGGGTGCCGCCGAGCACGACCGCCGCGATAGCATCCAATTCCACGGCGATGCCAATTTCCGGATAGGCTGAACCGGTGGCAACAGCAAACAGTACTCCGGCAACGGAGCTGTAAAACCCACTTAAGGCGTAGACTTTGACGGTTGTCCAGGGAACGTTCACACCGATTAACGCGGCGGATTGAGCATCACCGCCAATCGCATAAACATTGTGGCCGAACCTAGTGTAACGGGAAATGATGACGCCCAGCGCAAGAAACAGAATCATGATGATGGCCACAAAATTCAATTCGCCCTGGCCGATAATGACGCCGAACTCGGACAATGATGACATGAATGGGTGGTCAATTTTCACTTGCTGAGTGTTGATGACATAACCCAGGCCGCGAAATAAAAACATGCCGGCAAGTGTGACAATGAACGGTTGAATTTTGAAGACAGCAATGACCAAACCCATGATCGTACCAAACAAGGTACCAACACAGACTGAAATGACAATTGCCACAACAGGGTGAATCTGAAATTTAACCACCAACAGCGCCATCAATGCACAGACGAACGCGATCATTGACCCGACGGATAAATCGATCCCACCGGACAAGATGACGAATGCCATGCCTACCGCGGTGACAATAATAAAGGCGTTGTCGGTTAACAGGTAACCCGCCAGGCGGAGTCCAAAAAAGCCCTGATAGGCGATACTGCCAAAACCATACAACAACAGTAAAACAATAATGGCCGATATGAGGGGAAGCGTACGTTCATTCAGCATGACGGTTCTCCAGAGATTTTGTTCTGAGCTGACTGACATAGTTTTTTGTCGTCTCAGATTGAATGAGTAGCACCGCGAGAATAATGCAGGCTTTGACGATTAGGTTGTATTCCACGGGTACACCACTGCTGAAAATAATCGTGGTCAGTGTTTGAATGATGAGCGCCCCGATGATGGTTAAGCCAAGGTATATCCGACCACCGTTGAGGGATGCACCGGCCAAAACCACCGCGAGAATCGCATCCAGTTCAAGCCACAAGCCCAGACGATTGATTTCGGCGGTACTGACATCGGCTATGAGAATCATGCCTGCTACGGCAGCACACATACCGGAAAAAATGTAAGCGATCACTTTTAACATTCGCGCTTCAATGCCCAACAGACGGCTGGCCTTTGCATTAGCGCCGACAGACTCCAGAAACAAACCAAGCGCAGTTTTTCGCAGTAATAAAACGGTGCACAGAACCAAGGCGGCCATAATCCACAAACGCACTGGTATTGCCAGTAGGGCACCGCTGCCAATGATGTCCATCGCGGTACTGTCAAAGCTGACTGCCCGACCACCGGTCACCAGTTGCGCGATGCCGCGACCGGAGACCATGAGGATCAGCGTCGCGATAATGGGTTGAATGCCGATGAATGACACCATCATTCCGTTCAGAAAACCGATACCACCCCCGACAAGCACCGATACGATAACCACCATAAAAAAGGGCAGTTGGGTCTCAACAATCAGCACTGCGGCGACGGCACCACAAATGGCGACGACAGAACCGACAGACAAGTCGATACCTTTAGTGCCAATAACCACGGCCATACCCAGAGCGATAATTGCGGTCGGTGTAGCGCGGACTAAAATATCAATCAGACTGCCGTAGAGACGACCGTCCTTGAATTCGATTTGGATAAAACCAGGATCGATGATGCCCATGATCACGATGATAACCACCAGTGAGAAAATGGGTCCCCAGATCTTTGGATTGATATCCAGAAACTTTTTACGTTCTTTCATAATTGTCACCCGAATACTGTGCTATTGCGCAATGGCATTGACGATTGATTTCTGGCTGATGTCAGAACCAGTCAATTCCATAACTTTTTTGCGATCTTTCATCACGACGACCCGGTGTGCAAAGATCACCAGCTCTTCAAGTTCGGAAGAGGCGACAAGCAAGCTCATGCCCTGTTCGCAAAGTTCTTTCATGATCGCGATAATATCGTGGTGTGCGCCGATATCGATTCCCCGCGTTGGTTCATCCAGCAATAACAAGGTTGGCTGGGTGAGTAACCAGCGGGCGAGAATCACTTTTTGCTGATTACCGCCACTGAGTTCGCCGATAGGTTTATTAAGGTTGGGCGTCTTGATAGATAAGCGTTCGATCATCGACTCCACCATAGCTTTCTGTTCCGCCATGGGAATGGGTTTTAACCAGCCACGTTTTGCCTGCAAGGCGAGAATCATATTTTCGCGCACGCTTAATTCCGCAATGATGCCGTCGATCTTACGGTCTTCCGGGCAGTACCCCAGACCGTGATCAATCGCTTGCTTCGGTGATTTAATGTGTACCGTGTTCTGCGCTATCTCCATGGAACCTTGATCAACGGCCTGTGCGCCAAAAATAAGGTCGCACAACTCTGAACGACCTGAACCGAGCATCCCCGCCAAGCCAACGATTTCGCCTTTCGCTATGTGCAAATCGGCGGGTTTCAAGAAGCGTTGTTTACCAAAGTTCTGAATACGCAAGACCTCGTCAGCGTTGTCGCTGGTTTCGCGGTTGTTACCGCTGGTCAATTCATCCAGCGATTTGCCCACCATGGCATGAATTAACTCAGATTGTGGCAATTTTTTTGTCGTGTAAGTGCCAATGAAGCAGCCATTGCGCAATACCGTAATGCGATCGGTAATTTCGTACACCTGATCCAGAAAATGCGTCACAAAAATAATACTGATGCCCTGAGACTTCAGTTGCCTCATTAGCTCAAATAAACGTTGGACTTCTTTTGCATCTAAACTGGCGGTGGGTTCATCGAGAATTAATAGTTTCGCTTTTGTGCCGATGGCCCGTGCGATGGCAACCAATTGCTGAACGGCGATGGAATAGGAATCGAGTTGTTTGCTTGGATCAATGTTAAGCCCAACCCGCTCCAGCATTTCCAAGGCTCGCTGTTTCGCACGCTTTGGGCTGATCAAGCCGAAGCGCTTCGGCTGTTGCAATAATGTCAGATTTTCAGTGACAGTCATCGTTGGGATAAGATTCACTTCCTGATAAACCGTACTGACACCTTGAGTTTGTGCATGGCCTGAACTTGTGGCATGGAAGTCCTGACCATCAAATAGAATTTTTCCTGAATCTCGTGTGTATACGCCGGTTAATACCTTGATGAATGTGGATTTTCCTGCGCCATTTTCACCGAGAAGCGCATGGATTTCACCGGGTGCTATTGAGAATGACACCTTGTTCAGCGCTTGCACGCCAGCAAATCCTTTCGAGATGTTTTTTATTTCAAGTAGTGGCTGTACGTCGACAACCGGTTCTAGAACACCCATAACGCACCTGTTGATTGTTTGAATAGTAACCTGATGACAGGCAATAGCGTTGCTATTGCCTGTTTGCGAAAATCAGCGAAAGGTTACTTACGCTTTGCCCATTCTTCCGCGGCTGTTTCTGGGTAGAACAGTCCACCAGGTACCGTAATGCGTTTTGGCACGTCTTTACCCGCCAGATACGCTTCCAGTGCATCAAAAGCTGCTGCACCCTGATAAGGGCTGAGCTCCAGAGTGACGTTAGTTTCACCATCGGCCATGGTCTTAAAGATTTCAGCAATGGCGTCAACAGAACCAATCAGGATGTCCTCACTGGGTTTTAAACCAGCTTCTTTGATCGCTTGTGCGGCACCAATCGCCATATTGTCATTGTGTGCCCAGACGGCGCAGATATTTTCACCACCAATAGATTTTAAGAAACTCTCCATGACTTCCTTACCGCCGGTTGCGCTCCAGCTACCGGTTTGTGAAGCAATAATTTTCATGCCGGAGAAGTTTTTAATGACATTCGCGAAGCCTGCTTGTCGTTTAATGGCAGCATCGGCCCCTACAGCACCTTGCAATTCAACGATGTCACAGGTGCCTTCGGTTTCAACTGCTAACCAGGCTGCGATCATAGCGCCTTCCTGGGTGAAGTCAGAACCGACGCTGGTGACATACAGACTTGGGTCGGAATCCAGTCCACGGTCGACCAGGACGACCGGAATTTTCGCACGCTGTGCTTCTTTCAGAACTTTGTCCCAACCGGTGGTGACCAGTGGTGCCAGAACAATTCCGTCAACACCTTGCGCGATGAAAGAACGAATGGCTTTGATCTGATTTTCCTGTTTACCTTGCCCATCGGAAAATTTGAAGTTGTAGCCTCGAGCTTCGGCTTCAGCCTTCGTTGCATTAGTGAAGGCCGTACGCCAGCCAGATTCGGAACCGGTTTGTGCGAAACCAATTGTCAGCTCTGCCATAGAGGCTGCAGATGATAAGGCGATTACTGTGGTGCCAACGGCTACTTTGATCAACTTAGTCAAATTGCTAATATTCATGTTTTTCCCCATTTTTTATATTTGTTGTTACCCAGCAATACCCTTGCATGATGAACAGTATTAGCCAGGTCGAGTTTATTAAATGTAATGTGACCCGTGAAGGGAATAGCCACGGAAAAGGTGAGTTAATTTGTCCATGTACCTAGCTATTTTTTCCACAAAAACAAGAACTGCTCTGCGCATTGCATTAGGTTCAAGGTCTTTATGCGCAGTGTCGGTTTTTTTTGCATCGTCTTCTGCTATCGTACATCAACAACGAATCGCTGATTGCCGGGATATCCATGAATTCAACGTTTTTCTTTAATGCGCTGACCAGTTATTTTGTCGTTATTGACCCGATAGGTTGCGCGTTGATTTTTTACTCTTTGACCTTGGGTCAAAGCACCAGGTTAAAAGCAAAAACCATGGCGACTGCCATGTGTATTGCGTTTGGAATTATCCTGATGTTTGCGTTGTTTGGTGAGACGTTGCTCACGGCCTTGGGTATTGAAATGGACGCACTGCGCATAGCCGGTGGTATTTTGTTGTTTAATACGGCATTTCGCATGATTACCGCGGAACCAACGCATGAGCAGCCTCATGATGTCCGGATCGGACACATTACTGTATACCCGCTTGCCATACCGCTCATGGCCGGACCGGGCACGCTGACGTTAACCGTGTTGTTAATGGCGGGTGCTCCTGCTGTCGTGGATCAGGTGATGGTGATTGTCGCGGCACTGATGACGTTAACCGTAACACTGTTGCTAGCATTGATATCGTCTCAGTTGCGCAAATGGCTGGGCAAAACAGGTGATGAAATTATTCAGCGCTTGTTAGGTGTGTTGTTAGCGGCGTTGGCAATTCAATTTGTAGCGAATGGTATCAGCGGATTATTTTTGAGCGGCGCGTAATGTTGGCTTGTATACGGCGCGGACGCTTCATACTCGCCCTGGATGGAAAGATGAGGTTGCCACCATCCCGATGGACGATGGCAACCAGTATGCAATCGTTTTACTGGTTATCGTTTGATGCCCTTTGAACCAATGGTCAGTCCCATGATCAGCTGACCATCCACGACCTGGATGTTTTCCGGTGCAAACGTGACCAGATTGCTGTCGAATGTCCAGTTTCCTTTGCCCCAGCGCTTTGAATCGAAGTGATTAAAATCGTCCCTCCAGGCCAGTTTAAATTCGCCGTTGTCCTGCAGGTTATAGTATTCAATCCAGTCGATGATCTGGTATTGAGGTAAATCGGTTTCGTCAAATTGCCCAACCCAATCGACAACTTCAGAAACCCAAACATTGGAGCGGTAGGTTTGTGGCGTGTCAGCCATGTCGCGCACCTGTTGTGACGTGCTGGCAAGATCTTCCCGGATCGTTTGACCGTCTACCTTCCAGACGATGCGCTCCGGTGTCCAGATCAGCGAATAGGTGTGGAAATCCGTGATGTTCTCAACGGGTGTCGTTTGCTCCGACATGACTCTGGACGCTGCCGTACCGGTAATCAGGTTGGTTTGCAGCAAGTCAGGGTGGCGGCCAATGGTTTCAAAATCGATCTCTCGCCAGGGGCGACCTTCGCCTTGCCAAGACTCATTGTCGTAGGTAAAAAAGGATGACACAACGCCTGGTTTGGACACCATTTTCAAGCGGAAATTGAACTGTCCGTAGAGTACTTTGTCGAGACTGTACAGTTCGGCACCATAAACGGGTTGGCTTGCCGTATTTTTCTGACTGGTCGCTGCCAGGGTGTCCTGGTTCAAGTCTTCCGCCAGTGCTATTGAGCTGATCAGGCTGAATAGTATAAGAGCATTCTGTGTGCGCATTCAGATTCCTTAATAGATTGAGCTGTCGGTTTTGGATGGTGTGCCTCAGGCAGCCATCTCAGTGTTCTGTGCGGCGTATTTTGTGTTTATGTAACCGCTTACATGCGCGAATTTAGCCAGTGCTAATTCGAAAGGCAAGGACCGTCTGGTGTTTACCTGAAATTACAGGTTGTTTCAGAAAAAAGCTGACTTTAATTTTCAGGAAATTACAGTTTTTACAGTATTTTCTGTAATTTTTAGGTTGTTTCAGTGGTGTTTCATGATATTTCAGTGAGCCCGAATGGGGCAGTGACGGCAGCCAGTTTGGCTTCCAGCCCGTTCATGACCGGCCAGCGATGGTCTGTCCACTGCGGTTCAATGAGCAGATCTTTTCGGGTAACCGTGGACATGACGCGATGCACGATGATGTGCCTGGGCGTGTTGATCAGTGCGTCACCAACAATATCGAGATAGCTCTCGCGGGAAATACTCTGGTAATCACCTTGTTTCCACATTCTGGCGAGTTGAGTACCTTTTACAACATGTAACGGGTGCCATTTTACGCCTTGAACGCCGGTATCCAGAACCCGGTGCCAGCTGTCCAGAACCATGGCTTTGGTTTCTCCTGGTAACCCTGCAATGAGATGTGTGCAAACGTTCAAACCATGGTGATTTGCTCTTTTAATGGCTGACTGGTAGTCCGCAAAGGTGTGACCTCTGTTGATGGCTGTCAGAGTTGAGTCATGAGCGCTCTGCAAACCCAGTTCCAGCCAGACTTCATAGCCGCGTTGCTGAATCTGGTGCAGCAGTAACAAGACGTCTTCGGTAATGCAATCGGGTCGCGTCCCGACACACAAGCCAATCACATCCGGCGATTGCAGGGCTTCTTGATACAGCTGTTTCAGGTAATGGATGTCACCATAGGTGTTGGAATAAGCCTGAAAGTAGGCGATGTACTTTCGGGCGCCGGTTTTCTGTTGCAAGCGGTTGATGTTGCCGGTGATTTGCTCGGCAATCGGTCGAATTTTGAAATCGTTCGGAAAGAAACTTTTGTTGTTACAGAAAATGCACCCGCCAATGCCTTTGCTGCCGTCGCGGTTCGGGCAAGTAACGTCAGCGTGCAATGACAGTTTGTAAATTTTTTCGCCGTACTTGGCTTTGAGATATTGACCAAAGGTGGTGATGTAATCGCTGAGTGCCATCTGCGCCGACTCTGAAAGAATTGGCGCAAAGTGTAGGGGACATAACCAGCAAAGTGTTGAGCTGCATCAGGTGTCCGGGATCAGGCGTTTACCCATGCCAATGGCATGGTCTTCGGCATAACCCAGTGAGCGATAGTATTCCACAATGTGTGTGTTGGTGGATCGAACCTGCAGGTTCACTTTTGGGCAACCTAGAGCCAGCAGCGATGCCTCCGTTTGTTCAATGAGTTTTCGGCCTAACCCGGTACCCTGATGGTCGGGTAATACCGCGAGATAGTTTATCCAGCCGCGATGACCTTCATAGCCTCCCATGACCGAACCAACGACCTGTTCGGTTTCGTTCGTGTTTTGTACGGCCACTATAAAAAGTTCCGGGTTCACGGCAAGCTTACGGGCAATATCTTTTCTCGGGTCATTCCACGGCACGATCAATCCGCATGCGTGCCACAGTTCGATAACCTGATCTTCATCCCTGGGTAAATAGGGTCTTATCTGCATTCGTAAAGTCTCTTTATCCTTTATGGTGGATTAGCGTGGAAAAAAGTCCCATTGATAGACGGGAATGGTGGCCAAATCGAGCATGGCTTTATCTTCGGGTGTATCACCATACGCATAAATATCCCGGTAATCTTTCAGATTGACCGCAGCGCGCAGACGCTTGGATTTTTGCTGATGGCTGCAGTCACCCTGTTGGTATTTTCCGGTGTAGTAGTCGCCTTGCCGGGCCAGGGTGGAGCAAATCAGATCGACTTTCATAGCCCGGCACCAAGGTCGCAGGTAGGTATCAAGCGAAGCCGATACCACCACAATATGGTCACCGCGAGACTGATGCCAGCGCAGCTGTTCCATGGCTTCCGGGCGCAATATGTTGGGGATATGCTGTTTGGCATAGCGTTCGCCGAGCTTGTCGAGTTGTTTTTGATGCAGTCCGCGAAAGCAAAAGTAAGCAGTGAACGGACGCATCACCGATGCTGGAACGATCCCCAGTTTGTACGCAGCCACGACAGGCGCCAGTAACAAACGCCCCAGCCATAAGCGTTTTTTTGGGGTGGCGTAAAATAGGAAAGGGGTAAAGCTGTCTTTTGAGGTCAGAGTGCCGTCAAAGTCAAAGAGTGCCAAATTCGTCATGGTGTCGGTACCTGGTTATGCGGATCGTATGGTAGCAACGACAGACGTTGAATGCGATCCGGTGCAACATCAGAAAGGTCGTGCACCGCTGTTGTCTGCGAAAAAAATACCGGGCATAAAAAAGGCGAGCAGTAGCTCGCCGCGTCTAAGGCAATCCAACTCAGTCGGTATAGCGTGCAAACACCAGCGTTGCGTTGGTGCCGCCAAAACCGAAGCTGTTTGACATAACGTTGTTCAGTGTCACGTTGTCAATACGTTCGGTAACGACATTGGCATTACCCGCTTCCGGGTCCAGGTTATCGACGTTTTTACTGGCTGCAATGAAGTTTTCTTTCATCATGATCAGCGAGTAGATCGCTTCCTGAACACCTGTGGCCCCTAGGCTGTGACCGGTCAGAGACTTGGTCGAAGCAATAGGCGGCATATTATCACCCAGCGCTTCGCGTACAGCATTCAACTCGGTGATATCACCCGCGGGTGTGCTGGTTCCATGGGCATTGATGTAATCGATGTTGCCTTTTACATTCTGCATAGCCATTTGCATGCAGCGTACTGCGCCTTCGCCACTGGGTGCGACCATGTTATAACCATCGCTGGTGGCGCCATAGCCAACCAGTTCACCATAGATTTTCGCGCCACGGGCTTTGGCGTGTTCGAGTTCTTCCAAGACCAACATACCACCGCCACCGGCGATAACAAAACCATCACGGTCGGCGTCATAAGCTCGGCTCGCGCGGTCAGGCGTGTCGTTGTATTTGGTCGACAGTGCACCCATGGCATCAAACAGGCAGCTCATGGTCCAGTGTTCGGCTTCACCACCGCCAGCGAACATAACGTCCTGTTTACCGAGCTGGATTAATTCCATCGCATTGCCGACGCAATGCGCGCTGGTGGAACAGGCTGAACTGATGGAATAGTTCACGCCTTTGATCTTAAATGGCGTGGCCAGACACGCTGACACCGTTGAGCCCATGGTTTGTGTCACACGGTAGGGGCCAACACGCTTGAGCCCTTTTTCCAACAGGATGTTGGCGGCTTCTGTTTGACTGGCAGAGTCCGCGCCACCAGAGCCGGCAACGATCCCGGTTCGGACGTTCGATACCTGATCTTCCGTCAACCCCGCGTCGTCAATGGCTTGTTGCATCGCAACGTAGGCATACCCCGCGGCTTCACCCATAAAGCGAATAGCTTTACGGTCAATATGGTCGGCCAGGTTAATGTTCGGTGTTCCGCTGATGTGGCTGCGCATGCCCAATTCAGCGTATTTCTCGTTAAACGAAATGCCGGATTTACCGGCTTTCAGGGATTCAGTGACGCTGGCAATATCGTTGCCAATGCACGAGACAATGCCCATTCCTGTAACTACTACGCGTTTCATTGGACTACCTCACTTCATCTGTTCTGGTTTAAACAAACCAACTTTCAGGTCTTTGGCGAAGTAAATATCCTTGCCATCGCATTCGACGATACCGTCTGCAATACCCATGACCAATCGGCTTTCGATGACACGTTTGATCTCAAGCTTGTAAACGACTTTCTTAGCATCCGGCATGATCTGGCCTTTGAAGGTCAATTCACCCACACCCAACGCTCGACCCTTACCTGGGTTGCCGCGCCAGCCGAGGTAAAAACCGACTAACTGCCACATGGCATCCAGACCTAAACAGCCCGGCATGACCGGATCGCCAGGGAAGTGGCATTGGAAAAACCACAGGTCCGGGTTGATATCGAGTTCCGCTCGGATAATGCCCTTACCGTATTCACCACCTTCCGAAGAAATCAGCGTAACGCGGTCCATCATCAACATGTTGTCAACAGGAAGCTGGGCGTTGCCAGGGCCAAACATGCGGCCATGGCCACATTCAATAAGGTCGTTTTTATCAAAAGAAGATGGACGGTCAGACATTTTCAGTTCCAAGATTAAGATTATCGGCACGCACAATAGCAAAAAAACAGCGGTTGATTCATGCGCAGGAGGAAAAAGATCGTTTATTTCGGGGGAAAGGCGGGGAAACTGGTAACAAGCCTGGCGCGAACAGCGGCTGCGGCCGATAAGCCGCAGCATTTACTGTTGATATTTCCACTATTTAATGACGAACACCCCTTGAGCCTGGTGTTGATCGTCGGTGGTTTGCAAACCAAAGCCTCCAACAAAGCCGAGACTGGTATTACCACCGGTAAACAGACCATCGACGTGGCCCACCGCATCGTGGGTGTTATTCGCCGTGGTCAACGTACCGTAGCCGTAATCGCTGAAGAACTGGGCCCCCTTAATGGTACCGTAGTAATCCACCTGCCAGGCCCAGTCTTGGTCGACATTGGACAAGGCGAGGGTGCCCGTGGCTTCGGCACTGCCAAAGTCGACGGCCAGGGTGCTGGTTAGGCACGTCAGGGCAGTGTTGTTACAGCCGGGGTCTGTGGCCGAGTAATCTTGCATGCCTGACGTCGTCGAGCTGGTGGCGTGCCAATCGACAACGGTCGTCATGGTTTTCAAGCCCACCATGTCTGCGGCTTTTGCCGGAGGTGCAGAGATAAAGTAATAAGGTGCCGTGACGGTTTCTGCCAGACTCAACTGCTTCGGATCTTTCAACAGCAGGGCTGGGTTGACGGTGCTGGTGTTCCAGTACCCCCACTTAACCATATTGCTGCCGTCACCAGAGGTATCGGCACTGGTGAATTCGGTCAGCGTCGCATTGGGGTTGCCGCGGAAGACGTTATCGGGTGTTTTATAGCCTGTAGCCATAGCGTTCAGGCTCTCGTTGTCGAAATTGACAAAGACCGGACCGTGTTCACCCTTGACCATATAGCCAAAGTGGACTGCACTGTCGTAGTTGGCGACACTCGGTGCGCCGAGGTTATAGGTGCCATTACAGGCGATGGAGCTGTTATTGCACAGACCCAGCGCTTGGGCTAGGGCCATAGCGTCATTGCCCTGGAAGTTCGCGAAAATCACCTCGGCACCGGAACCATCAATGATTCCCTTAACCACCAATTTTCCACCGATCAGATCAACTTTTAATCTGGGTAGGATTGCCTTACCGTCAATGTCCCCGGCAATTGTTGAAATCTGTGTACTGATTTCGGAAATGATGTTGGACGCGGACAGGTTCGAAAGGTCAATGGTGTAAGTAATGTCACCGGAATCGGTTTTCAGCACCAGGTCAAAGGTTAACGTGCCAGTCGAGGTAAATGAGCCGCCCGCATAGCCAAAACTTGCGGTGTATTCGGGTAATCGATATCCGGTCGGGTCTTCATTGACCACCACAAAACCAACCGGCGCTCCGTTTTCTAACGCTCGTATCTGTTCTTGGGTCAACCGTACATCCTGAAAGGCACTGAGATCGGTCGTCGTTGAAATCTGCGTGACCGTTTGTTGCACTCGATCGGGTTCACTGATGCCGCTCAGTTGAGCGCCCAGTGGACGTACATCTGGCGTGTCTGTGTCTGACTGCCGTACTGGTTTGTCATCGAATACGGCTGCGACCAATAAGCCTTCGTCTTCATCCTTAAGGGTTGCGGTGGCCTCGCTGTCATCGGCCTCATTGGTTGCTGGCGGTGCATTAAAGGATGTTGCCAGTGGTTGGGAAAGTTCGGTCGGAGCTTCCAGCAAACCCTGCATAGCAGCGTTTTGACCGGCCACCTGTGCGAAACTGAACGCACTGTCTATGCCCAGGTTGATACTGCCTGCCTGATTCTGAAGCCGAACACCGCCGTAGTACACGCCCACAATGAGATTGTCTCGCGTTAAAATCGCTTCGTAATTGGTGCCGCGAATACCGATACTGGCATTCGGTGTTTTGATTTGATAAGCATCTTTGTTGGTTTTACCGAAAGAACCGGTGATGGTTCGAAAACCACCAGACAGTAGCTCCATGAGTACCTGTTCTTGGTTGCTGCCTTCGGCGTTGTGGTACTCACTGATTTTCAGCTGCGAATCCGCGCGTAAGGCCAACACAGCGTTGTCTTTAAACCGGATGTGAATTTCACTGTCAGCACCGGTTACCAGTGTGTCGCCTTCCAAAACGTCTGATCGTCTCTGCAATGGACGAGGATTATTGGCGCTGTCCAGTGCGTAGGTTTCGCCTTTGGCGATAATAACTTTGCCGATGCTGGCGTACGCCATATCGACGCCCAAACCGGTCAGTAAAACCAGAATGAACACGTGCCACAGTCGAGTCTTCATCACAGTGCCCCTCTAAAATCTAACGCTGATGGCCTGACTGGCCGTGATTCGGTCTCGACCATAAACGTTGATGTTGCTGTCTACCCATTCCCAGCTCAACTGAGTTTGCGTTTGCAGCCAATTTGTTGGTGCCCATGCACCTTGCAGCTCCATCGTAATAACCTGATCCTGGCGGAGCTTCAGATCTGTCGAGACATCGTTCTCGGTAAAAAACAGATCGTCTGCCTTGTAACGTCGCCACTGGTGTTCAGCTGCGAAGTTCGCCCTGATGTTCCAGGGAAGTGTCCATACCAATTGATACCGATTGGCGATTCCCCGCCATTCGCTGTGACCATCATCTAGCCCGGCTTGCATCGTCTGCAAATAGAGTGACGAAAAAGTGTGAACTCGCCCACGTTCCTGAGCGTCAAAGACGATGCCCGCCAAATCTTTGGCGTTCGAAACATTGGCATCGTCGAGTGCGATGTTCATTTGTGTTCCAATTTTGACGCCCGCCCACAGAGGACCCCAAATCCGGTAGTGTTGACTGAATCCCACTGAAACCGAGCCTTGCCAGGACTGTCCGTCCAGCCAGCTCCACTGACCCGTGAACGGTATCTGCGAGCGCCATCGGTCTTGCTGTCGGTTGATTACGGTGCCCAGCGTTAAGGCACTGGTATCGTTCAGTGCCGCGTCCAGATAGTTTTTGTTGGTAAAGTCGACTGAGAATTGGTTGCGTGCCGTTTGGCTCGTAGGTGTTGACATTCCGGTCGTGACTGACCACTGCACAAAGCCCGATTCTACCGGTGCGGAAACGCCACTGAGTTCAGTCAAGCCCAACAGGTTCGGGTCCAGTGGACCATCCAAATTGCTACCGGCGTTACCGTTACTGTCCCATCCGGCCAACACGGTGCCACCAAATTCAGTTTTGGACATGGCACGTAACTCGGCTTCATCGACCTGTTTTAAAAGCGTTTCAACGTTGCGACGAACATTCGCAGGGGGATTTGCCAATAAAACCTGATTCAAGGCATCGCGTGCACGGTTGAAGTTGCCGGTCATCAGGTAGGCTCTGCCAAGCTCCAACCGAGCACGATGTTGTTCCGGGTTGAACACCAGCACCCGTTCAAAGGAGAAGATCGCCTCATTCGGGTTGTTTTCAGCCATCAGTAATAGACCGTGATAGAGATCGAACCGGGGCAGACCTTCAAATCGCTCGATCAATTCATTGGCCAGCAGTCGAGCCTCGGCCCATTGGTTGTTATTAACCATGGCGACAAAGGCTTCAATTGGTTCCAGAGATTCAGACCGAGAGCCGGTATCAACGGGGGTATTGCCGTTGGCCGATAGGGGAACAACAGCCGGTACAGCGACGACGGCGACGGGAAGCAGAGGTGGAGCGCTCAGGCCATTGGCCAATTCAAGAATGCTTGCAGGTATCGGACCCAGAGACGGCGCACCGGGAGCATCCATCAACTTAGCCGGTGAGCCCAGAGTAACGGATGCCCTGGGGTGACTTTCGGTCAGTTCCACAACCTGACCCTGAAATTCCAAACTGCGAACAATGACGGAGCCAGCGTGTCGAAGCACCTGAGTTTCGGATTCTGAAACCAGCTGAACCTCAAACTCTGTGCCTCTTACGCCAATACTGGCGTGGGCTGTTCGTAAATCAAACGCGTTCGGTTCTTTGGCCAGATTGCCCGTAATGGTGCGCAATTTCCCCGTCAGTAACTCGAGAAAAACGTTCGCTTTACCTTGATCCGAATCCGGGCGGAAACGGGTAATTCGCAATGTGGTGTTTTCGCTGAGATCAACGACGGATTGATCAGCAAATTTCAAGGTGGCATAGGCTCCATCCCCGGTACTGATCTGATCACCTTCGGACAAGGTATCACGACGTTTTACCGGAAGCGTGTCGTTACTGGTACTGGTTTTCACCACGTCACCGCCGGTACGTACCACAATGGCGACCGAATTTGCATAACAAACACTGGTCACCAAAAGGGTCACAACAAAAACAACAACACGCATGCCAGTAAACTCCTGGATAAAAGGCACAATATTTTAAGTTTAGCAGCGCCCTTGAATTTGGCTGCGGTAATTACCGGTTCGTTTAGAACCTTTAAGAGCAATAAAGTCAAAAAAAGCGTAACGATGGAATGCTGTTCGTTTTGCCAAGTATTCAGCTAACCTTTGTACCTGTGTTCCGCGCAATTGCTCATCAACCATTGTTAGCGGTCATGAAGCAAAAATCTTTAATGTGGTCTAGATTTTATAAATTGCTGCAAGAATGAACGTTATGGATCTGACAAATTTTAAGAACAAAAAAGTAATGGTCGTTGACGACTTTGCCAATGTCAGACGGTCAATAAAAGCACAGTTGATCGATCTTGGCTTAGTCAATGTTTTTGAGGCTTATGACGGTGAGTCGGCCTCAAAAATTCTCAAGGAAACTAAGGTGGATTTGATTCTTTGTGACTATAACCTCGGGAAAGGCCGCGATGGTGCTCGGCTGTTGGAAGAATGGCGGGTTCGGAAAATGATGCAGCAAAGCACCATTTTTGTGCTGATTACCGCAGAAACTGCCCGGGATGTTGTGGTCAGCGCAATGGAGTTCGAACCAGACGATTACCTGGCAAAGCCTTTTAGCATGGAAGTATTGGCAAATCGATTGCAACGCTGGTTTGAGCGTCGGCAAGTGTTATTACCTCTGCTGGTGTCGCTGGAAAAACACGATTGGGCGGCGGTCGCCGACGCCTCAAGGCAGATAATCGAAGAGCATCCCCGCTATCGTTCTGTCGCGCAGAAGAACTACGTTGAAGCGTTGTTTCAGCTCAAGCAATTCACTCAGGCTGAACATTTTTTACACGGATTGTTGGACAAGCGGTTTGTCAGCTGGGCGCAAACTGCCTTGCATCGTATCGATCTATTGCAGAATAAGTACGAATCTGCGGAGACCGGTTTTAAAGAAGTATTGCGCAAGGACCCGAATCTGGTTGAAGCCTACGATTATCTGGCCCATTCCTTACAGGCGCTGGATAAAGAAGAAGAGATGCAGGAGTGGTTGGAACAAGCTGTGCAGCGAGCACCGAAAAATATTGATCGGCAACGCAAATTGATCCGCGTCGCGCAACGCAATCTGGATTATCGCAGGGCGAGCCAAGGTTTACGTGATGTGTTGAATATGTCCACAGGAACCATGCATGAGCACGTTGGTATTTTTCAGGAATACATCAAAAACCTGCAAGTGGAAGAGCAGAATACTGACAATGATCAGCGCAAGCGTGAGATCACCAAGGAAATTGCCAGCGTTAACCGACGCATGAATGAGCGATATTCTGCCGACCCAAATTCCCGGTTGTTCAGTAAGGCGCTCACCATTCGCAACTCAAAAGATAAGCTGGCCGCCAAGACGCATGAAGCCGTCAATGACCTGCTGGCACAAACGTTTGAACATGTGGATGAGGTGATTGAGGATACGGCTTTCTTTATTTGCGAAACGCTCTATGAAGCCGAGCGAGAAAGTGACGCTGACGAGTTGGTAAATAAATTCAAAAAGAAATATCAAGACTACCCTGACATCGTCCGTCGGTTCGACGAATTGCAGGCCGAGCCGGTGTCGATGGAATCAAGAAAACAGGCTAAGGCGCTGAACCTGAAAGGCATTGAATTGTATAAAAACAAAAACTACGAACAAGCGATTCCATATTTTCGTAGTGCGATGGAATTATCGCCCAGACACCCCGGAATCATTCTGAATTTTGTTCAGTCCCATATGTTAAGAATGAAAACCGACGGCATTGATAAAGACGAGGTCAATTTATGTCTGGAATACATGGGCAGACTTAAATACCTGCCGGAAGATCACAGTCAGTACGAGCGTTTCGTCAAACTTAACGCCAATCTTAAGAAAATTCAATAGGGTTCCTTATGGATATGCAAACCATCATGGCATCGACGGTACACGATGTAAAAAATTCACTGGGTCTGATCAACAGTCAACTGAATGATGTGTTTCGGCAACTTCAGAAAACCGACCCGGAAAGTGCACAGGAAATCCGGCGCATTCAACTGGAATGTGGGCGAATCAATAACGGCATGGTGCATATGCTCGGGTTGTATAAACTGCACAAAGGAACGTTTTTACCAGCCATAGAAGAAGTGTACGTACCGGACGTCATCAACGATGCCGTCTCGCGCTACAGTGAACTGTTTGATTCGCTTGGCATTGCGTTGACGGTCCATTTTGATGATGAAGAATGCATGTGGTACATGGACGCTAATCTTATCGAAGGGCTCTTGGGTAATGTTCTAACCAACGCGATTCGCTATACCAAAACCATGCTGCGCTTTGATATCGGTGAGCGGGAAGGTTGGCTGAATATCCGTATGACCGACGATGGAGACGGATACCCGGAAAAAATGTTGAATCTGTTGGATCAACCAGACAGTGTCTGTTTTCAATCGGGTGCGACAGGGTTGGGGCTGTTTTTCTGCCAGAAAATTGCGGAAATGCATTCAAACGGAGAAAAGAAGGGTTATATACAGTTAACTAATGACCCGCAAAGCAAAGGTGCTGTATTCGATCTGTTCTTACCTTAGAGCATCTCTTATTAACGGTTTTATGCCGCCTCAGAGTTGACTTACCCCGTGAAGAGCGGCTTTTGTGCGTGATCGGAACCATTGAGTTGCAAAATCAGCGCAATTCGCCCATACCCCATCTGAAAATTATTGTGGTACATTAGGTCAGGATTTTGCCCATAGCCCTAAGAGAGACAAGATTTTGGATACCGCACAGCAACGACTCAATGATGCCTTTCGAACGCGCAAGAAAGCTGGCCGCATTCGCCAGCAAAACGAAGCGAATATTATAAAAGCCGCCGAAATAGAATTCGCACAAAACGGCTACAAAGGGACTTCATTGAATGCCGTCGCGGACCGGGCCGATTTGCCGAAGTCCAACATTCTGTATTATTTCAAAAGCAAATTTGGATTATACGGTGCGGTATTGGCGGATATTCTGGAAATGTGGAATCAAGCGTTCAATGATGCAACGGCTGAGTCCGATCCTGCGGAAGTTTTGTATAGCTACATTGAAGCGAAAATTAAGTATTCATCAACACATCCGTTGGCATCCCGGATTTTCGCCATGGAAATCATTCAGGGAGCCCCTCATTTGGAGCAGTTTCTGGCCAAAGACCTGCACAGTTGGGTGAATGACCGAGGTGATGTGATTCAAGCTTGGATCGATGCCGGTAAAGTACGCGCTGTTTCTCCCTCCCATTTGATTTTTCTGATTTGGAGCAGCACGCAGCATTACGCAGACTTCGGGACACAAGTCGCCTGGGCGTTGGGTAAAGATAGTTTGGACGATAACGACTTCGCCGAAGCCACTCGTACGCTGGCTACGATCATACTCGGTGGCCTGGGATTGGATTTGCCGTCTCGTGCGAATGCCGATAAACCCTGACTCGTGTCCTGAGTCAGAAGTTCGCATGAATTCAGCGTGCCATTCAAGTTCTATAGTTAGGCGCGTCTCGCAGTCAATGGTTATTCCATTGGCAAGAGACGGAACGACACTGGAGAGCTTGAATGACGCGCCTGAAGGGAGCTCATGGAAAACACGATTACGGCGTTGCTCTTCTTGAAAATATCTCGATATTCTCTACGAAGAGCGCCTTGTACTTGCGCTTCCCATGAGCTCTGAAACGATACGAAGATACGACTCAGGACACTAACCAGGCGCTGAATAATCTGCCTCATGTTGGCTGAGGAGTTCATCCAGCGTTAACTGATACGATTCCACGAAGTGGCTCATGAAGTAGTCGACTTCAGGTTGATTCAAGTGCCGGATCTGATGTTCGATTTCAGATTCGGCGCGCGAAAACTCCTGGTTTCCCGCATAAATCTCTGCCTGACACTTTAGGTAAGCGCTGATCAAATCGGCCGATTTCACCAAACGGGCAACTTCCGGATGAATTTCTTTGTGCAGCAAAAATTTACGGAAGGAACCCTGCAGTGGGGTTGGTAATAGCGACAGAATTTCTTGTTCCGCCTCGTCCTCAATGCGTTTGTAGGCATCCGTAATGGTGGCGGAGTGGTATTTAATCGGCGAGGGCAGATCACCCGTTATTATTTCGCTGCAGTCGTGATACAGGGCTGTTGTGGCGACTTCATCGGGCGTGAACTCGACGGATGGTTTGTTTAAAATCTCAAAACGAATGATGGCCAGTGCATGGGCGATGGTGGCAACCTGCCAGCTGTGTTCCATGACATTTTCTTCAATAACATTGCGCTTTAAGCCCCAACGTTTTATCCATCTTAAGCGGTCTAAGTACGCAAAAAACCGGAAGGTTGCCATAGTTAAAGATCCTTATTTTTGTTTGATGTCATACCGGCACCGCTGTCCTTCTGACAGCAGGTGTTCACTTCGGGTTACTTCAAATTCGTCACCCAGCGACTGTCTGAAAACTGATAGCTCTGAAGAGCAGAAGCCCTGACAGTTTTCAGCCGCAGCACAGATCGGGCAATGGTGTTCAATTAGTTGCCAGCTGTTTTGATCGGTAGCAATCACTTCTGCCATGTACCCTTCTTTGGATCTTTCGGCTGCCAGTTGCTGAACCTTAAGCAACGGATCGTTTTGATCGGCCAGTGCCTGTCGGTATTTGAGCAAGGCGTTTTGCTCGCGGGCGGCGATCAATTGATCGACCCCGCCCTGTCCAAAAATTGTGCGGATATTGTTCAACAGCTCAATTGAGAGATGGTCGTATTGCTGCGGAAATTGTTGGTGACCTTCCCGGGTCAGAAACCAAAATCGCTTGGGACGCCCACGACCTTCCTTTACTTCCCGGAAACTGACTAAGCCCTGTGATTCCAGGCGTTCCAGGTGTCCACGGGCCCCCATGCTGGTTAAACCGGTTCGGTCAGCGGCTTCCTGCGCCGTTAACTCGCCTTCTGTTTTCAAACTGTTCAGTATGGCTTGCCGTTCACTCATATATCGCTCAGATGGTTATCTACGGTCATTTTGCCACAGTCTGATAAACTATGCCGCCGAGAGCAATCCTTAACTGCGGCGAAGCCGTAAACTCTGGCTATACTCACGTTTAAATGCTGAATTTTCTGTGGAGTTTGAATGGATCACACTGTTTTCAACCGTATGGTAGAGTCGCTCAGTCAAAACCGGTTGGTTTTACCCGCGTTTCCGCAAGCGGCAATGCGGGCGAGGGAGGTGGCCAGTTCGGACGATGCATCTGCTATTTCGGTTGCCCGAGAAATCGCTAAGGACCCAGCATTATCAGCACGGATATTAAAGGTTGCCAACAGTTCGCTGTTCGGTTTCAGCTTTAATACCGGCAGCCTTCAACATGCAATCAGCCGGGTTGGCTTGGAACATACCAAAACTCTGGTGACTAACTTCGCCCTGATGCAGTTGATGAATCCACCGAAGGGTGCATATGGCAACCTGATTCGAACCGTACGCGATCACAGTGTCGAGGTCGCGGCCTTAGGTTATGTGATTTGCGAAAAAGGTAAGGCATTTAATGCCAATAAAGCGCTGCTGGGCGGTATGCTCCACGATGTTGGCTACCTGCCACTTATCCAATTTTCAAAAAGTGAACCCGAATCGGTCTTATCGGATCCCGGTTTTTTGCCTGGTTTAAAAGATCTCCACGGGCAAGCGGGAAATCTATTACTGATGTACTGGCAATTTTCGCCGGAACTGGTGGACGTGGTGACAGCACATGAGTCACTGGAATGCAATCCGGAAAGCGAAGTCACTCTGCGCGAGGTGGTTGCATTCGCCAATGCTCTGGTCAATGCACCGGACCCGGAGGTTGCGAGTCAACTTACGCAATCTGCGTTGGCCGCGAAACTCAATATCAGCGAAATATCCGATGCAGATATGGAACGTAAAGACGAAGTGATCCGTTTTTTCGCCTGATTGGAACATTCAATAAAAAAATGGCCAGCAAGGGCTGGCCATCGGCTGGGTGATCAATGGACACTTAATGGCAGGCGATCTGGTCCAGTTCCTCAATGACATAACGTAATGTAGGGCTGATTTCAGTCATATGGACCTTAGTACGGGTGCCGCTGTCGACAGTCACGATTTTGTGTTGACGAGGATAGATAAACCGGGCGGTTCGCTTAAAGAAGTGGCCTTTCGTGGTTCGGAAGCGAATTTTCAGGATGTCTCTGTTTTTTTCTGTCGATAATGTGTAACCATTGATATTATCAAGGTCGTTAATGCCAAGTGCTAATAGATTGTTGTACATGAGGTTGCTCCGATTTACTGTAAAAAGTCGGTCTTATCTCTACCCTTGTGAGGTTATGAGTCTGACGTTCAAAGATGGTCGTTAATTCTGCTCGTGGCGTACAAATGAACATCTTTGAAAACCAATCAGGCCGTTTCAGTAATCACCTTTTCATGCACGCTAATATAGTCTAATTCACGTTCAGTTACGCCTGTGAAAATTGAGCTGGCGCAATAAAACGACGCTATTTTTCAAAGACTTATCCCGGAGTATGATGGTGTTCATGTTTTCTTCGATGTTCATTGTGGCGTTTGTCTCTGCCACTCTTTGGCCGCTCGCTTCCGAGGCTGTTTTCTTAGCTTACTTGCATCAAAATTCTGACGCTTTGTTACCATTGTTAATGGTGGCATCGGCGGGGAATACTCTGGGTGCTATGCTTATGTTCGAACTGGCGTTTCGATCAAAAGCCTGGGTAGAGCGACGTTATGGACATAGGAAAGGCGATGTGGCGCGGTGGCAAGATCGGCTGAGACGTTTTGGCTCGCCGTTATTGGCGTTGTCCTGGTTGCCGCTGGTCGGTGATTTTCTGCCCATTGGCGCAGGCTTGCTCAAGATGTCACGCTGGACCAGTTATGGTTGGATCGCCGTCGGGAAAACGGCCCGTTATTCGATGTTGAGTTGGTTAGTTTACTAGGGCCTGTTATCACTGATTTCGTTGGCGTTGCCACGCTCCTTTTACAGAGCGTCTGCGGTGTCACCTACCCTGTGGAATAACTGCCCAGCGCGTTCCGCCTTGCATTCAGGAATAGAACCACAGGCAGAAGCAGGAACATGAGTGTGTAAAGGCCTTAATCACCGGTCTGATTGACCCGGTCAACCTGTGTTCACGTATTATTAATAGATTTGCCTTAAAAAGAGGACATTATGTTAACTGGTATAACCCATTTATTACCCCGCAGCTACAACCAGACGGACCGTATACAGGGGATGGCCAGGTATATGAATGGAGAAGGGTCATCGAGTGAGTTGATGACACTGTTGCTCATTTTCGCAGGCATGCTTGGCGTTATCCTGGTCTTAAAGATGATTTCCGCGCACAGCCAGCGCAAGCGCGAAGCGCAGTTACGCAAAAAACTGGCTCAGAAAAAGGCCGCCGCTGAAAAATCGGCTGCCGGAAAAGGTGCCTCAACGACATCGGGGCGGGGAAGGGCGACCCGGCTCCGCTAAGTCAATTCTAACGTATTCAAGCTACTTTACTTTCGACAAAGCGAAGCGAGTATTGCCGGGTATGGCGGGTCTTAAGTCAGCATGCTGTACTTACCCGCCGGACTTGTTTCGAAATCTACGTTTTTCAGTACCCTCTGAGTCAGATAGTTATTATTCTGATCTGCCTCAGATTTTGGTTTGCCGCTCCGCGAACGCTCTCATGGTACTTAACACGGTCTGCAATTGTTTGGGACTCATGCTGTAAGCGGGCATAATATAAACCAGCTTGCCAAATGGCCGCACCCAAACGCCCCGTTCGACAAAGAACGATTGCGTTTGCATAACGTCGACCGGCTCTTGCATTTCCATCACCCCGATCGCGCCAATGACCCGCGTGTCCGACACGGATGGTAAATCTTTAAGTGGGTGCAGTGCATCTGCCAGAGCGCTTTCAATGGTCTGCACCTGCTGCTGCCAATTCTTGGCTTGTAAAAGCTCGATGGAAGCATTCGCGACGGCACAGGCGAGGGGGTTACCCATAAAGGTCGGTCCATGCATAAATACGCCCGCTTCAGAAGCACACACGTGGTGGGCGACGTTATCCGTAGCCAGGGTCGCTGCCAGGGTCATATAACCACCGCTGATGGCCTTACCCAAGCAAAGAATGTCCGGCGTAACATCAGCGTGCTCGCAAGCGAAGAGCTTGCCTGTGCGGCCAAAGCCGGTCGCGATCTCATCGGCAATCAGCAAAATCTCGTATTGATCGCACCAACGTCGGATGTGGCTGAGCCAAACCGGGTTGTAGATCCGCATCCCACCGGCGCCCTGGACCACTGGCTCAATTATGAAAGCCGCCAGTTCATCCTTTTGGGCCGCTATTGCCTGCTCAAATTGAGCCAACTCCAACGCATCGGGCTCACGGTCAAAGCCCTGTGGGATGTCTCCCAGAAACAGGGATTTCGGTAACACCGATTCAAACAAACTGTGCATGCCGTTTATCGGGTCGCACACACTCATCGCTCCGAACGAATCACCGTGGTAGCCATTATTGACGGTCACCATACGGGTTTTCTGCGGTAAGCCTTTGCCTGCCCAATATTGAATGGCCATCTTAAGCGCAACTTCGACTGCGATAGAACCTGAGTCGGCAAGAAAAACCTTCTGCAGTTTTTCCGGGGTCATGGTCACCAGTTTTTTGGCCAACTCAATGGCGGGTTCATGTGTCAGGCCACCAAACATAACGTGGGACATTTTGCTCAACTGCTGGTACGCGGCTTCATTTAATTCGGGAACATTGTAGCCGTGTATCGCTGACCACCAGGATGCCATGCCATCAATCACTTCCGTGCCGTCTTCAAAAACCAGGTTCACACCCGCTGCACGTTCCACCGGATAGCAAGGTAAAGGATGGGTTGTTGAGGTGTAGGGGTGCCACAAATGGTTTTTGTCAAATTCCAGGTCGATTGTCATAGGTTAGTTTCTCCCGGTTTTGGTGTATGCAGAAACAATGACACCCGCCTGAGCGGGTGTCATTTGTTATTAAAGCAGGCTGTCTTACAGGGCGTCTAATTGCGCGACCTGTGCATTCAGATCAATGAGCTTGCCATTCAGTGCCGCAGCTTTTTCTTTTTCCTTAGCGACAACATCATCCGGCGCTTTGCTGATAAACTTCTCGTTCGTCAATTTGCCTTCGATGCGAGCCAATTCTTTTTGCGTTTTTTCCACTTCTTTGGCAATTCGTGCTTTTTCGGCCGCAACATCGATAAGTCCTGCCATTGGCACCAGAACTTTCAGATGCCCAACCAACGCCTGTGAACTCGCCGGGGCTTCGTCTGTGGCTTCCAGCCATTGAATGCTGTCCAGTTTCGCCAACTGCTTCAGGAACGCTTCGTTTTCCTGATATCGACGTTTGTCTTCAGCATCGCCATTCGCCAGTAAAACAGAAATAGCTTTGCTCGGTGCGATATTCAGTTCGCCACGGATATTACGAACGCCCATGATCACACCTTTAACCCATTCCAGGTCAGCTTCAGCAGCGCTGTCGATGCTTGCGTCATCCGGCATTGGGAAAGGCTCCAGCATGATAGAGTCGCCCGTCGCTCCAGACACAGGCTTCAGACTCTGCCAGATTTCCTCAGAAATAAACGGCATGATGGGGTGTATTAACCGCAACAATGCTTCGAGGACACCGACCACGGTTTTCCGTGTTCCCCGTAATTGAGCGTCGGTGCTGTTTTCATTCCAGAACACTGGTTTCGACAATTCCAGATACCAACTGCAGTATTCGTCCCAAATGAAGCTGTAGAGCGTCTGGCTCATCAGATCAAAACGGTACTGTTGATAATGCTTATGAACTTCGGCTTCCAGTTTCTGCAAGCGTGAGCGAATCCAACGGTCCGCCAGCGAAAATTCCATTTCGCCACCATGCTGACCGCAATCGAGCGGCGCACCGAGTTCGTCGCTGCCTTCGACCTGTGCAAAAGTGTTCATCTGCACCAGGCGTGCGGCGTTCCATAATTTGTTACAGAAGTTTCGGTAGCCTTCTAAGCGTTTGACATCAAAATTAATGTCACGGGACAAGGAGGCAAGCGAAGTCAACGTAAAGCGCAAGGCATCCGTTCCGGATTCAGCGAAGCCCTCCGGAAATGATTTGCGGGTATTTTTCTCAATTTTGGCGGCCAACTGGGGCTGCATCATGCCACTGGTTCGTTTACCAACCAGCGTTTCCAGATCAATACCGTCAATCAAGTCGATTGGGTCAATAACATTGCCCTTGGATTTGGACATTTTCTGGCCGTTTTCATCACGGATCAGTCCCGTCATATAGATTTTCTTGAATGGAATGATGCCTTTGCCGTTTTCATCTTTGATGAAATGCAGGGTCATCATGATCATGCGTGCAACCCAGAAAAAGATGATGTCGAAACCGGTTACCAGAACATCCGTCGGGTGGAAGCGGCGCACCATGTCCATGTCGTGTGGCCAACCGAGCGTGGAGAATGTCCATAATGCAGAACTGAACCAAGTGTCGAGTACATCTTCATCTCGTCGCAGTTCCAAAGATGGTTCCAGCGAGTACTTCGTGCGAACTTCTTCTTCGCTGCGACCAACGTAAACGCCGCCGTCCTTATCGTACCAGGCAGGAATCTGGTGACCCCACCAGAGCTGGCGTGAAATACACCAGTCCTGAATATTATTCATCCAGTTGTAGTATTCGTTCTCGTACATCTTGGGCACGAACTCGATGTCGCCGTTTTTAACGGCATCAATGGCCGGCTGTGCCATTTTGGTTGCAGCCACGTACCACTGATCGGTGAGCCAAGGTTCGATCACGTCATGCGATCGATCACCTCGGGGAACCATCAGCGTATGGTCTTTGATGGAATCCAGCAGGCCGAGTGCGTCGAATTCAGCGACGATTTTCTTACGTGCATCGAATCGATCCAGGCCAGCGTAACCGTCTGGCAAGGTACCGTCGAAATCATCCAGTGCTTTACCGCTGTATTCAAAAGCTTCGGCGACAGGTAAGACGGCGGCGCTTTTATCAAAAATATTGATCAATTGTGCGCCGTTACGCTTGCCGACTTCATAGTCATTGAAGTCGTGCGCGGGTGTAATTTTGACGCAGCCGGTACCAAAATCCATTTCCACATAGTCGTCGGCGATGATAGGAATGCGTCGGCCAACCAAAGGCAGTTCAACATATTTACCCACCAGATCAGTATAACGCTCATCGTCTGGATGGACGGCGACCGCGGAGTCTCCGAGCATGGTTTCCGGGCGAGTCGTGGCAACAACCAGATAGGATTTGCCATCGGCTGTGGTCACACCATCGGCTAATGGGTAACGGAAGTGCCACAAAGATCCCTGTTCTTCTTTGTTTTCTACTTCAATGTCTGAAATGGCGGTATGAAATTTGGGGTCCCAGTTAACCAGGCGTTTACCGCGATACAACAGGCCTTCATCGAACAGTCGTACAAAGACTTCACGCACCGCTTCACTCAGACCCTCATCCATGGTGAAGCGTTCACGAGTCCAATCCACGGAGTCACCCAGACGACGCATTTGTGAAGAGATGGTGCCTCCTGATTGGGCTTTCCATTGCCAAACTCGGTCAATAAAGGTTTCCCGGCCCAGATCATGTCGGGTTTTACCGTCTGCAGCCAATAGGCGTTCTACCACCATTTGCGTGGCAATGCCTGCGTGATCGGTCCCGGGTTGCCACAGGGTATCCCGACCCATCATACGATGGTACCGCGTTAAGGCGTCCATGATGGTTTGCTGGAAAGCATGACCCATGTGCAGCGTGCCCGTGACATTTGGCGGCGGAATCATAATGCTGTAAGGGGCGCCTTTGCCGCTGGGTTGGAAGTAATTGCTTTGCTCCCAATGTTCGTAATGTTTAGTCTCGATCGAACTTGGCTGATAGGTTTTTTCCATGAGGGTCTAGATCTCTTTCTCGGTCGTGTGGTTAGTTGGCACAAGTCTGCCGATTATACATAGATGATTTGCTCAGGTCAGGGGTGTTGCGCCGAACAGGGGGGGTTATTCACCGGAATCAGGTTTGGCTTGCGGTTCCTCTTCCGATTCGACTGCGGGATCCTGGCGGTGTTCAAAGCTTTTTGGCAATGGTAGTTCATGCTCTATATACCATTGGCCGACCAGTTCCCGAAAATCCTGTTGCAGACGATTGCGCAATTCGCTCTCAAAAATCTCCATATATTGCGAGACAGAGTTTTCGACCCACGAATCGAACATGGCTTCCATCTGTTCAATGATGACTTCCGGATCTGGCGCTTTTGGTGGTTCTGCCAATATTTCCTCAATCGATTTGACCGGCGCCATGTCTGCCAGTTCTTGTGCGGCGCGGGCTTCGGCTTCATTGCGGATTTTTATCAACTCTGATAATGAAGAGCTGGACAAGAACGGGTTTGACGGGTTGACCGTGGTGGGGGCACGGTGCCCGACGATTTCTTCAAGCGTGGGGATTTCAGTTTTCGATTCCGCTATTTTATCGAGGCTTTTACGTATCGCCTCTAAATCTTCAATGAGTGTTCTTGGGCTGGATTGATCGCTCATGGTGCAACCCGGTCTCGCAAGTCATGACGATTTAACGCGTAACCATGATCACTATAGTAGCGATATCGATCACGACTGGCATTAAGCCTGGCCGGATGTTGGCTGACCAGCTCGAAGACACGCTCAAAACGTGAAAAATAGGGTGGGATATCCGAGCGCAGATTTACCAGCACATCGTGATGCTCGCCACACGTATCGGTATGGGTAATTTGTAGACTGAAGTCACCGCTGTCAATGAGAGTGTGAGCCAGAAAAGCTTCCGGTTGAAACCCCCACAACGCTTCACTGACTTGGTTAGTCTGCTGATTATGTTCAGTCGCGATCAACACTCTGTGCGAACGATTCAATGCTTTCTGAACCAGGCGGGCCACATAGTGGAACACATCTATTTCCTGGTCGGTCGGCAAGATGTGAAAATCTATTTTGGTCATAATTTGATCATTGTTGGCGCGCTGAATAGCTCTGAATTCTAAAATGAAATGAACCAATTCACAAAGCATTGCTGTTAATGGGCTGCTCAACCCCTGCTAAGTTCAGGTAAAACTGCTTTTTCGGAGCCTGAAGCGCAAAAAAAGCAGGCACAATGGCCTGCTTTTGTCTTGGTTCGCTTTATCTTACTGAATTCGATCCAGCAGGTATTGGGTTAACATACCCACTGGACGGCCGGATGCGCCATCTTTAGCGTTACTCCATCCGGTGCCGGCAATATCAAGATGGGCCCATGTATAGTTTTTGGTGAATTCCGACAGGTACATCGCGGCTGTAATGCTGCCCCCTGCGCGGCTACCCACATTGCGGAAATCCGCATAAGGTGATTTCAGTTCTTCTTTGTATTCGTCCCAAAGTGGCATTGGCCAGCCACGGTCCCAGGCTGCGTTACCCGCGCTCAGCAGTTGTTGCTGCAAATCATCAGAGTTGGCGTAAACCGCGGTAGCGTGGTGGCCGAGGCCGATGACAATAGCGCCGGTCAGGGTCGCGATATCAATGACGCTGGCCGGATTAAAACGCTCCACGTAGGTTAAGGTATCGCACAGGACCAAGCGACCTTCGGCATCGGTGTTGATGATTTCAACTGTTTTGCCGTTCATACAGGTCACGACATCGCCAGGGCGGGTTGCACCACCACTAACCATGTTTTCTGCCGTCGCCACAACACCAATCACATTTAGCGCCGGTTTTAATTCGGCAATCGTATTTATGACGCCAAAGACAGAGGCCGCCCCTAGCATGTCCCATTTCATTTCTTCCATGCCTGCAGCAGGTTTGATGCTGATACCACCGGAATCGAACGTCAGACCTTTGCCTACCAACACAAAAGGTTGTTGGCTTTCGCTGCCACCGTTGTATTTTAGAATGATAATTTTGCCGGCTTTTTCACTGCCGCGGGATACGGCCAGAAATGCGCCCATGCCCATTTCTTCCATTTGCGCTTCTTCGATAATCTCCACTTCGATTTCATCGTAGGCGTCAGCCAGATTGGTCGCTTGTTCTGCCAGATAGGCGGGGTCGCACACATTCGCCGGGAGATTGCCCAATTCCCGAGCCAGGTTGATACCATGCGCCATAGACTTGCCGGTTTTGATGCTTAACTCAAGATTCTGCTCGTCTGCCAGTAACGACACATTGGTCAGTGTGGTCGGTTCTGCTTTCACACTTTTGGTTGCATCGTATTCATACATCGCCGTAAGCAATGACTCTACGGTCTTTTCAGCGCACCATTGCGCGGTGTGATTCGCTGGTTTGATGTCATCAATCGGAATGGCGATCGACGAGGATGATGTTTTCTTAACTTCTGCAGCCAGGCCCTTAATGGTTTTAATAAAAGCGTTTTCGTTGAATTCGTCTCGCTTGCCGCAGCCGACAATCAGAATGTTTTGCGCCGGCAAGTCAGCGTGGCCTAACAGTGACGTAATGTGTCCGGTAGTGGATTTAATGATTTTGCGTTCCAGCAGTGAATCAACCAGATCGCTGTTTGCCGTCTTAAGGGCGGAAAAACTGGCAGATTCGCTGTCTTCAAAATAGAAAACGGCCAATAATTCCTGTGTAACCTGGTTATAGTTTGGAAGTGAAGCGGTAATTTTCATGGTTTAAACCCATTTTTTAATTGGTTATTAATGGTGCGGTTGAATCACTCGTTGACGAAAATGAGCTAACAGTTTGCTGTTGGCGATCATCGCATTGTGGTTGTTATCGTGTTCAACTCTGGCGCACGACGTCTGTGGTAACAGTTTTCTGACCGGTGTTAGTAAAACATGCTGTTTACAGACATTTCTCAGTGTAGCCATTGTCGTGACGATTTCTGGAATTACAACCGGTTCAGGGCAGGTAACCGCTCAATTCTTCGAAGGTTGAGAACTTCAGAGATTGAAAACGTAAACAGACCCTGACAGACAAGTTTAGGTATGTGTGCGCAGATCTACGATGCAAGCGGCATGTTTAGATGAAACTAAACAGTGTAAGAATTGGTTTGAATCAAGACGCAACGTTTTTTTATTTCGGAAAGGCTGGAACTGGTCCAGCCGGGCGATCATTTTTTGGGAATGTGAATAAGCTTGGTTTGGCTAACTTTGTCTTGCCAGGTTAAGCCGTCTTTCGACCAATACTGCCAAAACACCCCAACGCACAGCAACGCATAGGCTGGAAGAGCAATGAACAAACGAACCAACAGTTGTTTAACAGTAGGAGCACCTGATTTTTGGTTGACCAGCTTAATGCGCCAAGCTTTCATACCGACGGTTTGGCCAGATTTACGCCAGAAGTACAGAAAGTACCCGATGATGATAACCAAAAGGTAGAGTTGAAAGATCAGATTGTGCGGAATAACTTCGGAACCTGTTACCCAGAAATGCAAGCCGACTGCGATGAATCCAGCAATCATAAGTAAACCCAACAGGACCAAGGCATCATAGATGACGCTGCCGATGGCTCGATGACTGTGAGCTTGTTTGTATTCTTCCACCGAATTTTCCTCCTGTACCTGGAAAAGTTGACGCAGGATAGGGTATTGGATCGCCGAAAGGAATAGCGCAACATAGTGCTGATGAGAAATTTGCTTTAGAATGACCACTTTGAATTTTGGGTGATTGAATGGAAACGAACAGCCTTCCCATTGAACAGTTAGAAACCAATGCAGGTAATGCGGCTGCGCTATTGAAAGCCCTGAGTAATGAAAGCCGGTTGTTGATACTGTGTAATTTAGTCTCGGGCGAGAAATGTGTTGGTGAACTCAATGAGCGTATTCCGCTAAGCCAATCAGCCCTATCGCAGCACCTTGCGCGTCTTCGAAAAGATGAACTGGTGAGTATTCGAAAAGAAGCTCAAACAGTGTACTACCAGATTGCCAGTCGAGAGGCTGAGCAGATCATTGAAGTTCTGTATAACGTCTACTGTAAAACCTGATATTTGCGCTGAATATCGCCGGTAATTACTGTACCGGTGATATTGGCGTAGTGCCTCTCTTGCATATTTCCCCGCTGCCGACATTCGCCGAATATTTGATCTGTTTCACGAAATTGCAGTAAAAGTGTCGGAAAATTGGCCAATAATTTGACAAAATTCCATTTTCTGTATAGTAGTGATGCATTACAGCAGGCGAAAGGACATCTCTGCACACTTCAATCGAGGCAAATAGAATGACTGAAGCGAATGTCCGCCGAATGCATACTCCGGTTTACAAGAGTTCTGAATACCCACCCATGCCGCCGAGAATACGTCTGGCGGCAAATTGTTGGGAGCGGGTGTGGTGGTTGACTTTAGTTGCACCACTGGCAACGCCTGACCGGTTAGCTCCTCTGGTTAATCGTTTTGCCACAGAAACTGTCTCTATTCGCGCACAATTGCGCACTTGTCGACGTATTTGCTTCGCCATTACAACGCAAGGTCTGGATGATCAAAGTGAGTTTGAGATTGCCATGTTAATTATGGCGCAAATCAACCGTGAGTTGGGTGAGATTGAGCGTGTTGAAGATCGCCCTGCGAATATGTGGCCGATCGACCTTTTTTGAATCTGCAAACTGGCGAGAATAGTCCGAAGATCGTTACCGGATTGCGTTGCTTCATACAAACAAGTTTCTGACGTTTCCACAGAACCTAAAAAAACTTCTGCACAATGGACACGGCCCAGATCATGCCCGCTAACGTAATGCTGAGGAATACCGCAGCCGACCCCATGTCTTTTGCCCTTCCGGATAATTCATTGTATTCCAGCCCGACACGGTCAACTAACGCTTCAATGGCGCTGTTCAGCAATTCAACAATCATGATAAGAATTACCGAGCCCAATAAGGCAATCGCGTGAAACCAGCTTTGTGATAACCAGGGCGTTAACAGCAGCGCAACCAGTAACATTAATAGTTCCTGGCGAAAAGCTTCTTCGTGCTGTGCGGTAGCCCAGAGTCCACGCCAACTGTACTTGGTCGCGTTTACCAGTCTTCTCAGACCTTTGGCGGGTTTTGTCGTTTGTTGTGTTCGCATGGTGTCTGCTTTTTTTCTTCGAGTTTACCTTGGTGTACGAGGAAACACTATTAACCCGCGCTGTTGACGTGAGATTCCCCCGTCTGCCTTATTGACCGGTGAGCAATTAAGGCGCTATTCGTTAACCCGATCCGCTCTCTGAACGCAATTGACGGTTGGTTTTTGATGTCGCTGTAAATGACAATGGGTCTTCTGGCCAAGGGTGTTTGGCGTACCGGCCCCTCATTTCTTTGCGCACTTGAGGGTATATAGTGTCCCAGAAAAATGACAGGTCTGTGACAGAAGCCAACGGTCGGCCGTTTGGTGCCGTCAGATGTAGTGTTAACGGGATCGTCTTTAGCAGCAACGGCGTTGCCGATAATCCGAATGCTTCTTGTAATTTAAGTGACACTGATGCTTTTAATTGGTGGATGTCGTAGTCGATAGAGATTTTTCGACCCGTTGGCGATGTCCATTCGTGCGGTAATTCAGCGTTGAGTTTTTTGATAGTGTCGTAGCCCAACGCTTGTTCCACCATTGCAGCAATTGGCAATGCCTCGAATGTGTCGATACCCATCATAAAGCTTTCTGCAATGTCTACCCATTGAGCCGACGAAGGGTAGTCAGGCCAACCAGGTCCCGCCTTTAAGGCGAATTGCCAACGTTGTTTCAGGTTGAGGGCTTCATTCGTCCAAACAAAAGCGTCGTCACCCCGTTCCGAAATGTATCGTAACCAGGCCGATGTTCTTTCTTCTTGCGACGGTTTCGTCGGCTGTTGCGATAGCACTATCTTGCCGAGGGTCGTTGTTTTCAGGAAGGCGGGTCGATCGTGTGGTTTAAATTGTACGTGGTTTTCGACCGTCAGAACCTGAGTCACTGCGTGGCTGGATACGGGTAAAGTATGGGTTGCCAGGATATGTTTTTGCTGGCGAACACCATCGAGCAATATGCCCCATTGTTCGTTTGACGGCTCTCTGGAACGAACTTCGGTGCCACTGATCAATTGCCCTTGCATGGGTGTGCGCCAGCAGATAAGGCGGTCAGCCAGCGCCCGAATTAACAGTGACTCATTCATGGCACTGGTAACGGCAGGCAGAGATTGTCCAAAGCGATTCAAGATAACCTTGCATTCGGCAACGACTGGGGCTGGTAGCGATGGTGTTGGTAACGGTTGACGTGGATCGAAATTAATTGGCGTCCCTGTCATCAGGTAGGCTGCCAGAATCGAAGCGCTCGCAAGGCTGCCTTCTGCCTCGGCCAATGCAACGAGATGACTGAGCCAGGGATCCAGACCGACGTTTTGCATGGCGCTGCCATGGTTTGTCAGTTGCCCGTCGCGAGTTATGGCTTGCCAGTTTGCCAGTTTGTCACACGCCAGTTGCCATCTGGATGCGGCCGGCTTATCCAGCCAAACCAGATCATCCCGTTGTGCGCCCCAGTGTATCGTTTGCAGAACAATATCCGTTAAATCAGCATGAGTGATTTGCGGCGGTTGATGGGGAATCAGCGCTGCATGTTCATCGATACTCCAGAGGCGGATACAGTTGCCGGGACCGAGCCTGCCGGCTCGACCTGCTCTTTGTGCGGCGCTGGCTTGGCTGATACGACGCGTTTTTAATGTGTTGATGCCCGTGACCGGATTGGTGTCTGCGTATCGCTCCAAGCCCAGGTCGATAACCGTATGTACTCTGGGAAGGGTAACACTGCTTTCGGCAATATTGGTGGCCAAAATAATGGTCGGTGGATCAGACGCCAAGGTTTGAATATTCGGTGTTTTATCCAGTTGCCCATGCAAGATCAGGATCGGTTGATGGTTGCCCAGTTGTTTTTCCAGCTGGCGGATTTCGCGCAGTCCCGCGCAAAAAACGAGGATGTGGTGGTCTGTGTTGCCTGCCTGCGCTTCGATGATGCGGCCAACATCCGCCGGGCGGTTCACGTCACATTTTCGATATTGGATATCGACCGGATAGCTGAAACCGTCTGATTCAATGAGCGGCAAGGCGGTTTGTTCCAGAATGTTCTGAACATTCAATGTCGCTGACATAATCAGTCGGCGCACGCTGCTGTCGAACAGCTCGACGTATTGATTTATCAGCGCGTAGCACAGGTCCTGTTCAACCGATCGCTCATGAAATTCATCGAAAATGATCGTGCTGTGCGCGATCTGATCCGGATCATTCAATAGCAGACGCAAAAAACTGCCATAGGTAGTGACGATCAGCCGTGTTTCTGCGCTGGTTTGGCGTTCTTGACGCAGTTGATACCCCACTGTTTTTCCCAGTGGTTCTCCGAGGTTTCTGGCCAATTGCTGACTGGCGAGTTTAACGGCAAGCCGCTTCGGAATAAGCAGATAGATGGTTTGTTGACTGTGTTCCAGCAGCCACAGTGGAATTTGGGTTGTTTTTCCTGAGCCCGGTGGTGCGGAAATGACTGCACCACCTGAGTGCCAGGCAGGTAGAAGAGATGTTTTTATCTCTCCAATGGGAAGCGTGTCGGTCATCCAAGAACATTGCCGTATGGTAGGAAGCGATTGTCTGAATTTTCTTTGATCCACGCCGTAAGCGTTTTATCGGGAAACTCGCCGCGCTTCTTTAACTCTTTGCATATCCAGATCACGGGGTTTTTATCTCCGCCAAACCAATCACTCCAATGAGCTTCCGCCAAGGTAAAAAAACGACACAACTGTTTTAACTGTTCACTGTCGAGTTCGCTGAAGGCGGGTTGCCACTGAGACTTGGTGACCTTTACAAAGGCCTGTAAAGGAAGGAGTTGCTCCGGTGGTTGTTCCGGAAAAGAATGCTCATCGTGGTATGACAGGGCGCGGAGCAATACAGCTGTCGGGATCTGTGCCTGCTCTGAACCCGGCTCCCAGTTTCCTACCGTCATGGGTTTGCCTCTCATTGAAATTGAAAGTTACTATTGTACCAGCGAATAAACAGAGGATATCCAATGCCGTATAAATTTTTACTCTGGGTTTTTCATCAATCTTGGCTGACCCGGTTTCGGCGCGTGCATGAATGGCTTATGAAAGGCTTCTCCCAACAGGCGGACAAAGGCAATAAAGATGCACAGGAGCTCTATGGTTTTTTACTGTTGCACAAAGGCAGTGATGACGCCAGTAAGTCTGCCGGGGCCCGATATCTGATGATGTGTGTGGGGTTGGATCGGCCCAAGGTGTGTTGGCAATTGCATCAGATTTTTGCCAACGGTGGCGTTTTAGGGTTTCCGCAAGACACCGAAAAGGCGCAAAAATATCTGCAGTTAGCTCAACAGGCTGGGCACCCACTCGCGTTAAACGCCGGTGATTGATTCAGTGGGCGTCTGGCTGATTTTCCCATTCTCTGGCCAGTGGTTCGCGAAAGGCTTGAATAATGTCATCGGCATGGTCAAATTCTGAGCAAAGTATCTGAATTTTCGTGATAGCCGCTTCCAGCGGCATCATGCCACAGCTGATGGCGCTGTGTTCCGTAAACACGGAGCTTGCCGCGTAGAGCCCAAAATCCACATTCCCTTCAAAGCATTGGCTGGTGACAAACACAGGAATCGCTCGATGTTGCGCCGAGGCTAGCATGCGGCGCAACGCAGCGGTATTCGCGGCATTACCGTTGCCGTAACTGCTGATTAAGATGGCCCGGATCGCCGGATTATCCGAGATCCTGTCCAGTTGAGAGTCTGGAATACCTGGGTAAAGCGTGAGCAGCACGACCTCTGGATTGCGCCAAGGCTGCGTAAAGCGTCTGGATGAGACTGTTTTTGAGTTTGCCCAGTGACTGGCATCCCAGCCTGGGCAGCTGAAACTGGCCATGGCTTGGGTGCTGAATTTGGTCACCCTGCTTCCGGGTAACACTTCTTTACCCACGGCGACCATGACTTCCGGACGTTTTGATTCCAATGCGATCAGTGCGCGTTGCAGATTGCCCAGCGCATCGGTGCCCGTAGCAGAAATCGGCAACATAGAGCCAGTAATAACAACAGGGATCGCCAGATCGGCGAGCAAGAATGACAGGGCGGAGGCTGTATAAGCCAAAGTGTCAGTGCCGTGTATCACCAGAACGCCATCGATATTTTCAGCCTGGGCTATGGTGTCGTTAATTCTGTACCAGTGGCTTGGGTTCAGGTCGGATGAATCCAGCAGTGGTGACCAGTGTTCCCAGTTCAATTGATGTTGGTGCCAGTCGGCCAACTCAGTGTGTTGTTGCAAGGCTTTTTCGACTTCGCCCGCATTGGGTGTCAGACCATGGGGACCATCTACCATACCAATGGTGCCGCCGGTGTTAATAATCAGATAATTCGCCAATTTGTCGCCCCTTTATGCTGTCCGGGGCGATAGTAGTCGTTTGCCTACTTGCCATCAATTGCTTCAAGCAAGCATGAGGTCTTATAAGTCCGCCAGGTTCAGGTTTTGGGCTTCTTTAAAATCTGGATACTGGTCCCGCAAGCCTTGCAATGTGGATTCGGCGTCCGCGATACGGTCCAGCTTATACAGTGTCTTGGCTTTCCATAACCAAGCGTCTTCCAAGCCCCATGCTTCGGTTTGCTGATAAATCGTCAGGGCTTTATCAAAATATTCAAGCGCCTTCGCTTTGTCACCACCCAGTAACGACGGTGTATTGTGCAGGGCAATACCTTTCACCATTAAAGTGGGGGCATGTTCCTCGGATATCTCCAGACTGTATGCCAGGGCATCTTCAGCGTCTCCGGCAATGAATGCCGCCTGCCAGGGTTTTAAAGTGATCGATAAGCCCAACGCAGCCGAATACAGCGCCGCCTCGTCTTGAGTTTGATAGCTCTTCTTCAGCGTATCTTTAATGGTTTCCAGCGATACTTTAGCGGTTTTCTTATCGTCATTGTTCAGGGCGATCATGGCCAGCCGGTAGTGGATGTACAGCTCAGCAAAACGATCCTGTGATGTCAATTGCTGCAGACGTTCGCTTTGTTCGGCACGCCAGGCGCGGTCAATATCGTTGTTATCCCAGCCGAACGCAGGTGTGAGGCTAAAGGCAAGTAGAAGAGTGATGAGTTTTTTCAATTCGGTGGTCCGGTAAAGTGTCATTAAAGATACGTGAGGACAGGATGTCTGGATGAACTGCAGGGTAGGGCTTACTGCCCTGCAGTTGCGGCACCGTCAGAAACTATCCAGAATGGCCAGTACGTCTTCATGATGGGTTTTGGTTTTGACTTTCTCAATGATATGAACCAGCTTACCTTCCTCATCAATGATGAACGTCAGGCGGTGGATGCCCACATACTCCTTGCCCATAAACTTTTTTAACGCCCAAACGCCATATTTTTCGGCAATCTGGTGGTCTTCATCGCTAAGCAAGTCGAAATTCAGGTTTTCTTTCTCAATAAACTTTACCAATCTGGCCGGAGCGTCAGGGCTAATGCCCAGAACCACAGTATTACGAGCGTCGAAATCGGCCTTTGTGTCGCGAATTCCGCAGGCTTGTGTGGTACAGCCTGGTGTCATGGCCTTCGGGTAAAAATAGAGAACGACTTTTTTACCTTTCAGCCCTTTCAATTCGACGGTTTCGCCATGTTGGTTCACGGTTTTGAATGCAGGGGCTTTGGTGCCTGTTTTAGGCAGTTTCAGCGCGGGTAGGGCCATGTCTTTCTCCTTATAAGTGAAGGGCATCAAGGTTAACGGCTCTATGTTACGTGTTCAACGCCTGTTTTGGATTTAGAATGCTGATCGATAGCTGTGTTGCCGGTCAATTTCAGGTATGCTTGCCCACTGTTTCCAGGGTAGCCAACCGGCTGATTTTATTATGTTTTTTGAGCAAAGTCGGGCGCAATTCTTTCGCCCATTGACCAGTAAGTACCGCGAACAGATCGTAGAGTGCCTGCGCGAGCTCTACCGTCGTCTTTACACCAGTTCCAGTGCAGATTATGGACACGCGCTAACCCGCGATGATGTTATTGAGACGTTCAGTGCGGCCTTGGTACGAGCACCTGAGCTACAGACTGATGAGGACGATGGAGAAGGTCGTTTCCGCACCACGCGCGAACACGCCAGTTGGGTGCTGAATCAGTTGATCGAATATGGCTGGATCGAGAAGCAGGTCGACGAAGCCTCCTTGCAAAGCAGTTTTAATTTCAGCCGTTTCGGACGAACTTTTACGGAGCCCTTCGTATCGACCGATTTATCCAGCGTCCGAACCCGCCACCGAAATACCCGTAATGTCCGAAACGCCATGAGTTCTTTTTTGGAAAATGGTGAGGCGTATGACCTGCTCGACGCCTGGGAATATTCGGAGCGTATTATCAGTGATTTTACCGATGTCATCGCCGAGTTGGACGACCGCAAACGCTCGTTGGTCAAGCAGATGGAAAGTCAGGTGATGATACAACAGGCCACGAATGATTTTTTCGATTTCATGGAAAAGCGCTTTCAACCCGATTTGGCGATCCGCTTATCTGCGGACAACGTTGAGAAATACCGTAACGAGATTTCAGCAAAAATTCAACAAATCCGTCAGCAGGATAAAGCTTTTAAGCAGCAGGCTGAGCGGCGCTTGCGTGAACTCTTGCCGGAATTTGTCATCGAAGGTCAGAGTGTGTTGTGGATGTTGTTGGACAGCATCGAACATCGGCTGCAGGCTGCCAGTGACATTATGTTGCCCGCGCTGCGTCGGGCACTGCAGAGTTTTACCAAGCGTGCCGATATCATCATCCGACAGATGAACTACCTGTCCAGTTCAACCCACAATGATATGGTTAAGGTATTGCAGGCGTTGTCGGAAAAAACCGCCGCTGAACAAAATGTTTTATTGGACCGTGCCAGTGATCTGATGAGTGTGCCGCGAGTTGGTTTGCTCGATCCAGCTCACATGCGTTTGCACAACCGACGGGCGAAACGGGATTTCAGCCTCGACGTCGCACAAGATAACGAAACTGAATTCGATCAAGATGCTCATAAAGAATTAGTGGTGCAGCAGATGCTCGATCAGGCATTCCTGATTAACGATAACCAGGTCAGGCACTACTTAGTCAGACACCTAATGGCGGGACATTCTGTCACCACCGCAGATTTGCCGGTTAACAGCGCAGCAGATCTGCTGAATCTGTCACACGCCATCGAAGTGGGCAGTGCCAATTCCCTGAGCACAGACCTGCAGTTCAGCGTTGACTTTGCAGGCAAACCGCCAGTGACCACTGAGTACTTCAGTCAACAGGATCTCTTTGAAATAAAACTGCGTGATACCTCACGAGTCGACGCAGAGGACAATAAACATGTTTCATGAATTGGAAAAACATCTGGAAAAAGCCGGAATTTCGCGCAATGAATACAGTGAACTGCTGATTCGACTTCTGGACTATGGCGTGCTGTGTCGTGATGAAAGTCAAACCGAACAGGTTTTGTATGATCGATTCCTGCGTATTGAAGGTCTGGTAGCTGATTACCTTGATCTTATTGGCGTGCGTATTCAACACGACAGTCGATTTAATTTTGTGCGTTTGTTTCCACCCGGTGCGGAAGTGCCCGGGTTGCCCGATGTGCATGACCACCCATTCAATAACGGTTTCCGCGTTAAATTGAATCAGACAGAAGTTGCGCTGGTGCTTATTTTACGCAGTCTCTATGACCGCGCTTTGCGGGAAGGGCAACTGGATGAACAGGGCTGTGTTCTCGTTTCCATTGAAAACATCACCATCTCGTTACGTAATCTGTTGAAACGGACGTTGCCGGAAAAGCTTACCGAGCGTCGTCAGCTGTTTGGTCGCCTGCGACAGTTGCGACTGATTCAGTTGAATCAGGAAATCAATGAAGATTCGGCTGATCTGTGGATTCGAATTCGTCCAATGATCATCAGCTATGTATCGGATGATGTTCTGTCTGCTCTGCTAGGAAATGGCGAGGCACTGACCGAGACGTATGACGACGATCCTGAAGCGTTGGTGAACGACGATGAACTTATGACGGAAGACGAAGCTGAAACGTCGGCGGTTATTCTCAATTCTGTACCGACGGATCATTCGATTTTTGAGAAGGAATAAATACCCATGCGCTTGAAGAATTTTATTTATGTGAATTGGGGCAATATTCCGGTGATGGAATTCGAGTTTGGCCCGATTAATTTATTTTCCGGTGGTAACGGTTCCGGCAAAACGACGGCTGCCGATGCACTGCAGACCATCATGACGGCTGCGCATGACACCCTGTTTCACTACAACCCGGGACAGGACGAAGCCACGCAACGTGGCCGCGGCAAACAGGTGCGAACGTTGGCCTCTTATGTACTCGGTTGCGACGATGGCTCTTTTGCGCGTACTGAGCCCACGGTCGGATATCTTGCTGCGGTGTTTCATCCAACGCAGGGCGAAAGTGCGGACCCATTTACGGCCATTATCGGGGTGACTGCTTACATCGATAAAGCCGGTGCGACACCGATCGCTCGCCAATCGGACATGATGTATATGATTGTGCCGGATGCGGAGCTGACCAAAGCCGATTTTGTCCAGGAAATTGAAGGCCGCAGTCAGGTGGTATCTCTGGATCGACTGAGCGCGCATTTTGCCCATCAGAAAATTGAAGGCGCGGAAAAATACGATACCAAGAAACAATATCTGCGACGACTTTACGCCGCCCTGCGCGGCCGCAAAGATGCCATCAGTGAGCGCGAGGCGATGAATGCCGCCCGCGCATTTTCACGATTCATGGCATACAAACCCGTAAAGAGCATTGACGGTTTTGTTGCTCAGGAAATTCTGGAGAAAAAGGATTTGGGCGAAGCCATTCGCACCGTTTCGGATCTGATGAAAACCATTAACGGATTGGAAGGCGAAGCCAATCGTCTTAAAAATATGATTGGACGACTGGACAAAGCGCGTATCCAATCGAATGCCTATATTCAGAGCTGGATCGAATACAACGTGGCCGATTATGTTGCGGCCAAGTCCCGCTTTCTGGTCGACCAGAAAAAGTACCTGGGCACCAAAGCCGATCAGCAGCGAGTGCGCAACGAACTGGATCAGTTGATTGAAGATCTGGAAGTGACTACCGAGCGTCGCAATCAAACCGACGAACAGCGGGTCTCACTGGAAGCCCGCCGTCTGGGAATTAATGCTCTGCAGGACAAAGACAAGTTTGAAGCGAAAATTCAAAACTGTACGGCGACGCTGCAGAAACAAGCTGCGCCATTGCTGACTCAAAACGATGCGCTGGAGAAAAGCCTGAACGCAAGTTTTGATATTCAGAAAGCCTTGTTGAAAACCTCATTGGCCACCGAAATTCCTGCGCTGGCGGATAAACGTTTACACACCAAAGCTCGTGACGTTGTGCAAACACAGAAACTGGGTGTGGATTTCCGCAGCTTGCTGAATCAGGATTGGATTGATATCAGCCCGCTGGAAGAACACCTTGATCAGGCCATGCAACAACAGAGTTTGCTCAATGAATGGCGCGAACTTTGGTTTGACGAAACGACTCAGGCAGACGGCATTTCCCTGCGCGACCAACTGCAGCGCTTGGTTGACCGGCGTGAGCAACGTTTGGTGCAGATTCGCACGAACCTCAGCCGCAAACAACAGGACATCGATAGCCTGGCGACGGCGCAAGTTAATTACCCGCATCATGTTCGGCTGGCGATGGAGGCTATCCGGCGCGAATGCCCGGAAGCGGACCCACGGGTATTATGCGATCACGTCTCTGTCGTCAATGAAGATTGGCAGGCAGCCATAGAGGGTTATATGGGTGGCGCCCGTTTTGCCATTCTGGTCGAGCCCGAGTTTGAGGCTACCGCTATTCAGATTGTCCGCGCGTTGCCGAAAGACAACCGGGCACGCGTGATTCAAGGCAGCAAAGCCCGAGAAGACGCGGCCCGCGTAAAGCTGCCAGCGAATTCCGTTGTGCATCTGATGCACTTCGATCACGCCATTGCCAAGGCCTATGTGACGGCCAGTTACGGATTGGTAGAGCAGTGCAAAGACGCAGAACAATTGCGCAAGACCCGACGTGGCGTAACAGCACAAGGTTTAGGTAGTGGTGCCTACGCCATGTACCGGTGTGACATTCCGGAAAGTGATCTGGTATTTGGTCAGGGCGCGCGTGAGAAAGCGCTGGCGGCCAAAAAACGTGAGTTGAATGAATTGGCCGGACAGGCCAATGACTTGCAAGCGTTGGTCAGTGAGGTGAAAAGCCTCTATGAGTCGGTGAATCAATTGCGGCATTTGCAGCACGGTCAGCTGATTCGCGAAATGCTGGAAACCCAACGGGAACTGCGCAAAGCCGAACAGGCGTTGGCCGCACTGGACTTAAGTGACGTCCAGGGGATTGAAGACGAATACAAGGTTATTGTTAATCAATTAAACGAGCTGAATACCCGTATTCGTGAAGGTGACGAGAAAAAGGGATCACTGAATCAACGCATTACAGCCTTAACCAAACAATGTGAAGTGCTCAGTGATCAACAGGAAAAAACTCAAGAGCGGGCAGAAGAGAAAGAGGCCTATCTGCGTAACATTGTTGAATTCTGGCCGGCTTTCGATGTCGAAAATCGTTTGGCGGAAGCGGACAAGCAAGCCGAAGATTCCGATGCTGACGTGGAAGAAAACCTGCGCAAATCTTTGGAAAGTGAGCTTAATGCAAAATCACACGAATTCGAACAGCTTCTGAAAGAGCACAATTCGGAATGTCAGCCACAGGATGCCATCGTGGTTGAGCTCAACTATAGTGTCCTGCATAACGTTGAATTTTTCCGTGGGATGGTGAATTTGAGCCGCGATGTAGACCGCGTACATAACCGGGTTAAAAACAATGTGCTGGTGGAAAAGGTTGACCAGCTTGGGGTCTTGAAAGAAAGCTTTAACAGTGCGTTTGTAACGAACTTATGTCATTCCATACATCAGGCGATTAATGACGGTAAAAAAGTTCTGACTGATTTAAACAAAGAGTTGGAACATCATCGTTTTGGTGCCGACCGTGAGAAATATTGGTTCGACTATCAATGGGTTCCTGAGTTCAAAGAATACTGGCATTTCTTCGATGAAGTGTATAAAAGCCCATCCATTGGTGAGGGTAAGACACTCTTTGACACGCAGCTGAGCGAGCGTTCTCGGAAAATTCGCGATCAGTTGATGGAGATGCTATTGGACAGTGATGAACAGCGTGCCTTGCGTGAACTGGAGCGGATTTCAGACTATCGTAACTACCGTAGTTATGAAATTTACAAACAGCCGGATGGCAAGCAGCCGATTGCATTGAGTCAATACGGTACCGGATCAGGCGGACAGTTGGAAACACCCGCCTACATTATTCGCGCCGCGGCCATTACATCGGCTTTCCGGTTTAACGAAGGCGACAGTCATTTGCGTATGGTTTTAGTCGATGAAGCCTTCTCGAAGATGGATGAAACACGGTCTAAAGAAGTCATCCGGTATTTGACCGAATCGTTGGGCCTACAACTGTTGTTTATCATGCCGACTAGCAAATCCGGTCCGTTTATGGACATGATTTCGAATCAGTTTGTGTTTTCAAAAGTACCGCTGTTAAATGGCCAACGTCGGGGCGAGTTGAATACCAAAGTGTTGGTTGATCGTCAGCAGTGCAATCAAGATAAAATTCAAGAATTATGGGCGAATCACCGAAAAGTGATTCGCAAACAAGCAGAATTGGATTTCCTGGAGGGATTATAAATGGCGGTTATTGAAATTAATCACCCGTTGCTGGCGCACAAAGTCGGTATCATGCGTGAAGCTGGCATTTCAACAAAACAGTTTCGTGAGTTGGCGTCTGAAATCGGCAACTTGCTGACCTATGAAGCGACTCGGAATCTGACGACCGATGAGGTCGACATTGACGGCTGGGATGGTAGCAAGTTAACGGTTGAACGGATCAAGGGCAAAAAAATCACCGTAGTGCCTATTTTGCGCGCTGGTCTGGGCATGATGGACGGTGTGTTACAGCTGATTCCTTCGGCGCGTGTCAGTGTGGTCGGTTTGTATCGCAATGAAGAAACGCTGGAACCGGTTTACTATTTTGACAAGGTCGTTGAAGACGTCGCGGAACGGACCGCCCTTATAGTTGATCCCATGTTGGCTACGGGCGGTTCAATGATCGCCACCATCGATTTACTCAAGGACAAGGGTTGTCAGAAAATTCTGGGGTTATGTCTTATAGGTGCACCCGAAGGTGCTGCAGCCATTGAAGCGGCCCATCCAGACGTGGATATTTATGTTGCGCAGATGGATGAGCGACTCAATAGCGATGGGTACATCGTGCCTGGTCTTGGCGATGCCGGCGATAAATTGTTTGGTACACGCTGACAATTACCATTGCAGTTGAAAGGGCGGCTGTTTTTACAGTCCGCTTTTCCTCAGGTTGACTAATTATTATCGGCCCCGCTGCTTAATCCTGAGAAATCAATACCTCATTTCGCTCGTTTTGATAAAGGTGAGGGGATACTAAAAAATGTTCTTTTACGGCCTCCTGCTTTGTTGGGTACGCAAACAGTAAGCCCGCGGCGAAGCGATTATATGGCCGTTTTAACACGCAGCTTTAAATCCTTTTTCGGCCTCGGAACTTGGTTTTCCAGCTCGGTCACATTCTTTAACATTTCTTCACCAAAATCTCGCAATTTGAAAAATACCGTCTAAATTAAGCCCAATAGGACCTGGATTCTAAGGTTAGAAATCAGGGCAGCGAATCATTGTGACAGGGCAGGTTATTTTGTGGGATACAAAGCCGATACAGTCGTGAAAAAGCGCATCCTCATCGTCGACGACGATGTCGAATACGCCAGTCACTTGCGTGACTATCTCAGCAGCAACGAATACGACGTTGAAGTGGAAACTGAAACCAGTACCGCACTTTCGCGAATTCGAGACGAGAAGCCCGATTTAATTCTGATCGAAGTGGATTTGCGCGGTGAGTCGGGTCTGACCATCTGCAAGCTCAGCCGTAAAGATTTCTCTGGCGGTATCGTTCTGATGAGTCATCGTACCGATGAACTGGACCAGGTACTGGGATTGGATATGGGCGCGGATGATTATGTGGCCCGTAAAACCTCGCCGCGACTCATTCTGGCGAGATGCCAAGCCATACTACGACGCGCGGATCGGGCAACAATGGCAGAACTGACCCACTCAGATGACCGTCTTGAATTCGGCGATTTGGTGATCGACAACACCATGCGCGAAGCTTGGCTGGACCGTAATCCAATAGACCTGACCAGTGCCGAATTCGACCTGTTGTGGTTACTGTCGAGCCATGCTGGCGAAGTGTTGACCCGAGAACAGATTTTCTCGCAGTTAAGAGGCATCGAATATGATGGCCAGGACCGCTCGGTGGATGTTCGGGTGTCCCGAATTCGTCCCAAAGTTGGCGACGACCCCATCCACCCGAGGCGCATAAAAACAGTTCGCTCCAAAGGTTATCTGTTTGTTGGCGATGTTAAACATTAACGACCAGAGCAAGCCGATGCCATGTCACATTCTTGCGTCAAAGTCGCTGCGCGCTGTAAACACTAAACCCGTTTCTGTGCACTAACTGGGTTATGTTTGTGAAATGACCCTTGAGCAGATGTTGGTAGGTTAGAAAGTCATTTGCGACCCAAATCAGGTGTCCACCCGTTTTAAGCCAATTATGCGCTTCCGAAAAAAACGTTTCTGTCGGCCCGTATTCGGTTTGAATTCCTTTGTGAAAAGGAGGGTTAGTGACCAAAGCGTCATAACGTTTTGGTTCCAACTGTTCTGTGCCCGCAGACCAGGTTACATTGCCTTTGTCAGCCAAGCCGTTTTCCGCCAGTGTTTTATTCGTCGATCGCACAGCGCACAAATCAATCTCAACGGCGTTCACGGACTTCACCTGTTTCTGTTTGGCCAGATGCGCCGTTAATACCCCACAGCCACTGCCAAATTCCAGAATATGTCCGTTAAGTTCAGGCAATGCAGACAGTAATACATCCGTTCCGCGATCTATTTTTGCGGCACTGAACACGCCCGGCAATGTGTAGCAGGTCATGTCCCCGACCGAGAAGGTAGACCAATCCGGTGACGGAATACCTTTGGCCGTGAGCGTCAGTTCGAACAACACACAATGTCGCGCGGACTCTATTTTTATGCAGTTAAAATGACCAGCCACACGTTTTGGGAGGCTTTTGATGCCACCGTTGTTTTCACCGACCACCCAAAGGGTTTGTTCCGCCAGCAGCGAATTCGATAGCATTGCCAGCCACCAGTCGAGACGGTCTTTTGCCTTTGGGTAAAAAAGAACGTTACGGACATTTGTTGGCCATGTGTCGGCGTCCAGACGGGCGTCGTTATTTGGTGACCAATGCAAATTAAATTGCTTGTCACCAGATTTAACTAAGGAGGATGTTTCAGGTATATCAAACCAATGGACAGGACTTTCACCCAACTCGGATGAATGTCGTTCCAGTAATTGCAAGGTGGGATGCATACATACACTTCAATCTTTAAGAGAGCGCAGTGTATCAGAGGCCCTGAAGATTATCAGCGTTTGGAAAATTGTTCATTGATCTTTTTATAGTTCTCAACCGCGCTGACAGACAACATTTTTTGGCCGTTTTGTACTTCCGATGGAATAAGCTTTTCTCGGATAAACCGCTTAACAGTAATTTCAGATACACCTAAATAGGCCGCGGCCTGCGCCACATTCATATATTCTGAGGACATAGGAAGGCTCCTTGCAAAAAAAACGGACACTGAGATCAGTGTCCGAAAATTCATGGGGCATAGCCCACATGGGAGTAGTCACCATACTGCTGCTGCTACGATCAACAGTAAAAATAAATATAGTCTACTATTTGAACATTGCTGCATCGGAATTATGTTTTTTTAGGTTGACGGCTTGACAATTTGACCGATTTTTGAAATAGCCCGCTCTATGGCTGGATTTCAGAGGAAAAATGAATTTGCAACGTTTTAAGAATAATTTGTTATTAATTTATATGCTTTTAATTCCAATCCTCGGAAATGCAGAGCTGGTGGGGGGGCATGACCGTCAACGCTTGTTGTTGTTTTTTACTCAAACTCTAACGGATTATTTGCAACGCCATCCCATAACGATCAACGCAAGCCAATTTCCCGTGTCAGTGACCAACATTCCCGAAAATGCCGAAAAACTCGCCTTGTTTGACACGTTGACTGAAGAAGGTTGGTTGCAGAAAACCTCGACCGTTGCTGACGTGGGCAATAAGAATATACTTTTTACCCGTGTTTTTACCTATGAGTTGAATCGAAGCCGACAGGACCAGCCCATTATTGTGGGCTATGTGCAGTTGGAGCAAGTCAAATATCTGGAGCTTCTGACGCCGAACGATTCGGGGGATACGAGGTATCGGGTTGGTTTTACCTGGCTTTTTCACCAACCTTCACCCTGGATATGGGCTCCTGCCTTGAATACAAATTCCGAGCTGACGTTTATTAAGTTGGCATTAAATACGCCTCAGACCGCAGACATGCACTTGGTTTGGGATGCGGATCAAATGCGCTGGAGTCTTCAACAATGGCCAACGTTTCTGAATACAGAATAATGTCATAAAGGCTTACTGGTGGCTTTGCTCTTCTATTTTTGTTGCTGGGTGGTTAGTGAATGCTGTCTCAGGGGTGTTGAAATAATTGGAGAAACGGCATGTCTCTTTTAACTCAGTAAATCCCGTAAGATTGTAATGAAGTACCTGTTAATGGGTATGCGCGGCGAGTCGATTGGCAATTCTCGCGAGCAGATCTGAAAGGTGAGTGGGCATCCTTGCTCCGCTTTTGCTTTCCTGCTGTAGCAACACATGGGTGACTTGTTTAAGGATGACGTACCAGTCGTCGGCGATGAAACATTCGGTTGGAATTTGATACAAGGCATCCAACAGCAGGTTCTTTGCCAGTGACGGTTGCGCTGGTCCATCAGCCAGAGAAATCAACAGGTCGGCAGCTTGCCGGCGTCTCATAAAGAGCAGGTTTGATGATTGGCTGTTCAATTGATTATCAGCAGTGTTCATCGGGTTACCCTCCTTTAATGACGCGCTCAACGTTACTCCTGAAGTTAAACCAGTTGCAAAGGATAAGGCTGGGGAAGTTCTGTGGATAAAGTGTGATTTACCTGAGTAAGAGTGGCGACTTACTGAATAAGCCCGTCAATTGGCCGTTTCTTGTATCGTAATGAAATGTAATCGTTTTTTGGGCGGTCGCTCTGAATAACCCTAATGTATGTTTTAATAAACCAGTGGATTTCAGGCCGCCCGCGGGTCCTTCAGATCAATGAATGAGTAATGTTGTGTGTTTTGAAAAGAGCACCCCATGCTTATCCTCTGATTTGATAGAACTGCGGTGATTTGAATTAATCAGCGTTGCCTTAACATTCAAGAGTCCTCATGACTCGGTGCAACCCTGTGATGTGTGTTGCTAAGGGTCAATCTGATTCAGTGTTTTACCCTTTGGTTCTGGATAAGTTGTTCTCTCGGAGTTTTTACTTTCCATGTGGGGTCGCCCCTCTAACACCTCACTTAGCACGCGTTGATGCTTTGTCAGTTATTGTGCTTGGTCGAATGGTCGAATGGTCGAATGGTCGATTGAGCGTGCGGCGTCAAGTTAACCTTCCAGCGCTTCCAACGGCCTTCAGGGCGTAATGTCCACTGCTACGTACAATATCCGTCATCCGACGCAGTGCGAGTTAGTTAAAAACACCAGTTCCTGTGATATCAAAACAGAGTGATCTGTTTGGTCGTATGAAATACGATAATTGGTTGAGTCTATATCGACTTGCAAGCGACAATGCGAAAACATTCGCGTTAGGAACGACCTGTCAGTGACCGAATAGAGATAGGATTGAGCATTCGTTTGTGGCGACGGGTGGAATCCTACTGACCGCGTTCGAACACTCGCGCAAATTTAGCACCGAACGGAGAAATTCACCCAGTCAAACCATGTCATTGAATGATGAACTTGTTTCCGAAGCCTACCAAACAGGCTCACTAAGCGCCATTCGGTGCCCACTCCAATGCAGAAAGCAACCCGAATCCGTACCTGCACAAATAGAAGACGGTTATGGAGAGCCAGTGAGGGTTCGCATACACATGGTTATGGACACCCATTTGAGAGCACGATAATAAAGGGTGATGTAGAGCAGGAATGTTCTTTTATTGGACATCGATCACTGAAAAACTGACTGGCTGCTGAAGAGGGAAAGGCATAGATAGGCGAATTCAACAGGGCTTTTCGGGTCAGTTCAGATGGGTTATTAAATGTTAAGGCATCTCTGATTAATTCAAATCACTTCAGTCCTATCAGATCGAAGGGTGAGCGAGGCGTGTGTTGCAGGGAATGGCGAGTCCTTTTCAAAACACACAACAAA
>JBNKNI010000024.1:0-68744 GCA_050293765.1 Reinekea sp.
GGGGGTTCCGCATCGAACTGGGTGAGATCGAAGAACGCATCACGCAGCTGCCCGGAGTCCGCAGTGCGGTGGTGGTGGCCGAAGACGACGGTCATGGCCAGAAACACCTGTTGGCGTACGCCACCAAAACCGATGACGCGGGCGAGGACAGCCAGCTGGTGAGTGCCATCCGTGCGCAGTTGCAGGCGACGTTGCCGGGTTACATGGTTCCGGTGGGGTATCAGATCCTGAGTCACATCCCGTTATCGCCGAACGGCAAGATCGATCGCAAAGCGTTACCGAAGATCGACTTATTGGCTGTCGCCGACGCGGCGTATGAAGCACCGGCCACGGCGACGGAAGCAGAACTGGCGAAGCTGTGGAGCGAGTTACTGGGTATTGATGCAGAACGCATTGGACGTCAGGCACACTTCTTTGAGCTGGGTGGTCACTCGTTGTTGGTGGTGCGAATGATTGCCGGAATTAAAAAGGCGTTCTCGAAAGAGGTTTCGGTAACGGACGTTTTTTCAACCCCATTACTTGGCACATTAGCCGACGCAATAGACAGAAAAACCAACACCGAATTGGCAGGCGATCATTATCCTATAACACCAAGATCAAATCCTGATTCAACACAGCCTTTAACAGAGACGCAAAAACGAATTTGGCTTCAATGTCAATTGAATCCAAACGATACGTCGTTCAATATTTTTGGATGTTATTCACTGCAAGGCGAGCTGGATAAGGATCGGCTTGAGCGTGCACTGCAAGTCGTCGTTCGCGAACATGAAGTCCTGCGTACACGGATAGTCTCAGGACCACAGCCGCAACAATATTTTGATCCCACTCTGAGTGTCAGCATCCATCATGGCAGTATCATCGGGTTGGATGATGATGCGGGGAGAAAAGCAATTGAGCGGTGGAAAAAGGCGGAGGCGGACGTTCATTTTGATCTCGCTAATGGACCACTGCTGCGATTGGGGTGCGTCGAACTGACACAAACATCATTTCTGTTAACGGTTAACGTTCATCATCTTATTGCGGATGCCTGGACATTGAAACTATTGGTGGATGCATTATTGAAATGTTATGAAGGCCGCTCCACAAATGAGGCGACACAGGTATCACCAATACAATTCGGCGATTACGCCACTTGGCTGACACACAGAGCCAACGAGGATAATCATCAAAGTTTGAAGTCCTATTGGCGTTCACAATTATCGGCACCGATTGAGCCGCTGCAGATTCCTGGTTGTCAGCTATCTAAAGTGACCGAAGTGACGGGACGTGAGGTGGTGCATACGTTTTCACCTGACGTCACTCAGCAGCTGAAGGCTCTGGCGACACGTTTTGACGCGTCGCCATATATGGTTTTACTCAGCGTGTTGAATGTACTGTTGTTTCGATTGTCGTCTCAGTCAGACCAAATTATCGGAATGCCGGTGTCCGGGAGAGATCATCCTCAGACCCATGATTTGATGGGATGTTTTGTCAACGTGTTACCTATTCGCGTGGAGAACATTGCGAGCGATACTTTCGACGATTTGCTTAAAAAAGTCAGAAAAGTTTGCTTATCTGCTTTCGACCACCAAACGCTTCCGTTTGAACATATCGTTGAAGTTGCTAACTTCAAACGAGCGGTAGGTCGTAGCCCCTTGTTTGATGTCTTGTTGAACTGGTTTGAACAGGTAGAGGCACAAATAGTCATCGATGGTCTGACATTGCAGGAAGACTCTGCACCCGTGGCGGTTGCTAAATACCCCTTGACTATATATGCGCATGAATCTGAGGGATGCTGGCGAATGCGTTGGCACTATCAGCCAGAACGGTTGAACGACAAGGTCATTGAGATTCTGCTTAATCAATTCAGTGTCTTGGTTGAACAGTTGGTTTCGCGAAGCAATCAAAAAATTAGTGAGCTCAGTCTTGTCATTGAAGGTGGTGAAATGCCTCGTTGGACAGCAGCTGATGAATCGAGTGTCACAACCCCATATTTACCAGAAGTCTTCAATCATGGACTGACCCGTTTTAACGATAACATCGCGGTCCGTCAGGGAAACCATCAATATAACTATGCACAACTTCTAGAGAATGCAGACTCTATCGTAGAACTATTGAAGCAGCAGGCTGTGACCCCTGGACAGGTCGTGGCTGTATCTGGGTATCGCAGCTTTGGACTGGTGAGCGCAATGGTCGCCGTCGTTAAAAGCGGTGGGGTGTTGTTGATGATCGATTCTCAATCCTCTCCCACCCGACAACGGCAGATTATCGATCAGGCAACTCCGGCTGCACTTCTTTGGATAAGCGATGAACCCACACCTTCGGTTGCCGAATATATTCCTAAGACCATCACGATAAATCCAACAGCGTGCTGTACTGCCTCTGAACCTGGTCTACGTGAAGTACCTAACGTGTCTGCGGACACTTTGGCGTACATCTTCTTCACGTCCGGTTCAACGGGTCTGCCGAAAGGGGTGTTGGGTAATCATGGTGGCCTTTCGCATTTTGTCCATTGGCAAAAGCACAAATACGGATTGGGCGAACGAGACAAGTCTGCTCAGTTAACGGGTCTGGGATTCGATGTCCTGATGCGAGACGTTTTTACACCCCTGATCAGCGGAGCTACGGTCTGTATTCCTGAAACCACTCTTGATATGAGCGCAACCGCTGTTTTTTCATGGATGCGCAAAGAGCAGGTCACTATGTTGCATACCGTCCCCAGTATTATGAAATACTGGTTGCAGGATACGCAGGCTGACCTGAGCCTGCCTGAAGAAATGCGCATATTCTTCGCCGGCGAACCATTAACTACCGAACTGGTCGAACGGGTCTTGCAGCGTTGCGGTCGCGTAAATATTTCCAATTTCTATGGTCCGACCGAATCCACGTTAGCGAAATTTCACTTCGACTGGTATGAAGGGGGGAGTCAGATGCCGGTTGTCCCCGTCGGTCAACCAATATCCGATGCCGGCTATGAAGTGGTCAATGAATATGGACAGCATTGCGGCTTCCTGGAACCCGGTGAGGTGGTGATTCATACTGTGCATTGCAGCAGTGGTTATCTCGGCAGTGGGCTCACAGGGAATTTCCGACGAATAACGGGTTCGTGTGATGGTTTAGTAGCCTATAAAACGGGTGATCTGGGCTTCGTGTCGGAGCAAGGTGTGCTGCAGTTAGCCGGTCGTAAAGATGATCAAGTGAAAATACGAGGTGTGCGCATTGATCTGGCTGAGGTTCAGCAAGCCATCCTAGCCTGTCACGGTATCTCCAATGGCTTTGTTACGTCATTCACAGATGACCAGAACGATAAACACATTGTGGCTTATGTTGAATTCGTCGGTGGTCATGATGACGTTGGTGAACTGCGTAAGTTCCTGTCCTCACATCTGGATGTATCATTTCGTCCAAAACTTATCATTCCTGTCAAGAAGATCCCCTTAAATGCGAATGGAAAAGTGGACAGAAAAGCCTTGCCGAACCCGAAAACCTTTACGCCGAATCATCTGCAGGTTCTAAACGCCAGACCCAATGGTGAGATTGAGTCCCGCTTGTTTGATATCTGGACTGAACTTTTAGGGCATTCAGATTTTGCTATGGATAATAATTTCTTCGAAGTCGGTGGGCACTCTCTGCAGATTTTGGAAGTCAGGGCTCGAATCATGCAAACCTATAACGTTGATCTATCATTGGTCGACATGTTTGAAGCTCCGACTATTAACGATCTGGTGTCTTGCATTCAGCGGGAAAAAGACCATCTGAACAATCCAACTCCGAGAACAGAAGACTCGACAGATCGAGCTTCAATTCGTCGGGCAACACTTCGCAATCGACGATCGCGACAACCTGAAATTGCAGGAGACGATATATGAGTCAGCAAAACTGTCGGACGCTGTTCATGGATAAAGAAACGGATTTACCTTCTCAGTTCCGGCAGGCAATGAGCCGATTGGTGGGTGGCGTTGTGATTGTCTGTGCACAGACAGAGCAGGGAAGTTTTACCGGTTTTACGGCAACATCTTTTGTATCGGTTAGTGTTGAGCCCTGCTTGACGAGTTTTAACATAAGTCGCCAGGCTGGTTTCTATCAGTTACTTCGCCACGACAAGCGCTTGAGTGTCTCTATATTGAACCGATCTCAGGCGGATACCGCTACTTTGTTTGCCAGCGGACACTCAGCCAAAGAGGACTCGGTTCATTACATGAAGGCACGAAAGAGCCTCGAATATGTACCGCCAATTTGCGGTGCCAATGTCGCGTTACAGCTAAGTGTACGAGACATAGTCCCTGCGGGTGACAGTGCCATCGTGATAGCGTCTGTCATTGACATTGAATGTTTTCAAAAATATGAAGGGTTATGTTATGTCAACCGAAGTTTTGCCAGCACCGTAGCTAATCCAGTGGTGGTTTCGAAGTGAAAAAATGGACAATGATCTTCCTGCTTGTGATCGTTTTAATGTTAACAGTGAGTGTATCTATCAAGACTTATGTCACGTCAACAGTAGAGTCGCGACTTTTATCTAATAGCCGCATCATTGATTACTTTCCCAGTGATGTCGGAATGGATTTTGAAAACAACTATATCGATGTTCAGGGAACTTCCCTGAACTATTGGTGGGTACCGGCTTCGACAGAGTTATCCGATAAGAGTGTTCTCATTTTTCATGGACAAGGTGAAACGATTTCCGATTGGGTACCCGCCATTTATGTGTTAAACCAGCGTGGCTTTAACGTGATGATTTACGACTATTCTGGCTATGGACTGAGTGATGACAGTCGAGGTGTCGGTTCTTGGACCTCAGAAGCGCAGGCAATGCTGAATCATTTTCAGAGGTTGGCGGTGGGACCACGCTATCTGTTGGGTTTCTCTCTGGGTGGTGCCGTATTGTTGGACACGCTGGCGCAAGAACCCCAGGATATTTGTAGCCTGGCTATCGTCTCGACATTTTCCAGTCTCCGCGAGATTGTAGTGGACAGTGTACCGGCACTGCGCCATATACCTGGATTGTTGCCAAGCTACTTTAACTCTGTATCTGTGTTACAGAACGTAGAAAACGATGCCTTGTTTCTCGGTATCCGCAGTGACGAAGTGATTCCGATTAAACATCATTTTGCACTGCAGCGTGTCGCAAGCCAACACATTCTGTTTCACGAAATTTCCGTTCCTTTTAACCATAACGACTTTTGGCAGAAACCGGAGGAATTACCGATGCAAGAGGTCGTGAATTTCTTCTTATCTGAAACCTCGTGTGAAAGCGCTTAAGAATCTATCGAATATATGACAACCGCCATTCTTGAACACAGTAAATTATTCTTTCCCGTCAGGCGTGTGTCTGGTTCTCCCTTACAGATACTCTTCTTTAGTTACGCCGGCGGTAGCGCCTCAGTTTTTCAGCCGTACGCCAATGCGTTGGTTGACAAAAAGGTGTCCATGACGGCGGTGCAGCTACCGGGCAGAGCCAACCGGTTTTTAGAGCCTCCGATTTCGGATTGGTCCAGTATGCGCAATTTAATCCGACAAGACGTCGTTCCTCAGTTACAAGGTCCTACTATTCTGTTCGGTCATAGCTTTGGTTGCCGGTTAGCGTATGAAACCGCCCGAATAGCGGCGGAAACCGGTTTACAACCTTTGCATCTTATATTGTCAGGGGCGAAAGCTGTTCATATTCGCAAGAAAACAGATCCTATTCACACACTAGCCGATCATGAATTCCGCGAGCGGTTGCGAGAAATTGGTGGAACACCTCTTGATATTATTCGCAACGATGAACTGATGCGTTTGATCACGCCAATGTTAAAAGCCGATTTCAAATTATCGGCCGAGCATCAACCGACTCCTGGAGATCCCCTGGATATTCCAGTGACTTGCGTTTACGGTACGAAAGATGACAGTACGCCGCTAATCGACGTACAGGCATGGCAGACGCATTTTTGTCCGACTGTGATATTTAAATCCATTGAAGCAGGACATTTTTTTATCAATACACATCGAAACCAACTGGCAATGATACTGAATTCTGTAGTTGCAAGATGCCTGGAAAGATTATAGGTCATATCACAGTAGCCCTATCAGATTAATGGATGAGTGGTGCGTGCTTTGCTGTGATAAGCGAACTATTTTTTAACATACGCGAACGTACAGCAGTCAACGGCAAGGCCCGAAGGTGATATTGAAAAGGCCGAATTTTTAAGTCATTTGCCAAGATAATGGGTATGACTTCCAAAACTGGATTCGAAAGTTGCAAACTTCTATATCTTCTTTGTTAGAGAGAAATTGTTCAGAGGCGCCTCAGCCCCTTTCAAGCAGTGTTTCAGCATCATTTAACCACGCACAGTTTAGACTCGAAGCAATATTGCCGTGTGTGTGGTCGGCTTCCCAGTGAAGTTTCTTATCCGCCTTTATCGAGGTGAGTTGTGGTTTGTATACTCAGTATTCGTGAAAGTTATGGGACCATAAAAAAGTTCGTCAATTTCCTCGCGTGAGCGATCAGCGTGCAGAACAGGGCAAACAGTGAAGGGATTGACGGGCATGTTTCTGTCCCGCGCCCCTCGAGGGGGTAGCAAGTATTTATGGCTTTGTTGCAAGCGCTTAACTTAGCGTGTTAGGTCTTCAAGTTTAATTATTGATTAAGCTCGTTCTTAAATCCTGAGTCTGCTGGACTCTTTAAGGTGCCTACAGTTAATGTCTCCACACTTTGGAGTATTCGTGTTTTTTTTGGGGAAGTTCACATTCGACCATTGACCATGACGCCTACTTTTTGTCTGATTCCCGTTGAATCGGCACACAATGATTTAAAAAAACCAGCTTTTACTCACGATTCTTAACCTCTATTCACAAAGCGACCCCGTTGCTTCCGAAATCGTTTTCAACACCTTATAGTCATTGAACAGGAGGTCGCTAACAGCTCATGCGACTGACTTGAATGCGAAAAACAAAAACAATTAACGCTGTTACCGATCAACTATTGCGGCATCCCATTTTGTTGAGAGTTATCAACTGGCGCTGTGATCACTGTTGTTAAACACGGAACAAACCATTATTCGATTTGCTTCGGCATGTCGTTATGGTTTCTGTTGTCTCGGAAAAACGGCAAGCACATTTCTGGAGATTTATTTTGAAAAAGCAACTCAGCCTTGTCTTTGCACTCGCGACGGCCAACATGGCCTTGGCCAATGATGCCTTTGATCAGTTCTTAGCCGATACCACAGTGAACGTTAAAGCTCGTTCGGCACTCATTAAGCTTGATGCAAACGACGTTGCATACGATGCATCAGGGTACGATGCCGCGACCGCGACTGCGGTATTATTCGGAACGGGCGCTAACGCTGCTTTAGGGTCGACCGGAACCGGTTTGGATGCATTGGCAGGTGCCGATCCGGCGACCGTACAAGCCGCGTTGGCTGACCCTGCTACTCTGGCCGGTATGAATCAATTCTTAACGGCGGCGGTTGGTCCAACTGTTGTCAATGGTGCCAATTCTGAGGGGACTTTAAATCAGGCCGGTTCTGCCTTGTGGTTGCAGATCGAGTCCGGGTATTTGTACGACGTGATCGGTTTCGATTTTGGTTTGCAGGGGGCTGTTCAGCATTTTAAAGACGATGATTCTTCTATGTTAATCATCGCCGACAAAGATGACGAAACCTATTCCCGTATTGCAACGGCGCGCGTAAAGGCAAAATACAATATTGGTGACGTGGAATTGAAAGCCAATTACGGTCGTTACAGTGAAGCGGACGAAACGGATTACCTGATGGACTCCACTGACATGGGTTACGGTGCCAGTGCGCAGTTTAAAGACTTTACGTTGACATACGAAGCCGTTACCGCATCTGCCGGGAATACAGAAAGTGAACTGGTGGAATACGATACGCCGAGTGAATCCATTGAGCTGAAGTATCAGTCAGACTTCGGTAAGGCTACCGCGGAACGCAGTTATGTGAAGGATGTAGAACATACGGATTCCTACAGTGCTGTTTCTGGCCTGCCAATGGCCATGTTGGGTTTGCCGATATCCGATGAACACAAAATGGATTACCTGTTGATCGCGCAAGTCGATTACGCAACAAGAAAACTGGACGCCGATAGCGATTTTAACGCCGCTCAATACGAAATCATGCTTGCTGCGAAGCTCGACGGATTGACGTTGGCCGGGTCTTATAACAAAGCCAATGACGATGGCGGCGCGGACGTCGCAAATCTGATAGACAACGCATTGATCAATGACTTTGATCGTGTGGGCCAGTCAACAATTTCGTATGTCGTGCAGTTTGACGGCGAGATGGTCGGCTTGAATGGTTTGTCCGTCAGTGCGGCACACTTTGTGAGTTCTGTGAATAAAGATGACGTTCTGGCGACGGGTGATTTACCGTACTTCCTTGCCGGTGATGCCGAGTTTACAGAAACACTCGTGGACGCGAAGTACACTTTCAGCGATGAAAGCTTGCTGAAAGGTTTGTCATTGCGCACCGTGTTTGGCCGTGATACGAACGAAGCAAACATTACCGGCTACGGTGTCTTTGTGGATTACAACGTATCATTCTGATTCCACGGTAAGTGCAAAATACTCAGGCTGCGTTTGCAGCCTTTTTTGCTTTTTAGTGCTGCCTGTATGCTTAAATAATCCTTTGGTTTATCCACGATACTCGGTGGGTAGGCTTCTTCAAAATAAATTGGAATGACTGTACCCTAGAAATGAGTTTTTAAAGAATAAACGTCGTGATCGAGTTGTCGTTAATGACGTACTGTATGTTGATCAGATCTGGTAAGCCGTGTCTCTTGGAGAAACTACCCAGCAACTCTAACGTCAGCGTTTGTGATTGCCGGTCTCCAGAAATAAAACGCGCACATTCAAAACCGAAATATTCGCCTACCTGCGGGTAGAGTGCTTTGAAAATGCTTTCCTTACTAGAGAACAATAGGGTGCTGCTTTGTGTATTTGAAAAGCCTAACGCGCGAAGCTTATTAAATTCATCTTCATTAAAAATTTGCGCTCCAATTTGCGTCACCGTTTCTGCACTGTGTTCGTGTTCGGTGTCGATACCGATAACGTCGATTTGCGCATCGTTTGTGACTAAGCACATTGCCCGGTGCTTTGTGTGCGTGATAGAGCCTTTGATCTGATCCGGCCATAACGGCTGTCGGTGCTCGCCGGTTCCGATGGTCACCGTGTCGAATGTTCTGGGTTCCAACTGTTGCAAGGCCAGTTTGGCCGATAAACGACCGGCCAGAAATTCCGCCTGGCGTTTTGGAACGGCCCGATTCATCTGGGCGGGAAAGTCGATGCTGAAGTAACGGAACAGGTCCGTGCTGAAATGCTCGAGCGAGAAATTAACCGCGACTAGAACACAGTTTCTTCGCGTGTGCCTATAAAGGCTCAAGTCGAGCAAAAATGGGTGTGACAGCGTGATCGGTTGGCGGTCGAAGCCTGGAAACATCAGAAATTCACCTTGAACTAATACGCCTGATTTTCAGCAGTCATCACAGGGCACGGCATTGTCATTCACGCAACACTCATCCATCAGGTAGTTCACCACCTCGTTGAGGGCATCGTAGTTTGTAAAACAAAAAAGCGTGCGACTTTGCCGTTCCTGACGTATAAGGCCGACTTTCATCATACGGGCTAAATGGTGTGATAATGTCGAGCCGGGAATGTCCAGGGCGGTCTGAATATCGCCGACCGGGGTGCCAGTGCGGCCCGCTTTAACCAGGTGTTTCAGGATCTGTAACCGCGTTGGATGGCCCAGTTCGGCAATGCGCGCTGCCATGTCTTCAATTGTCATAAGGTGTCTGCCGGTAAGGGGTGCGTAATTCTATATTTCTAGAAATGTTTTGACAATTCGATAATTATCGAAATAATATATTTCTATAAAACTGGAAATATGGAAGTAAACTATGAATCTGTCTTTGTCTCAACCAGCGTATGACGCTATTGAATTTTTTGTGCTTACCTTTACGGAGCTTGCCTTTCTTTTTGTTCTTGTCAGTGCCCTCATAGGCGTGTTGCAGTACAAGTTCCCCAGAGCGCGGGTGAAAGCCGTATTGGCGGGGCAGCGTGGGTATGCCGCGGCCGTGATGTTAGGGGCGGTGACGCCCTTTTGCAGCTGTTCGTCCATTCCGATGACGGCGGGCTTGTTACAGTCCAGAGCGCCATTTGGGCCGGTAATGGCCTTTTTGTTTACGTCGCCATTGTTGAACCCGTTTATCGTTGTGTTGATGATCACGGTATTGGGGCTTCCGGTCTTCCTGCTCTATACCAGTTTTGTTCTGACTGCGGCGATCTGCAGCGGCCTGTTGCTTGAAAAACTTGGTTTTGAGCGGTTTGTCCGCGCCGATCTGTATCAAATGTCACACAACGGCATTGTCCACGAGTACGACAATCAGGGTTTACCCTGGAAGCAGGTGAGCGTTCATGCGGTTAAGCAGTTTTGGGCATTTGCCCCTTATATGATGTTGGGTGTCGGTATTGGTGCGATTGTTCACGGTTTTGTTCCGGAATCCTTTTTCGCTGGGTTGACGAATCCTGAAGCGTGGTGGCTCGTGCCCGTGGCTGGCTTGTTTGGCGTGCTGCTGTATGTACGTGCTTCAACCATGATTCCCATAGCAGCGTCGCTAGTCGCTAAAGGTATGAGTCTGGGGTCGGTCATGTCGTTGGCGATAGGCGGTGCGGGTGCCAGCCTTCCTGAGATGATTTTGATGAAACGTATGTTTCATGCCCCGTTGTTGATCGCCTTTATAACTTTGGTTTTTCTGACCGCGAGTATGACTGGATACGCTGTGAACCTACTGAAATGGAGCGGGCTGCTATGACCGCCAATCATTCAAACATGGCGCAGTTGCCAGAGCAGAATCTTTCACCAATGCCAGACCTCGGTTTGGTGACGGCTAACGGTTTCGAACCGGTATGGACAAGCAATACACCTTACGAAGTGAGCGCGTTGCAATGGCGAGTGGCTAATATCACTGCGCGCGCATTAGCAACATTGTTTGCGGCCGTCAGTCGCGACTCCGACGTGTTGCGACGGGTGTTGCAAAACCGTGCTCCGTCTTCGTTGGCTTCACAACTGTTGGCTCGGCTGCCGGAATATCCGAGGCTGGAAAACGAAGTATTGATCATGCGTCACGACTTGATGCTGGATCATCACTCGAATTGGCGCCTGATTGAAACCAACAGTATTGCTGCTGGCATGGGGCCGTTCAGTGAGCGTCTTGCGTCGAGTCTTTCGACGGAGTTTGACCATAACTTCGTACCCAATGACGCATCGTTTCTGCAAGCGGAAACGCTTTATCGGGCTGCCTGTGAACGGGCTGAGAACAGTTCTCCGGCTATCGTGTTCGTGGTGGCGGAACAAGAAGACAACGTGATCGATCAACACCTGCTTGCTGCGGCGGTTCGTGAACAGGGCGCCCGCGTATTCTTCCGGACATTTGCTCAGTTACAGCGCGAGCGTGAGCGTATGGATACATCTCAATTATGGTTACGCGATATTGGGTTGATTGATCTACTGTATTTTCGGACCGGCTACAATCTGGACGATTTCCGAGACGAGTCAGGTCAAGTTGAGCGGTGGTTGGATTTGCGCGCTGAGCTAGATACTTTGGATGTCCGAGTGTGCCCTGGAATCTCCGGTCAGTTGGCCAGTCACAAAGGTGTGCAGCGCTATCTATCTTCCTTGTCCGCTAACGAAATGACGGTGCAGTTCGGTTTGTCGGATCAGCAGGCTATTTTTGCGCGGCTGGCACTGTCAACGGCGTATCAGGACGTGGACCCTGCTACCTTGGATGAGGATCTGAATTCAGGTCATTGGCTATTAAAAAGCTCAGGCGAAGGTGGTGGTAATGTGTTCGATTCATTGCCGACACCTGCGCAGTTTTCGTTGTTGAGTGACCCACTCTTGATGCGACGTATTCGGCCATGCCTGCGTTCCGAACCGGTCACGCTGCTTCGCGGAAAAGAGCAACGCACAATAAATAATGCGGTGTCAGAACTGGGTGTGTTTACGGTCGGCGCTAATCATTCTTACGGAGGCTATCTGTTGCGGACAAAATCAGCGTCAGCTTTAGAGTGTGGCGTGCATAAAGGTTTTGGTGCGATCGACACCGTCGTTGTCGCGAACGGTTAGAAAATTTTGTTGGTAATATTGGAATGGGTCAATAAGTCCAATATCGATGTCTTTTGTTTCCAGATGAAACGTCGGCGCTGTTCAATATCTTTCTCAGCCACAGATAATTTTAAAAATTTTCTCTGTGGTCATCGAAAAAAATTAGCGCATTCATAGCGCATAGGTATTGTTCGAAAATACCTATGCGATCGTTTTTTTGTGCGCAACGAAAAAATTAGCTTAGGGAATGTAAGCGTTTTCATTTTTTGTGCATTGCTTCAAATTTTTCAACCTAATTATCTGTATGCTCCTCAGGCAAAAAAAGTATTTGTGTCGGACACGTTAGTTTTCATGGCAATGCTGTTGCCGGGTGAATTGGTGACGGAAGTGACCTGCGTGATCGACGTCGTCCAACCTTAATAATAAAAATTTGTTGGAGCTATTCATGCCGTCTGCTGGGAAAACTATATCGATAACGGTTGTCATTTTTTTATTGGCTGTGTCTGTGGTGTTGTATTTGGCCAGTCACAAGAAAGACCTTTTTTTACCTGTGGTTGCCGATGAAAAGGTTTCTGTTCCTGAGTTGAATCGGGCTGACGCTTTACCTCTTACCGCGGCGATTCAACCACAGAAAACGGTTTCGAATGTGGAGGCAGAAACGCCATTGGCGGAGCAAAAAGAAGAAATCGCCGACGAGGTTTTACTGTTGGAAGATCGCAACGAAAATTACCCGACCGTGGGTGACCGGTTGTCCACGGTCATTGCGCGTCGTCACGGCCAGGTTTACGACGCTGTGAAAATATGGCAGGCCAGTCAGGCAGACGCAGCCTGGAAATCGGTCCAGTCAATTCCAGACGGATTAAATCTTTCTGTTGAGCAGCAACTTGATGGTCGCGAGTTTGTTCAGATCGATCCTTTAAAAATTGAATCACTTGTGCAAGGTGATCAATTTGAAATTGCGATTGCGCAAGCCAATCAAACCTATCTAGCGACTGTCGAAGAAGTTCGAAGTGAAGACGATGGCCGTAGCGTGACCTGGAGTGGGACATTACATGGAATTGATCCACCCAATACCTTCAGCATTACCCGTGGCGATCGTCTGATTGTGGCTGGCATCGCTACGCCACAGGCGCTTTACAGTTTACAGGCGGATGGGGAATACGGTTGGATCGTTGACAGCGCCACTCTGTTTGTGGGTGGTGATGAGCCCATTGAAGTCACGCCAGACATGAACTTGCCCCACTCAGAACACACAGATTCTTAGGAAGAATACTTGTTGTCCGTCTTTTGGTCTTGGCAACCAAAGGCGAGTCATTTTGTTGCCAGTGATTTTTAAATATAAGAAAGGACAAAAAATGAAGAGTACACAGTTCCAAAAAATAGCGAGGCAGTTAACGATGATCGGCGCGCTGGGTGTGTCGATGATCAGTGGCGCCGGTGCAGTCACGGTTGATTTGCTGGTGACCTATGATGAGCCGAGCCGGCAACATTTTAACGGTGAGGTGGACGCGGCTATGCGCAATTGGGTGTCGCAGATGAACGACATTTACCGCACCAGTCAGGTCGATATTCAAATGCGATTGGCCGGTACCATGTATATCAATATACCGGGCAATGGCTTTGGTGAGATCCTGCCTAACCTGCGGGTGAATAGCACCGTTGCGCAAAAAAGAAGTGAGGTTGGTGCAGACTTTGTCACACATTTAACGCCAGGAAATTGCGGTCTCGGTTATGTGGCTGTTGATAAAAACTGGGCTTTCAATGTGGTAGGACCAGACTGTGGCGCACAGGTTGTCGCACACGAACTAGGCCACAACATGGGGCTGAACCATTCTCGCCGTCAGGGGAATACGGGTGGTGCTCGTTGGGGCTATGCATTAGGGCATGGTGTTGACGGTGTGTTTGCATCGACCATGGCCTACCCGCAAGCATTTGGGACGACCTGGGCACCCACCTTTTCGAACCCCCGCACAAACTGTCGCGGTGTGCCTTGCGGAGTACCGGCGGGACAGTCCCAGGAAGCGGACGCAACGTTAGCGTTAAATAATGTGAGACAAGAAATTTCGGATTTCTTCCCGGAAGCGCAGCGTGAGGTGACCTATAAACTGAAAGCGTTGCACAGTAACCGTTGCCTGGACGTGGGCGGCTGGTCTTCCGCGAACGGCGCCGCTGTTATCCAATGGGATTGTCACGGCGGTGCAAATCAACGCTGGCGTATTCTCGACGCGGGTGCCGGTTACTGGTCTCTGCAGAACGTGCACAGTGGCAAGTGTTTGGATATCCGCGATGTGTCCTACGAACAAGGTGCTATTGCGCAGCAGTGGGATTGTGCTGGCAGCGACAACCAGAAAGTATGGCCTAACAATCTGTTCGCGAACGTCTATCAATTTGGCTTCAAGCACAGTGGCATCTGTTTGGATGTGCAAAACGGCAGTAATGGCAGCAAGGTGTATCAATGGGGATGTCACGGTAACGACAATCAGCGTTTTTATCTTGAACCCTAAGCCGAATGAAGGCACTCAACGCATCAATCTGAATGCCTTTGTTTCATCGATCAGTTGAGGTCAATACAAAGACAGGTTCGGTCATGCTTCCGGACCTGTCTTTAAACGACGAGACACTTTTTTCGTACCGTATTGGCTCTAACGTTCGTTTCGTTGTTATTGCCTTCATTGCAGTTCCTTTTACGCGGCGATCTGTCTGTGATGGGCTCATGCTTCGCGATTGTGAGACGCCATGAGCTTGCTCTGTAATTCACTCCCGAGATAGTCCCAAACGGCATCAACCGCCTTGCTACGAGTGTGGTGCCCCAAACTGAGCAGATTGATGGGTGATCGGTTCGGGTCTTGCCAATAGGGCAGCACCGGGATCAATTTGCCTGAAGACAATTCCGGCTCAATTAACAATGCATCCACATAAATAATGCCCATGCCCTGGCAGGCCATATCAACGAGAGTGCGGCCATCGTCCGCAACGAAACAGGGTGTGATGGCTATATTGGCTGTTTCGCCTGTTGCGTGCATCAAGCTCCAGGTGTCCATTCGGTAAGCGGAGTTTTTAAATATCAGACAGTCATGCGACGACAGTTCATTGGGGTGAGTCAGTACCGAGTGAGATGTCAGGTATTCCGGACTGGCAAAGCACTGCCAGCTTTTTTCGCCGACTTTTTTAGCCACCATGCTGGAATCGGCCAGGTGACCCACTCGAATGGCCAGATCTACGGCGGACGCAATCAGATCGACCACTTCATCGGATAAATTCAGCTCAATACGAACCTTTGGATAACGACGTCGCAGCGGTTTAATCAGTGGCAAAACATAGCGTTGTCCAAGCAGCGTCGAGCTGCTGATTCTCACCACACCAGCAGGTTCGTTGGACGCGGCTAACTTGGCTTCGCGGGCGTCGGTGACCACTTGTGGCAACCCATCACTGCTGGCTAATAGCCGCGCACCGTCGTCGGTTAAGCGCAATTGCCGGGTACTGCGCTGTATCAGCCGTTGCCCTAACGCTGCCTCCAGTTGTGCGACTTTCTTGCTGACGGATGAACGTGGCAAGAGCAGTTCATTAGCGGCGGCTTGAAAGCTGCCGCAGTGGGCCACGCGTTGAAAAATGTAAATGTGTGGAAGCAGGGTGTATAGGTTATCCATAGTATTTGGTTCCTTAGTGGAAACAATAAAGTGCAACTTTGGTATCTATTGAGAAATAAGTAGCCGGATTATGCTACCCCTTCATTGATTGATGCAACGTGAGAGGGAACATTAAGATGAAAACCATATTGATAACCGGGGGGACTTCCGGCATTGGGGCAGCCTGTGCCAGTTACTTTGTGCAACAGGGGCACCGGGTGTATCTCACCGGTCGTGATTTGCAACGTTTGAACGCTGTTGCCGCAGACGTTGGCGCACAGCCCGTGTTGTGTGATGCCGCAGATACGAACCAGATAACCGACATGGCGCGTCAGTTAAAGCAGGATAATATCCGCTTGGACGCATTGGTGCTCAATGCCGGTGTGTTTTATCCGGCACCCGCCATCTCGGACAGTGCTGACAATATCGACCTGACGTTAAAGACTAATTTTGTTGGACCTCTGCAAACCATTCAGGCTCTGATGCCATTGATGAAGAACCCCTCGAGCATAGTTTATGTGTCGAGTATTGCGGTGGTGAAAGCCGCAGCCAATTGCGCGGTCTACTCGGCCAGCAAAGCAGCCTTTGAAGCCGCTGCACGAGTAATGAATCTCGAGCTTGCGGATGGCGGTGTGCGCATCAACAGTGTCCGGCCCGGCATTACTCGCACCGAGATACAACGCAAAGCCGGAATGACCGATGCTGCCATAGCGCAACTGAATGAATCGTTAGCCGGAATTCCGTTGGGGCGAATGTTAACCCCGGAGGAAATTGTCCCCAGTATTGCCTTACTGGTGAATGATTCTTCGCTGGGCATGCGCTCTGCTGCCATCGAGATAGACGGTGGTTTTGCGCTCTAACCCTTTGTAGTGTTTGCCGGAAGTCGCTGGCTTGTTGGAAGCGTTTCTCGCCACGGGCGACGTTCGCTTTTGTGAACTTTGTCGTTCGCTATTTTCCGATGTTCACAGTCGACAGACAGACCATAATAACCTTCGAGCCCCTTCCTGGGGCCGATCATTTTACGAGGAGAATAAGATGAATCTGATTAAAGCCTTGCGCATCGTCAAAGCCAAATCCAATCAACCGGTCTGCAATTATGCCGACAACTATTATGGTGATTGTGTCTGTCAGTTATCAAATGCGGTTGTCCGCTCAGAAATTTCTGTCTATCGCTCGAAATAGCGTTGTATCTCGCAGCTGCAAGCTTTTGATGTAACTTCCAGTCTAGCGGATCGTCAAATAAGCCTGTCGTTTAGCGCACGTCTTGGACTGGGCACCCCCGTTGCGGTCGCATAACCCATACGAAAGCTAAAGGTGGCTTGCCAATCGCGAGTGCCAAGCAACGCTTGCAAACGTTGCTCCGCAATATTGGGTTGTTGCAGTTGCGCAAGACGGTCACTCCATTCAATGGGTTGATTCATGGGCTGGCAAGCCACACCGACCTGAGTCGCCTGTAGATGAAACCGCTGCCAGCAGCGTCCGGCGATCAGGGTAGTTTTTATGTCGAAGCGGTCTTTGAGTGAAATAACACCGACTACCGGCGCATTCGGTAAGTGTTTATCCCGGGTCGCAGATAGCCACAATGCATGAGCTTTTTCGGCGTCTGTGGGCGGCAGCATCTTCGCGATGGCGGCAACGCTTTTCGGTAATCCCACGCCGTCCATAAAGGGGCCATCCCGGTGCTCATTCACCTCGTTCTTCCGGTTACGAAACCAGCGGTGGCTGTCGTTGATCATCTCTGGGTCGTTGATGATCCATTGCGTGCTGTCGATCATCAGCGCATCAAACTCTCTGCGCTGGTTGCCCTGGCCGATGAGATCGAGCCGGACATTGTGCGCTCTGGCCTCCTGTTCCAGTATTGTCAGGAACTCAGCTGGTAAAGGGATTGCGGTATAGGGGAAACGGTTGGTGTGTCGGCGCCCAATCGCGTCGTAAAGCGGATCCTGCTGCTTATCGTTCGCCTGAAGATGAATGGTCGCCATGATCAGAGTGCTGGTAAGCGCCGGTAGTTTTGCTAGGGTTCCGGTTTGGTATTGCACATCGGCGGACATACCCTGCTGATGCGCCGCAAGGCACAGGTTTTCAATGGCGCAACCCAGACCAAGCGTCATCTCTCGACGGAATGGATCGAAGCTGCCCAGGTTCCGTTCGAGGTCAGCGTAAATAACCACTTGATCCGGTTGAATAGCAAAGCGCCACGGTTGGGTGTTGTGTGGATTGGCCGCCAGAATTGCCGCCTGTACCATGCCAATGACACCGGGTTGCGGGTGTTTGAAGTCCAACCATGGCTGGAAGGCGGGGCCATCAATCGGTGAAAAAACATCTTCGCGCAACGCTTTGTATACCACACCACCGCTGACGGCGAGGGCGATACCGGCCGATGCTTTCAGCCCGGTGCTCAGAAATTGTCGCCTGTTAACATTAATCGTTGTCATATATTCTCCTTTGTCACCGAGTGGTGACTTTGATGGCCAAAAAAAGACTTCCAACGAAGCCTGTTTTCTGTCTTAAATCGAATCAGGTGATCGCAACAAGGCTTCCGCCAGTTGTGCGATCGTGCGTTCCAAACGTTGCCAGCCCGCATCATCGGTAATATCAATACCGTTAAAATGTTTAATGTGCTGGCTGCGCGCCGTCAGGTAATTAATGGCCGCAGACACCAGTGAAGCAAGCGCTGCAACATCAACCTCGGGTCGGTGCTCTGCGATGGCAGCCAAAGCACCCGTCAAGGCCAAACCCTGCTGTTCGCGAACTTCTTCCAAATAGGCCGTCAGTTCATTGCGCTCGACCATTTCCCAACTCAGAATCTGCAACGTCAATGGACGCCCCCGCAATGCGCGAACATAGTTGTGCATAACGGCTGTAAACTGTTGCGAGATGGGCTGTCCCCCGGATATCTGATCAACACCGGCTAACAGCTCGTCAGCACTTGGCCAAAAATCACCCTGTTTCGCGTAGGCCCGCATCAGACCCGAAAGTCCATCAAAGTAACGGTAAATAAGTACTTTATCGACCCCGGCTTCACGGGCAATAGCGTTGACTCCGAGCTTGCCAAAGCCTTGATGCGCGAGTACTCGGCCGGTCGCGGCGATGAGTTGTTGCTCAGTGGTCTGTCGATCTCTTGCCATGCGCTTATCGTTTGTCACCAGTGGGTGACATAATGTAGTCACCAAGGGGTGACATTGCAAGAAAAAAATTCCAGCCGTCTCGATTGTTCAGAATTGAGTACAGATGCATGAGTCTGAATGGTCTAAAATGACGTAATGGTCGGTGCAGGGCTTTGCTTATCCTGGTTGCAATGGCATAGTCCGTCCCAATTTACCGTTCACCACAGCCGAAGCAGAATCTTGCCAGGTTTTCGATGAGTTTTAGAGAAATATTATGAATGACGTACTTGGGTTACTGAACGCCCATCGGTCCATCCGTGCATACAAAAAAATACCCGTTTCACAGGGAACGGTTGAAGCCATTGTTCAGGCAGGTCAAGCTGCGGCAACGTCGAGTTTTATCCAAGCCTACTCGGTTATTCAGGTTGCTCAGGGTGAGCCTCGAAACCAGTTGGCCGCACTTGCGGCGAATCAAACATTCATTGCCGAAGCGCCGGTCTTTTTGGTGGTCTGTGCGGACATGCAACGTCATAAAATGGCCTGCGATATGAATGGTGCGGATATGCTCAGTGGCTACGCCGAGCAGTTCATTACCAGTGTTGTGGACAGCTCATTATTGGCGCAGAACATGGTTGTCGCTTCAGAATCCATGGGTTTGGGCATCTGTTATGTTGGTGCCTTGCGCAACAACATTGCGGAGGTGTCCGATTTATTGGGGTTGCCCGATCTGGTGGTCCCCTTATTCGGATTGTGCATTGGTTACCCGAGTGAAAAACCGGATATCAAACCGCGGCTGCCGGTGAAAGCGGTGTTACGCCAGGAACGCTACGATGACCCGGAAGCACTCGCCACGCTGCAAGCTTACGATGAGTTAACCCGTGAATATTATCAGACGCGAACCGGCGGCCAGAAATCACAAAGCTGGACGGAGCAAATGGCGGCCAAGCTCGCCAAAGAATCGCGGCCACATATCCTGGCTTTTATGCAAAGCAAAGGCTTTTTACTGAAATAAAAAGGGTGCGTAAAGTTGAGCACGCTCCTCACTGAATTGAGACCCGATTATGGATCCACAACTAGACGAACAATTTCAACAGCAGGCGTTTAACCTGTTGAATAAAAACTTGCTGGGGGCCGCTTGGCAAACCTATATTGACAAAAAGCAGGTATTGGTGATGTTTGCCGAAGCGAAAGCCATTCTTAAGCAGAAGCCAAATCACAAAAAATTGGTTGCCTCGGCGCAGGCGTTAATAGAGACGCTATCACGCGTGGTCCGGTGTTTGTGTTTGGACGATGAGCAGGCCAAGCTCACCAGCGTGCGGGGCCGCACAATTACCATGGAAGCTGAAGCCCTGTTTGCCGGTGCAGAAAAGGAGTTTAAAACCATGCGGATGTTGGCGGCTAAAAAATAAATTGGACCTGGATTTTTAGGAGATTGTTTTAGCTTGTCAAACGGACAGCCGATTGACTGACTTTTAGTTTGTTGACTGTAAGTCAAATTTTGACGAACACGACGAACACGACGAACACGACGAACACGCTGAACAAGGTTTGTAGATTTCACGCATCATTAACAGAAGGAATTTGGTATGTCTCGTGCAAAATCAGAATTACCCTTTCACAAAAAAGAAACGTTAATAGGCGTTGGTGTCAGTCTGGGTGTTGTCGCCGGTGCCGTGATCGGAAAACTGGCGGGCGATATGGGTCTGTGGATATCGCTTGGCATAGCGTTTGGTGCTGGTATCGGTGCGGTTATCAGTAAAGTTCTCGCCGCGGATCAACCCGATGATGCCGGAAAATAAGCCTTAGAAAAGATGACTGTTGGGGTGAAAAAGGCGTGTGAAGAACGTTCAACACGCCTTCCCTTCAAACGATCAGAACCCCTCCAGTACGATCTTGCCGACTGTGGCGTTGCTCTCCAATTGTGCATGGGCGCGTTTCAAGTTAGTGGCATTAATGGTGCCGTAGTGATCACCAAGTGTGCTGCGCAACTTGCCTTCATCAATCAGTCGTGCCACATGGGTTAACAGTTTGTGTTGTTTCTGCATGTCTTCGGTGCCGAACATGGCTCTCGTAAACATGAATTCCCAGTGCAATGAAGCTGATTTCTGTTTCAGGAGTTTGATGTCCAGCGGTGTTTGCGGATCGTCGATTAACGCGAATTTGCCTTGTGGGGCGAGCAGGTCAGCCAATGCCGTGAAGTGCTGATCGGTATGAGTCAGGCTGATAATGTGGCTGATGTGAGTGATGCCTGCAGCTTCAAGTTGCGGCCGCAATGGCTGACTGTGGTCGATGACCAGGTGGGCACCCAGGTTCTTAACCCATTGCTGGCTTTCAGTTCGTGACGCCGTGCCAATTACCTGCGCTTGGGTCAGGGTAACCGCCAGTTGGGTTAGGATGGACCCGACACCGCCGGCTGCCCCGACAATCAATATACTGCCTTGGGTTGGTGATGTTGAAAGGTTGCCTGAGAAGTTTGGTTCAAATCCCAATCGGTCAAACAGCAGTTCCCACGCGGTGATCGCGGTGAGCGGCAGCGCGGCAGCTTCGGCATTGCTTAAGGCGGTCGGTTTTAACGCCACAATGCGTTCATCCACAAGTTGGTACTCCGCATTAGAACCAGGGCGGGTTAAATCACCGGCGTACCAAACGGTGTCGCCTACCTTAAACAAATCGACGTCGTTGCCCACCGCAACGACTTCTCCGACCGCATCCCAGCCTAAAATTCGGTGTTCACCCGATGGGTGCGTACTGTTCTTGCGAACCTTGGTGTCCACTGGATTAACCGAGATCGCCTTTACCTGCACTAACAGATCACGTCCGCTGGCAACGGGCGTGGCAATATCCAGGTCGACCAGCGCGTCGGGTTGGTCGATGGGTTGAGGTCGAGCAAAACCAATGGCTTTCATGGGTGGAATCTCCGGTAAATGGGTCAAAGTATCAGCGTAGATGAACGGTAGCCCGCTGCTACCAACAATGCGGCTATTATTGGCGCTTTATATCATGGTATAAACCAGGTAATCATAGAAACAAAGTCAAAGAATTTTTGATAATGAATACCGCTGATTTGACCTTATTTGTCCGCACCGCGGATTGTGGCAGCATCACCCGGGCTGCAGAGCAGTTGGCGTTGACACCGGCGACGGCCAGCGCCGGATTAAAACGGTTGGAAAAACAGATAGGTGTTGCACTTTTTATCCGTTCGACCCGGCAATTGCGATTGACTGCAGAAGGTGAGCGATTCCTGCTTTACTGCCGTAAAGCACTGGCTAATCTGGATGCTGGCCAAGCCGCGATTCACGCAATGACCGGCAAAGTGGCCGGGGAACTGAGGATATCCGCGCCGTCGGATATCGGCCGTAATCTGTTGATGGGTTGGTTGGATGACATCATGGCGCAACACCGGGATCTGTCGGTGAGCCTGATGTTGGGGGATTCCATCGCCGACTTCTATCAAGATCGCTTTGACTTGGCCATCCGCTACGGACCGTTACCGGATTCCTCCATGGTCAGCTTTAATCTGGCCATGACGGAACGTATTTTCGTGGCTGCGCCAGAGTACTTAAGCCTGCATGGCGAACCGAAATCCCTGGCCGACCTGGCACAGCATAATTGCCTGATGTTTCAGGTGAATAATCGTGTATATGATGAATGGGAAGTATGCTCAACCTCTGCGCAGAGTGTTGAGCGTGGCGTGATCAAAGTGACCGGCGATCGCAGCACCAACGATGCGGATGTTGTTCATCGTTGGGCGCTTGCGGGTAAGGGGATTGCCTACAAAGCTCGGCTTGATATGCTGCAGGACATTCAGGCTGGTCGCGTCGTTCAGCTGCTATCCGCTTTTCACTCGCCGCAATTTGAATTGAATTTATGTTGCCCGACTCGGCAGCAGGTGACACCAAACGTCTTGCTGTTACGCGATTTATTGCGTGTGAAAGTATCTGACTATGTACGTTCGTTTGTGGCTGATGGCACAATGCCAAGTGAACTCTAATAACAAAGGAAGTGAATAATGCTGATACCGTCCATTCTGATCGCCCTCGTGGCTCTGCTGCACCTTTATTTTTTAATATTGGAAATGTTTTTGTGGGAAAAACCTGCCGGGCTGAAGGCCTTTGGTAATTCACCCGAGCGTGCCGCGCAAACGAAAGTGCTCGCTGCAAACCAGGGTTTATACAATGGTTTTTTGTCCGCTGGGCTATTTTGGGGACTGTGGCAGGGTGCCGCCGGGTTTGACGTAAAAGTCTTTTTCCTGAGTTGCGTTGTGGTTGCCGGTGTTTATGGTGCGCTGACAGCCAGTAAGAAAATCTTATACATTCAGGCGATGCCCGCCGCTGTCGCTTTGGTCTTGTTGTTTGTTTTTTGAAAAACGAGAGTAATTTGAAACGACGACCTGCTGTGAAGTCGCCGTTTCAAGCAACGTAACTCCTTGGTTACGCTGCGCTTAAAGCTCTCGTCTGCGCAGCCGAATTCGCTGCCCAGGACTGCCAGTTGTTTTGTTTGACTCCTTTAATGACCAGCCAAAGCGGCAGAATGACTTCGCCATAAAAGGTGTACAGAGCCACATCGATGGTTTCTCCCGGAATCAGCAACCAAACCACGGTGTCGGCTATGTAGCCAAAAAAGGCCAATACCATCATCCAGCCAATAATTTTCGGGATGAAGTCGGATTTCAAAATCAGTACACCCATCGGTAATAACCAAACGCCCCAGAAAATGTGCGCGATCATGATGCCGTCTTCATTTAAGTCCAATAAAAAGAGCACCGCCTGTTGCAGTTGTTCTGTGGTAAAGAGCGCTGTGAGCGCACTGTCGTGGATAAAATAAAGTACGGCCACGCGGCTCAACTCGTTCAACAGGGCGACTGGCATGGCTGCCAGGGTAAAGATCACGATAATCTGAGACCAGGTGCGGTCGACATGTTTGAACAGGTCATACAGCGCCAGGGCAATGAAAATCTGAATGACCTGAATACTGAACGCGGCCAAGACACTCAGACGCAACCCCATCTCGTTGGCCTGTATGTTGGCAAAGGTGGCCTGCGGATTATCAGCAACCAGCAATACCTCAGGTACATACATCAGACCAAAAAATCCGAGGGGGATGAGCAGCAAATACAGCCAGCCTGCGCGTCGCGCAATAGAGTTTGGGTTGATTTGTGTGTTCATGTTGGGCTCCGTTTCATCGTTTTAGAAAGATGCGTTGACTTTACCTATGCAGAAAATAAATATAAATTGCCTTAAATTGCCTAATGGGTATGCATTTTTGTATGTCATGGAAAAACATAAGCTTTGATTGGAACCGAGCCAGGGCATTTCTGGTGACAGCGGAAGAAGGGTCGCTGTCGGCCGCAGCCCGGGCGCTGGGTATGACTCAGCCGACACTGGGACGGCAAGTGACCGCTCTGGAGCAGGAGCTGGGTGTCACCCTGTTTGAGCGTGTGCCGCAGGGCTTGGTGCTGACCGAGTCTGGTCTTGAATTAATCGATCTGGTACGCAACATGGGCCATGCGGCCAGTGAGCTTTCGCTGCGTGCTTCTGGGCAGTCGCAGCGAGTAGAAGGGGTGGTGTGTGTCAGCGCGAGTGAGTTTGATGCGATCCATTACTTACCCGAGGTGATTGCGGAGTTGCGTCATACCGAACCGGGCATCCGGGTTGAAGTGGTGGTGTCTAATGAGGTCAGTGATCTCAAACGCCGCGAGGCCGACATTGCACTGCGTAATTTTCGCCCGACACAGCCAGATTTGATTGTGCGTAAACTGCGTGAAGAAAATGTTTGGTTGTATGGCACTTCAACGTATCTATCGCGGTTTGCTTTGGTGACACCTGCTTCTGACATCACCGGTCTGTCTTTGGTTGGGTATGAACGATCCGAGTCGAATCTCAGTTTGTTGCATCAGAAGGGGATTCCTATCACGGTGGACGATATCGTGACCAGCAGTCACAGTTATCTGTTGCAATGGCACTTGGTTAAGGCGCATCTCGGGGTGGGTATGTTTACCGAAAGCAAAGGCGATGCCGAAGCGGACTTGGTGCGCGCATTTGAACACTTAGGCCCCTTGGCAAAGGTGCCGTTATGGTTGGTTTGTCATCGTGAATTGCACACCAGTCTGAGGGTTCGCCGGGTGTTTGACCTGCTCGTTAGGAGGGTGTCTTTGCCATGATGGATGCACTGAAATATCTATCCCGTTACCCGGAACATTTGCAGCAGTCGGTGGCCACGTTGATTCAAGAAGAACGCCTCGATCAGTACCTGTTAGGTAAGTACCCACAAGGGCACGAGGTTAAAACCGATCAGGCCCTGCGAGACGTGGTGATGACGTTCAAGAACCGATATATCCGCAAGTCGGGACCGATTAGCAAGGTGGTGTATGACCCGAAACTGCATGTGGTCAAAAATGCCCTGGGTACCCACAGTTTTGTCAGCCGGGTGCAGGGGCAAAAACTGAAAAGCAAAAACGAAATTCGGGTGAGCACTCTGTTCAAACAGGCGCCGGTGGAATTTCTGGAAATGATTGTGGTGCACGAGCTGGCGCATGTTAAAGAAAAGGAACACAACAAAGCGTTTTACCAGCTGTGTTGCCATATGCTGCCAGATTACCACCAGGTTGAATTCGATGTCCGTGTGTATCTTACCTACCAGGAACTGACCGGAAAGAGTTTGTATTGAGGGCATTCTCATCGGTCCTGAGTGCATTCTAACCCTGTTTCGGGATTGATTTTTACCGAATCTGAGCCAAACTGCTGTCAGGTTTTCATAACGGATGGAACTAAAGATGGAATTAGTCGTTATAAACGGCAGTCATGAAGACTCCTGCGAAACCGCCGCGAATCGCTTGCGCGCCCACGGCTACCATTACTTTTCCCCTAAATTGTTTTTTGTAGACGATTTTGGCGATCTGCATTTCGACCCCAGCCGGCAAGACGAAGCCAATAAGTGGTGTCAGCATCATGCGGATCAAGAAATTGCTCACCATCATGACGTGGTCCTTCAGGGCGTCTATCTGAATGAAGAATTAATGCAGAAGGCTGAGTCTGAAGGCTACCACGTGGTCGTGTTGCGATGTGACGATGGTCTGGAGCAGCAGGGCGAAAAACAGATTCGAGCGCTGGTCGCCGCCCATGAACAGGCACATCCGTCGCTGTTCAAACGACTCTTTGGTTGATTCGCTCCAGAGTCGGGTTTTCGTCGCCGTGAATGTCTGGCAGAATCTGCCGACTCTGCTTTCATTCCATGTTGTTAACCTTTCGCGGTAAACGATGGTTTGACTCGTTTAATGTGACTGGGTTCTTAACCGATGGGCTTTACCGCTGTTGCTTTTTCTCTGGATGTTTTGTTTTCAGCCTTGAGTGTTTGGCTGGCCACGCATTTGCGCGTTATTCAAATGCCGTGGCGAGACATCGGTATTCTGGTGATTTCTGTTTCCGTGGTGTCGGTGATTCCGGTGATCGGGCTGTTGCTTGGCATTTTACTGTTTTTGGTGATGGTCTTACGTTTTTCCGGTTGTTCGGTGGTCAATGCCGCGGCGCTGGTGGGGCTGACCAAATTGGCTTGGTTAATGGCTGTCGCCGTGTTTGGCTCGAGCTTTCTGAATTAAACCAGTGCCCGGGCCGCCCACCGCGATTCGACTGCCGTGATCATTGGCTCAGTAGTGCTTCCAACACCAGCGCACAAGCACCAATAGTGTGATAGTCGCACTTCGCGCCAGCCTCGCTTTTACGATCGGTTACCTTGCTGTTGTCGGCATTTAAAATACGAAACCAGGCGCCGTGTTGATGGTCGACAAAGTGCGCCCAGCTGTACTGCCAGAGTCGGTCGTACCATGTCCAATACTGTTCCTCCTCGGTGACCATGGCCAATAATGCCGCAGCCGCAAAACTTTCTGCCTGCACCCAAAAATACTTATCGTCGTCACAGATGGTGCCGTCCGGTGCGAACCCGTAAAACAATCCACCGTGCTCTTCATCCCAGGCTTGGTTAACGGCGGCATCAAACAGAGCCTTGGCGCGGTCCACCATCCAGGCTTCGGGTCGGTGTTTGTGCAACATTAACAGCAGTTTTGTCCATTCAGTTTGATGCCCCGGCTGGAAACCCCAGGGGCGATACAGGTTTTTCGGGTCGTCTTTGTTGTAATCCCAGTCCAGTGTCAGATCTTTATGGAAGTGCTCCCAGATCAGCCCGTCGGCGCGGTCCGCCTGTTCAACGGCTATTTTTTTTGCCAGGGCATAAGCACGGTCGAGGAATTGAGTATCCTGAGTCGCTTCGAACGCCAATATCATGGCCTCGCAAGTATGCATATTGGCATTTTGGCCTCGATAATCGGTCAGAACTTGCCAGTCAGCGGACACTTCATCAGCGTATAAGCCAACGTCCTCCTGCCAGAAGTGTTTCTCCAGTAATTCGTAGGTGTGATAAATATCGGCGCGGGCACTTTCATCGCCTGCTTGCAGGGCTGTGGCGTAAGTGAGCAGAACAAACGCCAGTCCATAGCAGTGATTGGTTTCATCCGCGGGGGCATTGTTGTTCAGTGTCCAGGCATAACCCTGACGTTCATTTTGCCAATGAGTACCGCGGATGAATGCCAAACCGTGATGCCACAACTGTTTGTATGCGGGGTCTTTGAACAGTTGTTCGGCAGTGGCGAAATTAAACACCATCCGGCAACTGCTGACCAAATGCTTGAGTTCCGGTGCAAAGGTTTCGCCGGAATCGAGGTAGTTTTGGAAGTAGCCACCTGTTGGGTCAGCCGCGCGTTCGGTGTAAAACGCCAAAATGCTGTCTATGTGATCTTTCAGGAACTGCGGTGAGCGAAAATCTGGAGTCATAGTCGTACCCATGATCTGATGGACGGGAAAAGAGCTGAACGAGGCTACTTTAGCAGAAATTTAACGCCATTAGAGCGCATCAAACACTATGTAACAAAGTCGATTTGCCGCCAGAGTGTCACCATCAGCACGTCGGGTAAAAAATGGAAAGCTGGTCTTCGAGTTACCCGCGCAATGGATTGCAATAACGGCATCCATTCACGGTAAGATGGCGTATAACGGTGGTCCGTGTGCAGACAGAGAGCGATGATGAAAAATCTGGTGTTGTTTGGGCTAAGCCTGATGTTACTCGGTTGTGCGCAGCCGATGAAATGGCCTGCCGCGCCCCTGTACGAGTTACCTAAAACGGCGCCTACCGCACAGTCCGATTGGTCTGAACGGCAAGTCAAACAAGCATTGGTGGGCCACTATGCTCATTACGATATCGTGGCTTACGAAGACACCACCGCTCGCCAACCGATGCGCAGTTTTATCATTTCCTATGGTTTTACTGACTTTCGACTCGAGGGTGACCAATTATTGGAGCAGGACCGCTTTTGCCGTGCTACACACCAGCTGAATTATGACACGGTGACCAGTTTTTTTAGCGATCAGGCGACCCAGGCGATTGTGCCGCCGCCTCAGGCTGTTGAAGTCACCTGGCAGGATGGGCTTTGGCAGATTTATCGCCCGGCAACTCCGACCCTGTTGGGTATAACCGGTAACCCGGCGTTACCGTTGACACAGGACCCGGGCGCCCCGGACATTATCGATGCTGACGGGGATGGCAAACCAGGGGTGACCGTCAACCTCACCATTGCTGAACGCTGGCAAGAAGAGCTGTATATTATTCGCCGCGAAATCTTTAGTAATTTAATGTGGTGGTACCCGGACGGCTCACTCCGAGGCTATGTCATCGATCAATCGGAACAATTGGTGATTGGTGCATCCCGGTTTTTTCTGAACAAGGCATCCAATCCGGCGCAGGCCCAACCCATAGGATTAAGCCCGATCTGGTTGGTGCCCATCGATAAGGAGATCGATACCTGCGCGGAGTTAATGGCCCAGCGGGATCGCTGGTTTCCACCAGAACCCCGGTTTGTGACTACTAACGAAGGGCCGCTTTAATCCGGTCTCGCAGATGTTCAAAGCGAAACGGTTTCCCGACGAAATCGTTCATGCCCGAGGCCAGCGCTTTGCTGCGGATGTCTTCACTGGAGTTTGCCGTTAAGGCAATAATCGGAATGTTCGGGTCTATTTCGCGTATTTTTAACGCACATTCAAAACCGTCCATTTCCGGCATTTGGATATCCATGAGAATCAGGCTGAAATGATTGTTTTTAAACGCCGAAAGTCCCTGATTACCATTGTCGGCCGTGACGACATCGAACCCGAGCTTGGTCAGCATCGCTCCGGCAATTTTCTGGTTCACACTGTTGTCTTCCACCAATAGAACCCGACCTTGGTGATCATCGGCAGCCGGTACCTGCCTGATCGGTCGTTTGTCGACGGTTTCCTTGCGCTGCGGCATCAAAGGCAAATTCAAAGTGAACCGGGTACCTTCGTTTTCGTTGCTGCTGACGTCAATCGACCCGCCCATCATCTCGGCCAATTGCTGGCTGATAGCCAACCCCAAGCCGGTACCACCAAATGTGCGGCTGGTGGTTTCTTCGGCCTGTTGAAATGGCTGGAAGATGGCCTTCAGTCGATTGTGCGCAATCCCGATGCCAGTGTCATTGACCTGCCACTGAATATCGGTTGAACTCAGCTGTTTTACAATCAGATCGATCTGACCCTGTTGGGTAAATTTGACCGCGTTACTGAGCAGGTTAAGCAAGATCTGGCGGATCTTGATACTGTCCCCCATCACCCATGCGCCATCTTGCCAGTGTGGCGGCAAGCTGATATTCAGTGGAATCTTTTTCTGATCTGCCAGTGGTTTCATCACAGCGATGATCTGGTGCATCAACAGGTTCAGGTCGAACGCCGAATGCTCTAACAGTACTTCGCCTGTTTCAATGCGGCTGAAGTCGAGCACGTCGTTGATCTGAGCCAGCAGTGCCTCGCTGCTGGCACTTAATGTATCCAGCCAGTCATTTTTAATGCTGGGGTCCTGCTGCATAATCTGAATGGTTCCGATAATGCCATTCAAAGGTGTGCGCAGTTCGTGTGACATGTTGGCCAAAAATTCGGATTTCGCATGGCTGGCTTTCTGCGCCTGCCGCATCATACGCCGCCCCTGCACGGTACTGAGGGTTAATAAAAAGGTGAGCACCAGGATGACGCCAACCAGAGAAATGAGTTGCAGGCGGATCTGATAATAGGTCGCGATGACGCTCTGGCTCATTTCCTCATAACGGAAATAACTCAAACCAAAAATTTTAACCACCTGTGCCCGATATGCCTGAGTCCAACGGTTGGTTTTATCGAGTAACTCGGTCGTGTCTTCCGGTGACAATTGATACAGCTTGGATTCAAACCGTTCGAAGGTTTCCAATATGTCGTTCAGAAAATCGAGCACATTCAATTGCCGGGTTTTTGCGATGTCCAGAATTCGGCCTTGCAGCAGCACATCAAGTCGGTTCCAGACCAGTTCAATCATTACACTGGTGGCCTGCTGCTGAGCATCTGAATCGGTCAGGCTCAGCATCGTCAGTTCGTGGCGTAACCGTTCCAACTCGGTTTGCAGCTGTGCTAAGTGCCAGGGATGATTATCGAGATACTGCTCAGACAAGTTCTTAACTTCCCGATTGAGCAAATTTACCGTCAACACCAACCAAATCAGAATGCCGATGGACAGAACGCCACCCAAGGCAATGGCCAGGCTCAGCCGGGAAGAGGGTTGATTTTTTTCTTGGTTGGCAAGCATGTTGTTTACGCGCTAAACCTCTATTGCTGCGGTTGCAGTTGCAGGGATTTCAGTTGCCAGATCGACCAGGAACTTAACAGACTAACCTTTGTTTCTGAGCTGGCTTCATTCCAATCGAAGATGATCCAGAATGGTCCTTTATTGCGGATCGGCATGGGTTTTCCGTCGCGTAAAATGGCGATGAAAGCTCCAGCGTTAACCGCTTCGGGTATCTCAATGGTGACCTGATAGTCGTTCAGTGCTGTCGCGGTGAGGGTGTCGGCCTCTGCGGTTAAATGTGTTAACAGGTCTTGCAGATAAACACCGGTAAAAGTCGAAGGCATATCATCCCAAGGAGATTGCACCGTCAATGTGGCTGGCGCAATACTGAGCAATTGGTCTTGGTCGAACACCCATTTTTGTTGTCCGAACTCAATCTGCAGTTCGGCCGCTGCTGCAAGCGGCCCGAAGAAAGCGAAGAGTACGCTAAACATAAGCTTCTTAAACACCACAAACTCTCCATTAATGTCCTTTCCCGGAAGTGTAGCGGAAATTTCGACGGTAACAGCTGGTGCGCAGCTGGAAAATGTCGCCATTGTTTAAAGACGGAATAAAAACTGGTAATTCGTTTTGTGATGCTTATACTTTCAGAAATTTCTGAAAATTCAATAATGTCAATGACATTGATCAAGTGATTGGAGAATAACGATGCAAATGTCGGCCGAGACGGAAACGTTCGTTGTCCACTTTGGTGAAATGGCCAGTCGGTGGGGGTTTAACCGCACCGTCGGGCAAATGCTGGCGCTCATTGTGCTCAGTGAGAAGCCGCTTAACGCGGATGATATTTCGCAGCTGCTGGCGGTATCCCGTGGCAATGTCAGTATGGCAGCCAAGGAATTGCAGAGTTGGCGGTTGGTGAAGGTGCATCGGGAGCCTGGCGACCGCAAAGACTACCTGGTCGCAAATGGCAGTATCTGGGACCTGGCGCAACAGGTGATGGCAGAACGCAAAAAGCGCGAGGTCGACCCAACTTTATCGGTGGTCCGCGGTTTATTGATGACCATGGATGACCAGCCGGAATCCCATGCTCGTCAGCAAATTCAGGAAATGAATGACCTGTTGGAACTGTTCAGTAAGTGGTTCGATGACGTCAATAATATGCGACCAGAGCACCTCAAAGCGCTGATGAAAATGGGCGCCGGCGTCGGGCGAGTGCTGGAGATGACACAACGTTTATCACCCGGCAGTAAAAAACAGGAGCGACCATGATGGATCCGGCATTGGCACAAACCCTGATGCTGTCGCGTCTGCAATTTGCTGCGAACATCAGTTTTCACATACTGTTTCCAACTATCACCATTGCGCTCGGGTGGATGCTGTTTTATTTCAAAGTTCGCCATGACTTCAGTGGTCATCCGGTGTGGCTGCGTATTTACCGGTTCTGGGTCAAGGTGTTTGCGCTTTCCTTTGCCTTAGGCGTGGTGAGCGGGATTACCATGAGTTTTCAGTTTGGTACCAATTGGCCGGGCTTCATGCAAACCGTGGGTAATATTGCCGGCCCGTTGCTGGGATATGAAGTCCTGACTGCCTTCTTTATGGAGGCAACTTTTCTGGGCATCATGCTGTTTGGTATGAATCGGGTGCCTAACTGGGTGCACACCACCTCAACCGCACTCGTGGCCATTGGTACAACCCTATCGGCTTTCTGGATTCTGGTTCTGAACTCATGGATGCACACACCAACCGGCTATGAGCTCATTGATGGCGTTGCTCATGTATCCAGCTGGAAGGAAGTGATATTCAACCCGTCCATGCCGTACCGCATCAGCCACATGTTGCTGGCCTCAGGTCTGACCGCCAGTTTTCTCGTGGCCGGTATTTCGGCTTACCGCCTGTTGAAGGGCGACACCAAAGCGGCACCGCGGTATGCATTGGCTACTGCGGTCTTTGTGGCCTCTTTGCTGATGCCGATTCAGGCGCTGGTTGGTGATCTTCATGGTCTGAATACACTGGAACATCAACCCCAAAAAATCGCAGCTATCGAAGCAGTATGGGAGACGGAAACCGGTGCACCATTGGTATTGTTTGCTTGGCCGGATGAGCAGTTTAGAGAGAATCGGTTTGAAGTAGCCGTGCCATATCTGGCCAGTTTAATCCTGACACATCAGGTAAATGGCGAAATCAAAGGGTTGAATGAATTTGAGCACCATCCGCCAGTGAAGCCCTTGTTTTTTGGTTTCCGGCTGATGGTGGGATTAGGTTTACTCATGATGGCCGTGAGTTGGCTGAGCAGTTTCTACATTGTGCGCAAACACCAGATTCCGGTTTGGTTATTGCGGATACTCACCGGTATGACATTTTCCGGATGGCTGGCGTCATTGGCCGGATGGTACGTGACGGAAATCGGTCGGCAACCCTGGTTGGTAACCGGTGTACTGAAAACCGCTGACGCCGTGACCAGTGTCGCTGGTACTCAAGTCGGTGTGTCGTTGGCACTTTATCTGACCTTGTACGCCTTTCTGCTTATTGCTTACATTCAAACACTTTTTTATCTGGCACGTAAATCAATACGAGTGGCTGAATACGACGGCACCGAAACACCCAAACCAGGTTTGAGATTTTTAATGGGGCAGACATCATGAGTCAGTACTTACCGGAAGTGTTTTTAGTGTTAATGGGCTTTTCCATTTTGCTGTACGCCATTCTGGATGGTTACGATTTAGGCGTGGGTATGATTATGCCGCAGAACAATGAAGCCCATCGAGACACCATGATTGCGTCGATAGGACCGTTTTGGGATGCGAACGAAACCTGGCTCGTGTTGGCCGTTGGCATTTTATTAATCGCATTTCCTATGGCGCATGGTCTGGTGTTTGAAGCCCTGTACTTCCCGACCTTTTTATTACTTGTGGGTCTGATATTACGCGGCGTGTCTTTCGATTTTCGTGCGAAAGCCAAAGATCAGCACAAAGGACGTTGGGATTTGCTGTTTCGGTTAGGGTCCTGGTTGGCTGCCCTGATGCAAGGTTACATGCTGGGCCGTTACGTGACCGGGTTTGATTCTGGTTTGGCCGCACATCTGTTCGCTGTGCTCAGCGCTTTGTGCGTCAGTGCTGCTTATGCCTATATTGGCGGGGCTTGGCTGGTTATGAAAACGACCGGGCTTGTACAACAACGGGCAGCTTACTGGGCTCGCCGTGCCGGTTGGTTGGCGGCCCTGGGTATGTTGGCGATCAGTGTGGTGAACCCATTGATCAGCGCCGACGTGGCCGCCCGTTGGCTGACATTCCCGGCGGTATTTCTGCTGGTTCCCATTCCATTAATGTGCCTGGTGTTGCTGGTTGCGGTGGATCGTTATCTGGCACACGTCCCAACTCGTGATGACATTGGCTGCTGGTTCCCGTTTGTGGCCGTTGCATTTTTATTTGTGCTGAACTTTTTTGGTTTGGCGTACAGTTACTTTCCCGATGTCGTACCGGGATTATTGTCTGCGCAGGACGCGGCCAGCTCCACGGCGAGCCTGACGGTGATCTTTTACGGTGTGGCTGTCGTGCTGCCCTTTATTTTGCTTTACACCGCCTTTGCCTATAGGGTGTTTTGGGGCAAGACACAGAAGCTCAGTTACTACTGATGCTTTGACGGGTGGACGCACAGCCGCAGCGTCCACTCCTTCAGCTGATCTGAACAATTCCATCAGTTTCTTCCGATTTCACTGCCTGACAAAATTCCCAACAATAGCCGGCAGAAATCAACCACTGGAGAAACAACAACATGAAATTAGTTCACCTTACTCTTGCCGCTGTCTCAACGTCACTCGCAGCTGGCGCATTCGCAGCCGATTACGTCATCGACCCGGCACACTCATCGGTTAACTTTACCGCTGGACATCTGGGCATCAGTAAAACCGTTGGCCGGTTCAATGAATTTGAAGGAACCTTTTCAGACGATGCTGACAATGCCAATGCATCGATTGTTATTCAGGCAGCCTCTATCGACACAAATCACACCGATCGTGACAAGCACCTGCGTTCACCAGACTTCTTCGATGTAAAGCAGTACCCAACTTTGACGTTTAAAACCGATAGTTTTGCGGCTGACAAACTGACTGGCGTGCTCACAATGCACGGTAAGTCGAAGCCGGTTGAACTGGATGTGACGCTGATCGGCGAAGGAGAAGATCCTTGGGGTGGTTACCGTAAAGGGTACCAAGCGACTACCACCATTAACCGTAGCGAATGGGGTATCACGTATTTCATTCCCGGTGTTCCGGACGAAATTGAAATAGAAATTCAGATCGAAGGCATCCGCCAGTAATGGCGAGGGACTCGAAATGACCTTTGAACTTTTTATGCAAGCCTTTATCGCCCCGTTACTGGTGGCGATAGTGGCGGGTTTCGTTAAGCGTTGGTACCCGGTCGTTTTGGCGATCGGTTTCTGGGGCATCAGCCTGTGGGTGAAGGGTCTGACCTTGGAAGCCATGGACACTATCGCCATGGCGGTGACGCTCAGCGCAGCACTCATCTTGCTGAGTGGTTCACTGGCAATACGTTGGCTGGCATTGGCGCAATGGGTCATGCTAGTCGCGTTAAGTATCTGGCAAGTGAAAAATTTCGCTCAGGATCTGCCTGGGCTGTCTTGGATTATTCAAGCGGTCTTGTTGACGGGCGTTGTAGCTTTCTCTTGGCTCGTACCGGCAGGCGAATCCACAACCCCAAAATTGTGGTCGCGGTTTGACACGAGACAGTTGTATTGGTTGATCCCGGTGGGGTATCTGGCCATTGTCAGCCCTCTGGCGGGCAGCATATTAGTTGGACAAATGGCTGGGTTGGTTGCGGTTTTTGCGGTGGCGGTTTGGATTTTCCAAGTTGGCGGGCATTCGGATGAAAAGCAGTTGGCTTTATTCGTTGCTGCACCAGCATTGTTTGCGGGCCAAATGGCCTGGCACTACGCTGAGATACCCTGGACATCGTTATTGGTCGGCCTGGTCGGATGGTTGCCTTTGCTGATAACACCATTGCGGAAGCGATCGGCATGGCTTCACTTATTGATTGCGGCGGTTTTGTTTGCAGGTTTAACCGGTCTTGGGCTGTGGCTGGAGTGGCCTGAACAATCTCTGTATTAAATTTAACTCCCTCCTGCAAAGCGCCGGTGACGGCGCTTTTTTTTGGCTTAAAACACTGAAATCCTGAACCTGTAAAATCTGACAGTAGTCGTTTTGAGCAGCGTATTGCACACTAGGCAACATCAAGAAATCAGTTGTAAACGAGTTGGCAAAGATCAACCGGGTTGAATAAAGCGCGTAGGTGTTGGGGCGTAACCGTAAGAATGACATTCACGATGAATCAATAAAAAAGGTTTTATTTTGGATAAGAAAGATTACTTCAAAGAACGTGACGACCTGTTTGCCGATGCTCGATCTGTAAACGAAGGCTTGCCTCGTCCCCACGATCTGTCCGATGAAGCTTTGATATCAATTGTCGAAAGCAGCGCTTATGAAACGGACTATCGTCTGGCCGCCGGTGAAATCCTCGCCAAGCGAGGAGACCCACGCATTTCTCTGGACGACCCTTTGATGATGGATATCCCAGGCGCATACGTTAATTTGGGTGTTTCTGAAGATGATGTCGAAGAGCTATTTCAGGCAAATCGTTCCTATGGTGTCATGCGTGACAGTATCGCTCTGGAAGCTCCTCCTCATCGCATAGAAGTATTGCCGTTTCGCATGGCTAAATATTGCGTAACGAACGAAGAATTTAATCAATTTGTTGCAGAATCCGGCACACACCATCGCCCATCGTCATGGCACAACGATCAGTATGATTCCATCAAGGCAAACCATCCGGTGTTTTCAGTGTCATTCGAAGCTGCTAATGAATTTTGCCAGTGGCTGTCGGAACGAAATAAACGTCGATTCCGATTGCCGACAGAAGCAGAATGGGAGTATGCCTCCAGCGGATTGCAACAGTACAAATACCCTTGGGGAAATCAGTACCTGGATGATCATGCCAATACAATTGAATCCCGGTTGATGAGTACGACCCCCATCGGCATGTTTGCCCGCGGTAATTCGCCTTTTGGCGTTATGGATATGGCGGGCAATGTTGAAGAATACACGTCTGGCCGGTACGTGACCTACAGCGGTGGGCCAATTCCGGATGACAATTGCATGAAATCCCTGGAAGGCGCCCTGGTGGTGCGCGGCGGCAGTTTCGCGCGCTTTCAGGATTTGACCCGGACGTCGTGCCGGCATGCAGTGAGTCAACCTGACAAGTTTGCAATTGGTTTTCGTTATGTCGAAGAATTTCCGCTTCACTAATTCGAGACATTGACTGAAAAACTTTGAACTGTGTCTAAAAAATTAGGCATACCTGGTTTTGCTTCTGTGGTTAAATGGAGCAGGCCTTAATTTTCCGTACTGCCAAATGGAGATTTGTTCAGTGAAAATGGTTTTCGACGTAATTGAACAATTACAACGGTCGCAATCGATGTCTGAATTGCCTGATATACTGAAATCTGTTTCTGACATTGTCGAGTTCGACTACTTTCTGTTTGGGCTCGCCATTCCGAACACCATCACTAATTCGGATGTTCTGATGTTCGATAATTACCCAAGTGAATGGCGGAAGTCTTACGACTCGGAAGGCTATGTAAAACGCGATCCGATTGTGCAATACAGTATCAGCAGCTATCTACCTATTACGTGGTCACAGATTATGGAATCCACTGACTACAAGAAGAAAGATCTGGAAATTATGTGGGAAGCTAATGCGAGCGGGCTGAAAGCTGGGTTTAGTGTGCCGATTCATGGCACCATTGGTGAGTTTGGTATGATCAGTTTTGCATCCAGTATTGGGACGACAGAGCAGCAAATGAAATATGCGGATGCAATACCGGTTATTCAGATGGTGATTCCAGCGCTGCAGGATACAATACGACGATTGCGAGCGGCGCAAGAGAAGGAACCTCAGGCGAAATTAACTAAAAGAGAAATCGAATGCCTTACCTGGGCGACAGAAGGCAAGAGTTCTTGGGAAATATCCCAAATTCTGGGCTGTTCAGAGCGTACCGCCATCTTCCACTTGACCAATGCGGCAACTAAATTGGGGGCGACCAACCGATATCAGGCTATTTCCAAGGCATTGCTTTCCGGGGTCATCAATCCATCATTCTCCTAAAAGTGTTACTTATGTCTAAAAAAACCTGCAAGGTTTGACAGGTAGGCAAAAGCTGCACTGCTGGTAATATGTCTTCAAAGCCAACGGAGACAGAATATGAACTTCACAATAAAACATTCAGCCTTTCGCACTATCTCACCCGAAGAATTCAATGGTCTTTTAAGCTTGCGTTATGAAGTGTTCAAGCAACGCCTAAACTGGGAAATTGAAACCCAAGGTACGCAGGAACAAGACGATTATGACGACAATAATGCCGAATACCTTTATGCCGAAGACGATATGGAGCGTGTTGTGGGTTGTTGGCGTTTAATTCCAACGACCGGCCGTTACATGTTGAAAGACACTTTTCCGGTTTTGTTGGGTGATGAGCCAGCACCTTACGGTAAGAAGATTGTTGAACTAAGCCGCTTTGCTGTCAAAAAGAGCAGTTCATTGATTGGGACAACCATCAGTGAAGTCACACTGAAATTGTTGCAATCCGTATATATTCATGCGGTTGAAAACGATATTGAAGAATATGTAACAGTAACCTCCACCGCTATCGAACGCCTGATGCGCAGAACCGGCATACCCTGCGAACGTATTGGCGACAAACAAGTTCATATGTTGGGTGATACTCGTTCAATTGCATTATCCATTCCGATTAACGCTCAATTCCGAAATGCTGTCCTGAACTGAGTTTTCTCCTGTCTGTCCGTGACTTCTTTTGCCAGAGCTTGCTCTGGCTTTTTTATGCCTCCTCCCAGTATTCTGACTCAGGACACTAGTTTTTGGTACCATCCGCTGCAGACGACCTGAGTGTGACGCCATGACATTACGCATTTTGACTGCTTCCGATATCGATACTTTATTGGGCTGGATTCCCGACGAGATTTTTGGCGCTCAATGGGGCGCACTGGTCTATCAATGGCCCTTAACGACAGCTCAAATTCTTCGACGGTCCTCTCTTGCGGAAGTAACGTCTTTAACGCTTGAGCATCAGGGACGGATTTCCGGATTCATTGAAGTTGTGCATGAATCTGAGTCGGAATGTCGTTTGTGTCGGGTGATCGTGGATGCGCAGCAGCGTGGTCAGGGGTTGGGGGCTTTGTTATTGCAAGATACGCTGGCTTATATCAGGGAACAATATCCATCAATTAACCGAGTAACATTGGCAGTGTTTGAACAAAATGCCAGTGCCCGCCGCTGCTATGAATCCGTCGGTTTCCGATACTTGCCCAACGTTCGTACCCGGCAGGTTGGGGCCGAATGCTGGACGCTGCTGGCGATGGTTTTGGATATTTCAGTCGAGCGGAGCACGAACGAAGAACGCTTGGGGTTATCCAATGAGTAAAAACGAAACCAACATCATTTTATTGGGAGGCACTGGGTGCACCGGAAAAACGGCCTTGGCTCATTCCATCATGTGCAGATTCGCCATGCCTTACCTTGCCCTAGACTACCTGATGATGGGGCTTTACCGGAGCCAATCGGACTGTGGTTTTTCGCCGGATGACAGCGATCAGCATATTGCCAGTAAAATGTGGCCGACTGTGCAAGCGATGATTATGACCGGAATTGAGAATCGACACAGCAGTACTTATGAAGGAATTCAACTGCAACCGTCGACCATGCGGCAATTCGATGAGCGGTATCTGCCCTTCATTATCCCGCTGTGTATTGGGTTTTCTGAACGTTATGTTGAGCTGGAGTTTTCTGGTGCGATACGAGATAACCGAAACCGTATCGAGCAGCGTCAATTTGGCAGCGAAAATTTGGCGAATATGGTCGAGAAAAACCGCATTATGAAAGAACAATGCGGCCTGTACGATGTGCCTTATTTTGAGGTGGATTATCACTATGGTCAGACGATACAGGCAGCGTTGTCATACATAGAACGTAAGTTAGCACCGCCAAAAAATTCTTCAGAGAGTTGAGAGAATTGTTGCAATGGTATCGGATGCGCCGTTCTTAGGGATGCCTCTTGGATCGGTTGGCCTATTGTCATCATACTTGGCCGGGACCGAACAGAATCAAGACGGAAATCAACACCAGTGCCATGCCTATCCATTCTGCCCGGGTAATTTTTTCCTTAAAAAAGGCATAGGTAATCAGCACAGTAAACAGAAATTCAACTTGCCCCAAGGTTTTCACGATTGCGGCTTCTTGCAATGCAAAGGCACTGTACCAGCCAATGCTGCCTACCGTGCCAGTGATACCGACAAACCAACCCGCTTTAGCGTTGTTTCGTAACACTTGCCAGTTGTGTTTACTCTGTCGATGCAATAAAACGGTACACAAGCCGCCCTGAATAAATATCGACAACAATAAAATATAGGCTGCCGATATCGTGAGTGGCGCTTCCAGCACCAGGTTAGCTTCGCGGACAAAAACCGCCGTAACCGCGAAACCAATACCCGCGCCCAAACCCAACAGCGCGGGTATAGCGGACCATCGGGCGGCATCTTGGTTTTTTTGCACGCTCACAAAAATGATCCCTGTCACGCCGACGAAAATTGCCACCCAGGTCCACGTGCTGAATGCACGACCAAAGAACATAGCGGCCAGCACGGCGGCCAATAATCCTTCCGTTTTAGCATAGGTTGTGCCCACGGCAAAGTTCCGAAAACTGAGCAACTTAACCAACATGAGTGTGGCCACTAATTGGCCAACTGCCGCGATGGTGACGTACCCTGTAAATGCCAGCGTCGGAGCAGGCAGCGATTGCGGTTCATAAATCGTGACGATAACGAAGTAGACAATCGCAACGGGCAAACCGAAACCATACCGTGCCCAGGTAGCCACAACAGCGCTCATCGACGTCGTCATGTGTTTTTGACCCGCCGTACGAACCGACTGCATAAATGCGGCCAACATCGTAAAGGCAATCCATTCCATGGTAATTTCCTGATGTCAGAATAATGGGACCGTCATGTTAGGAGTAATGCCAACGGAAAACGAATGAAATAACCGACTGCAACTCATGCAGTTTTGGAATACCTGGAACCATTGCCCTTAACAGTGAAACTTGCCAAGTCAGACCCGACCTAGGGCAACTCTGATTAATTCGAGTCACCTCAGTTCTATCAGCTCGAAGGATGAGCGAGGCGTGTTTTGCAGGGAATGGCGAGTCCTTTTCAAAATACACAACAAAGCTCAGTCATCGATCTGAAGGACCCGGAGGGCGGGCTTGAAATGGCAAACTGCGTTGTTAAGTCCTTTGCCAAGATAATGAATATTGCCTGCAGAACTTGTCTCGAATTTTGCGCATTTCTTCACCCGCTGCGGTAGAGAGCAATTATTCAGAGGTGCCCTAAGTCTTTCAGATCTGAAAAAGCTGAATAGATTTGAATGAATCATAGTGGGCCCGGCAATGGTATAGTGCATCCTTTGACGAGCGACGCCGTTCACCTGCTAATAATTCATCTGGGACAGCCATGCTAACAGCGATTATTTTTGATTTAGACAATACCCTCACTCACCGTCTTCACAGCATCGAGCATTTCAGTCAATACTTTTTTCAGCGATATCAATTACAGCTGCTAGAGCGAAACAGTCAGCGCATTTTTGACATCATTCGCGAAACCGACAATGGCGGTTATGGCAGACCAGAAAACCCACACCCGAAGCAAAAAATGTCCATTGCCATTCGCTTGCATCGAGAACTGAATTGGCGCATCACGCCGGACATTGATGAAATTCTGCATTGCTGGCTGACTCACTTTCCGAAGTGCAGCGTCGAGATGCCCGGTGCCGGGCCTGTATTGCGGAACCTTAAACGGCAAGGGTATCGTTTGGCGGTCGTTTCCAATGGTGCGGAGTTTTCACGACACGCAACCTTGGTTGAACTCGGTTTTATGTCGATGTTTGATACGGTCATCAGTTCTGATGCCCAGGGCTGTAAAAAACCAGACATTGCGATTTTTGACGCCGTCTTGCGAGCGTTGAACTGCGCACCTGACAAAAGCGTTTATGTGGGTGACCATCCCATCAACGACATTCATGGCGCCCGGGACGCCGGAATGCATACTGTTTGGTTGCGTGGGTTTCACGCCTGGCCAGCGTCAGTTGCGGCACCACAGCAGAGCATCGATCAACTGACGCAGCTGCCTGACATTATTCCGTTGCTCTGTTCATAGTCTCCAAGTACTGCGGGTTAAGTTCTCTTAAATGATTTGGTTAATCCTGCATGGTTCAACACTTTTCTCTTTGGTTTTGTTTTTGTGTTCGTTCGAAATGTCGCAGCATAACCTCTACACTGTTAGGCTCCATTGTCTCAGGAATGAACTATGTCGGCTGAAATACAAGACATCATCGCTTTTGTTCGCGCCCACGAACCATTTGACTGTTTGCCTGAGAGTGACCTTGCAATCATGTGTGGCCAAATTGAAGTCAGTTATTTTCAGGCGCAAAGTCAGATTCTGCATTTTGGTGAATCCATCGATGCTCTTTGTTTGATTCGTTCTGGCTCGGTTGAAGTCTATCGGCGTACCGGCGAACTTTATAATCGCCTGGAGTCTGGTCATGTATTTGGTCAAATAGGTATCCTGATGAATGGTCATGTGCGTTATCCCGTCAGAGCGTTGGAAGATTCACTGATCTATCGGATCCCGTCTCAGGTTTTTCTCGATCTGTGCGAACAATTTGGTGAGTTCGGTGATTATTTTGAAGTGAATGAACACTCCACCTTGCAACAGGTGGTTTTGAATCAGGCGGCCGACAATGACATGACAACCGTGCGGGTTCGGGACATTATTCAGCGCGAACCTGTGTATCTTTATGCCGACGCCAGCGTGCACGACTGTGCAAAAGAAATGACGGAGCAGCGTGTATCCTCCGTCGTTGTTTTTGATCACGCGACCGATCAACCGGGCGATGAAGAAGGTGTGTCGGTTGCGTTGCCTTCCGGTATTGTCACAGACCGCGATCTGCGCAGTCGCGTGTTGGCCGAAGGTCTGCCTCTGAGTACGCCACTGCGCGATATTATGTCGGTTGACCTGATCACCGTGGAACACGACGCTTATGTCTATGAAGCTATGCTGTTGATGTTACGTCATAATGTTCATCATTTACCTTTGGTACACCGCCACAAAGTGACCGGCGTAGTTTCTCTGTCTGATATTGTGCGTCATGAATCCCAAAACAGCTTACTGCTGGTTCGCGGCATTATGAGCCAGGAAACCGTCGAGGATTTGGTTGCGTTGTCGCCTCAAGTGGCAGCAGTCATGGTACGCATGCTGAAGGAAGACGCCAACTCGCACATGATTAGCACCGCCATGTCGGTCATCGGCCGCGCCTTCAAACAACGACTGCTGCAATTGGCTGAAATGGCGCTGGGACCACCGCCGGTTCCCTATTGCTTTTTGGCATTGGGCTCCATGGCGCGAGAAGAACAACTGCTGGTCACCGACCAGGATAATGCCATGATTCTGTCCGCGGATTTCGATGAGACCAAACACGGTCAGTATTTTAAAAGTCTGGCAGATTTCGTTTGCGATGGCTTGCACGCGTGCGGTTATACCTATTGCGATGGCGGCATCATGGCGTCAAACCCACAATGGCGTATGACTCTGGAGGGTTGGAAAGCGCAATTCAGCTTGTGGATTGAGAATCCGGATCCACAAGCGTTGCTCAATGCGTCAATATTTTTCGACTTGAGTGGTGTGGCCGGAAAAACGGCCTGGGCGGAACAGCTGACGCGCTTTATCGTGAATAAAGCAAAAAGCAATCGACCGTTTCTGGCAGCGTTGGCGCGTAACGCGTTGAATCGGACGCCGCCACTGGGCTTTTTTAAAAATTTCGTCGTTGAAAAAGATGGGCGGCAGCGCTATAGCCTGAATTTAAAGCGTCGGGGTACGGCACCGCTGGTTGATGTTATTCGCCTGCATGCGCTGGCCGAAGGTTCACTCGCCCAAAATTCTTTTGATCGATTGGATGATATCGCTCAGTCCAAGCTTTTGCCGGAAGGCAAACGAGATGAAATTTCCGATGCGCTGGAATATCTCTCGATGATTCGAATTCGGCAACAGGTAGCGGCCGTGGAAGCCGGTGAAACGGCAGACAATACCGTAGAGCCGGAAACCCTGTCGCAAAAAGAACGTCGTGGTTTGAAAGAGGCTTTTCAGGTGCTCAGCAATGCCCAAAAATTTCTTCGCTACCGTTATACTGCCGGACCAACGGGTTAACGTGGTGTCTTTGTATCCTTATCAGGTCGTGCCGGACCAGTGGGACGATTTTTGTTACGAGCAATCGCAGCAAGATTTTCCGGAATTTCTAAAGACGTTCTACCGTCAGCCCTTGGCAGATGACCAACAACGGGTAAATACGACGGAATTTGTGGCGATAGATATTGAAACGACTGGCATGGATGCGCAGCGGGATGACATCGTCAGTATTGGCTTAGTGCCTTTTAATATGTCCCGGATATTTCTCGCGCGGGCTCAGTACTGGGTGGTACGCAGTCGTCGGTTAACATCATCGTCGGTGGTTGTGCATCGCATCACGCACAGTGACGTTGCCGACGCGCCGTCGCTCAGGTCTATTCTGCCTAAAGTTGCTGAGCAGTTACAGGGTAGGCAGGTTGTGGTGCATTACCGCTATATGGAACGAGAGTTTTTCCGTTCTGCCATCGCCGGGCTGTTCGGGGCGAATTGGTTGTTTCCGGTTGTCGATACTCTGGAGTTGGAATCGCATTATCTGCGCCGCGAACGTTCTTTGCTGGCAAAGTGGCTACAAAAGCCGCTCCCTTCCGTCCGGCTACCCAACGCACGGGAACGCTATCATTTGCCTGCCTACGAAAATCACAATGCTCTGGTGGATGCTTTGGCAACGGCGGAGTTATTACAGGCTCAGATTGCCAAGCAACATTTGAGTGAACTGCCGGTCCGAACGCTTTGGTGCTAAGCCGGTTCAATGTGGAGTTTTGATGAAGTGGAGAAGGTGCGCCCAGGAACTGGGCGCAAAAGGGCAAGTTATTTATTGATTTCAGTGCGCATGCCCATCAGCAGCGAGACACACATCAACAACAGAACAAAGGTAAAGGGCAGGCCGGTCGATATCGCTCCCGCCTGCAGGGCTTCAATAGCCTGGGTACCACCAATCCAAAGCAGCGCCGCCGCAATGGCACCTTCAACCGACGCCCAGAAAATGCGTTGAGGCACTGGCGCGTCGATTTTGCCGCCTGCGGTAATGCTGTCGATAACCAGTGAGCCGGAGTCCGACGAGGTAATGAAAAACACCAACACCAGGACAACCGCAATAAAGGATAAAATCGTGCCCAGCGGCAGTTCATCGAACATCTGGAACATAGCCAATGGTACCGAGGTCAGACCATCCATGCCCAAGGCGCCTACGCCATTTTGAATCTGTTCAATCGCGATACCACCATATACAGACATCCAGATCACGGTGACCGCGGTGGGCACCAGCAGCACGGCGGTAACAAACTCACGGACTGTGCGTCCCTTTGAGATGCGGGCGATAAACATACCGACAAAAGGTGACCAGGAAATCCACCACGCCCAGTAGAACACCGTCCAGCCTTGTAACCAGGCCTCATCTGGCCGGCCATGAGGGTTCGACAGCGGAATGATGTTTTTCAGATAGGCCCCGACGGTTTGCGGGATGGTGCCCATAGACACCGCGAATGCAACCAAAGTCACAAATGCCAATAACAGAAACGCAATGATCATATTGATATTCGACAGCAGCTTGACGCCGCCTTCCAGACCGCGGATTACGGACATAATGGCAAGCAATGTGACCACGACGATGACAATAAGCTGCAATCCAAGCCCAGCGCTGAAGCCGAAGACATGACCCATACCGGCCGAAGCCTGTTGTGCGCCCAGACCCAAAGAGGTGGCAAGACCAAACAGGGTTGCCAGTACCGCCAGGATATCAATGATGTGTCCGGGCCAACCCCAGGTGTGGTCACCGAGAATAGGATAGAACGCTGATCGAATCGACAACGGTAAACCCTTGTTATAGGCAAAGAACGCCAAAGAGAGTGCGACAACGCCATAGATCGCCCACGGATGCAGGCCCCAGTGGTACATCGTAGCGCCCAAGGCCATGCTGGCAGCTTCTGGAGAATAAGCCTCCACACCCAGTGGTGTTTCATACCAACCGGTAAAATAGGCGACTGGTTCTGCAACACCCCAGAACATCAGGCCAATACCCATGCCTGCGGCAAACAGCATCGCCAGCCATGACAGGGTAGAGTGTTCAGCGGCTGCGTCACGACCACCAATGCGGATTTTGCCCCAGGGCGATATGGCCAAGCCAAGACAAAACACAACAAAGATATTGCCAGACCACATAAACAAAGCATCGAACTTGGCAATGATGTCCCACTTCAAACCATCCAGAAGCGATTTGGCCGACTCCGGGTCACTCACCAACGTGGCGATCAGGAATAAAATAATCAAACCGGCGCTGATACCAAAAACAGGGTTATGAATATCAAAGCCCCATTTCTGAACGTTGTCCTGACCAACGGTATAGTCGGTATTTTCGATACTGTACTTATCAGTTGAAGTACCCATTTTTTCCTCCCAGTGAACAATTGTTTTTAAAAATACGTATATTTACCGTAAATCGCAACCAATCGGTCAAAATATAGTCAGTTTTGGCGGATTTTGTGTATTTTCTACGTTGGTGGAATGTTTAGAGATGTAAATAATTAGAGGGCGGTGGCAGTCAATGATTTAAGCTGTTTCCTGCCTGTGGGTAAGGTGTAACACCGGCTTGTACGATCGCTTTTATGACCTGATTTGGCGAAGGGCTAGTGACTTCCGAGGTCAACGTCCACCCAGTCGTGGCGAATTCGGGACTTGCGTCTAAACTCAAGGGTTTAGTTTCCGAAAAATGCCGCCCCGTCGTTTTATCGACACATTTTTACTTTAGGATGGGGGTTTAGTGAACTAAGTGCGTCTGACGTGCTCCTATACGGGTAACCACGTACGACGCCTGAAGACAGTCATTGAATAATAAGAAAGGGGGCGAGATGACAGCACATCTCATGGAACAACCCACAGCAGCGATATTGGATTTTCACCGCGTTCGGCAAGACAGCGAACGGTTGGCTGAACCCTATTCTGAAGCAGACCAGACGATACAGTCTATGCCCGATGCGAGCCCGGTAAAATGGCATCTGGCGCACACCACCTGGTTTTTTGAAACCTTTTTGTTGAAGCCGTTCCTGCCAGAATACCGCGTATTCGATCCACATTATGAAGTCCTGTTCAATTCCTATTACAACAGCGTCGGTGAACAGTTTCCGCGCCCGCAACGCGGGTTGATTTCGCGCCCTGGAAAAGATGAGGTATTGCGTTACCGGCAGTACGTGAATCAGCAAATGGATCAACTGTTGGTAAGCGCGCCTGCAACCCTGCAACAAACACTCGCACCGTTGTTGGAGCTGGGTCTTCATCATGAACAGCAACATCAGGAATTGTTAGTCACCGATATTCAGCATGCTCTGTCGATTAATCCACTCAACCCGGTGATTACAAAACCAGTCGACCCGTTTCCGCCAGCGTCGGCGTTAAATTGGGTGTCTGTTGAAGAAGGCTTATATGAAGTGGGTTTTAGGGGGCGTGGGTTTAGTTTCGACAATGAACTCCCGCGGCACCAAGTTTATCTTTATGGGTTCAGCGCCGCTGACCGGCTGATCACCAATGCGGAATTTCAGGCCTTTATGCTCGACGGTGGTTACGATAACCCACTGTATTGGCTCAGTGAAGGCTGGGCTTGGAAACAGCAGCAAGCGATACAGGCGCCATTGTACTGGAAAGCGCGAAACGGCGATTGGTTCCATTACAGCTTGGCAGGTTTAACCCCTGTCGATCCGAACGCACCGGTTACCCACGTCAGTTTTTTTGAAGCCAACGCCTATGCAAATTGGGCAAGCGCACGGTTGCTGACTGAATTTGAATGGGAAGTGCTGGCGCAGGTGGAGCCTGTTATTCAACACACCTATAACCCGGATCAATTGCAACCCGCTCCCGCTCCGCGCACCGCCGTGCAACAGCTATATAACTGTTTGTGGCAATGGACCGGTTCCCAGTATTTGCCGTATCCCGGGTTTAAGACGCCGGAAGGGGCTGTTGGCGAATACAACGGAAAATTCATGAGTAACCAATTTGTCCTGCGTGGAGGCTCATGTGCGACGCCGCCAAACCATGTGCGGGATAGCTATCGTAACTTTTTCCCAGCAACGGCCCGTTGGCAGTTCACCGGTATAAGGATCGCAAAAGATGACTGAGTTAAACATAAAACGGCAGGCGTTGGTTAATACGGCGGATCAGTTTCTGCTGGATATCTATGACGGTTTGTCGCAACCGCAGAAATCGCTGCCTTGCAAATACTTTTACGACGAAAAGGGCTCGGAGTTGTTTGACCAGATTTGTCAGACCGATGAGTATTACCACACCCGAACCGAGCTGAAAATCCTGGACGATATTCTGCCGACGGTTGCCGGGATGATTGGCCCCCATGTGGATATCCTGGAATTCGGGTCCGGTGCCGGCATCAAAATTCGCAAGCTCATCAACGCTCTGGAACGACCTCGCAGTTACACACCGATTGATATCAGCGAAGAAATTCTGTTGTCCAGTTCGCACGCATTGCAGCAGGAGTACCCGGAATTGGAAGTACATCCGGTGGTTGCGGATTATCTTTCGCCAATCGAATTGCCGGCATCCTTTGCGGATGAGACCGCGCACCGAAAATTGGTGTTTTTCCCGGGTTCAACGATCAGCAATTTTGATATGCCCGATGCCATTCACTTTCTGAAACATATTCGCAGTTTGCTATCGCCGGGCGATGCTCTGTTAATCGGCGTCGATTTGGTGAAGCCGGTGCCTAAGTTGTTGGCGGCTTATAATGACCGGCAGGGCGTCACAGCTGCGTTTAACCTTAATCTGTTGCATAGAATTAAGGCGACTTACGATACTGACTTGAACGTCGATAATTTCTGGCACCATGCGCTGTATAACGCCGAGAAGCACCGCATTGAAATGCATCTGGTCAGCCGAGTCGCGCAAACGGTGACGATACAGGGGCAGCCCTTTCATTTTACAGAGCGCGAAACCATTCACACGGAAAACTCCTATAAATTTTCCATTGAAGGTTTCCGTATGATGGCTCTGAACGCGGGTTTTGACAGCACGGAATGCTTTACCGACGACGCTAATCTGTTCTCTGTGCATTTTTTGACCGCAACCTAAGCGCCGCTCGCGGCATTCAGCTGAATGACTATGTGCCTTACTTCACAGTCTGAACATTCCTGCCTTGGCTGAAATTGCGCTCATTGACCAGTCAGAGTAATGTCTGCGGGTTCTTTGGTTGAGGTAATGTGAGTGAAATACCGTTTAGTCAGTCTGGGTAAATTAAAACCGGGCGTGAATGAGAAAGACGCACTTCCGGCGTTGATGAAATTAACCAAGCTGCCCGAGCTGACTGTGCGGAAGAAACTGCTGGCGGGTAAGCGTACCTCATTGATGACCAGCGCGGATGTCAATAAGATCGCCTCGGCAAAAGGGCGTTTTTCCGCCGTAGGTTTGCTGCTGGAAGTCGTTGAAGTGGCCGATGCGCCGTCACCCCCCGTCACGGAACCCAAGAAAGCTTCGTCCGGAAATTTCGCCCGACACTTAAAACGGCTGGTCTGGTCTTTCGTGGCAGTATTGGTTCTGGTACTGGGCGCCGCCGGAGGTCTTTGGTATTGGTTGTTTATGATGCCGGACCCAAACGCCTCACAGATCGAATCCGCGCTGGTACATGATCAAACATTGGCGGTCGCCAATATCGACTTCTCCCAACTCAATAAACTTGAGCAGCTGACCAGAACCCAAGTGACGGATTTCTTTAACCCGGATGCAGACGCTAATCTGCTCGTCGATGTGTTGTCCATGGCAGCGACCGATCAGCTGACTTTGAATCAGGCTTATATTGTTGCGCTGGCCAGTAACGGCGGCAATCGGGTTGATGGCCTTGCGGTGGTCACGGGTCACTTTTCACCGGAGCAGTGGCGTGCGCAGATCAGCCGTTATTTTGATATGGGAAGCCCCGAGCAGGGAATTACCCCGATGCAACGGAAAAAACAGGTCAGTGCGGACCAATGTCCGTCTGAGGTGGTTGCCGGTGCTCAGCCTGTTTACGCCAAACTCATGAAAGACCAGGTGGTCTTTGCAACCTCGGTTGCCGCTATTAATCAATTTGAGTCAAGACTCACGTCGGTGCCTGGTGCGGGAACGCAGCTGGCCCAGTGGCAGCAACTCAAAAAATACAAATTCCTCAGTGCCATGGTCTTTTCGCCAACTGACAGCAGCAATGCCTTGCCCGGGATTGCCGGTATGATTGGTGGCCAAGTCGCCAAAAGCATTCCCAGTGTCAGCAGTCTCTCGCTAAGCGCTCAGGTTGACGTTATGGCGCGGGGCGTACGGATGGACGCTACGCTGAACAGTACTGACAGCGCCTGGAATGCCCAGGCCAGTAACATGGCTAATAGCTGGATCGAAACCACCAGAAATAACAGCCGCGTGACTTCGGATGTCCTGTCGTCTTTGCTCAATCAATTATCGATTCGTGCTGACGATACCAAGGTGACGGCCAGTTGGTCGGTGAACCGACATTCTCTGAGTGATTTAAAACACAGTCTGGAAAACAGTTTGGCTTCGCTGTTTGGCGGTTCCATGGTCAGTGTTGGCGCTGGTGAGACAGAAATCAACGACAAACCGATGAATTACAACCGGCCCATCAGTCTGGCGCAATTGCCAAGCTTCGACGTGCCGGAATACGGCGGCAAGCCTCTGTTTATTAATGGACCCTTCGCGGTAGATGTGCAGGGTATCCGAATGCTCGACAGTGATTTTCTGGAAATGGCTGTCGACGCCAAAGCGGCGCTGCCCACCCTTGACGATACCTCCGGATTGGGCGAGTTGTTTCGTTATTCGCTGACGATTGACGACGTACTGGATCGCCAGGGGGGCAGTCTGCTGCGGGATGAACTGTGCGTTACCAATCCAGCGTTTTTTGGTGTTAAAAATCATGAACCCGAGACCCAGGGAACTGCCTTTTTTGAGCAAGCCTCGGTGACCAAACGGGTTCGGCTTACCGCGGATACCAACGTGTCTGATATCAGCCAGGTGCGCGGGCGCTACCAGTTGGGTTATCCGCTTTCGGTGCAGAAACTGCCGGTAGATCTGAAAGCGGGCGAGATGGCTTCCTTTGCAGGAACCCAGGTTGAGATTGTCGCATTGGGGCGTAGCAGTGTGCGCTACAAAGTGACCGGTAAGTCGGATCAGTTATTAGAAGTGCGTGGCCTGAATGCTCAAGGTCAGGTTCTGCGCGAGGGCTGGAAGTCGACCTTTGGTGCGTTATCCGATCAGAGCTATCAGGGCGAGGTGTCCGCGATTGAGCTGTATATTGCCAATGGTTTTGAACAGCGCAGCGTCGAATTCGTCTTGGACAACATATTCGTCCGCGAAGGTGAAGGTGACGATTCGGTTCATCCGTTCGCACTGTCTTATACCCCCGTGCAGCGTGCAAAATGGAATCAGTACCAGTTTGTCGATATGAGATTAGTCAAAGCCACGCCGGATCAATGGTCGATGGATGATCCTACTCAGCGCGCGGTCGCTAATAAAGCGTGGCCTGGCGTCAAACTGTTTATTACCCATAACCCAGACGGTTGGAATAACAATCCTCAGGCTCATGTGAACCTGCCGTTGTGGATTGAATTGTATGCGTCCATGTCGTCGCTGAGTTATCAATTGTCCGCTAAAGACGCAGTAGAGCAATTTGTACCTGTGAGATTTCCGTATCGCCAGGATGAGGAAGGAATTCGTTTGCTGCCCAGTCAGACTGTTCGGCAGCAGCCTTTTGGTGTGGTGAACTTTGATTTTGATGCAGGCTACGAAGCCGGACAGCCGTTTAAAGACTTTGCCGGAAAACTGACCTTGCGAATGCCGCTGACGCTGACAAATCAGGACTATGCCTTTAACGATTTGTGGAAAACCAAGCAGGTAAATGGCGTAGACGTAACGCTCGATAACGTCAGTCGGGGTAACTTTGCCGGGTATCACTTCGAATTAAGGGGAGATTTAAGTAACCTAATTGCTGTTCATGGCATTAATGAATACGGTGAACGCATTGCACCGTCTACTATGAACTACCAGAATGATGGCTATTGGCTGGTGACCATTCCCTTCCGTGATGAACTGAACAGCCTGCGTATCGTCACCGCGACCGAGCAGGACGTGTTTGAGTTGCCGTTCCGTTTTTAGCGTCCTAAATCGATTTAACAGGCCGGGATCAATAGCTGGTCCGGCCTGTTAGCGTCACAACCGGCTATACTGTTTGTATTCATCAGCGAAGTTTGACCCTTGAGTTGTAGGTGAATGCTATGCGAGCTGTATTACTGGCTGTTTTCTTGCTTTTCTCTCATGTCGTTATCGCGGAGCCGGCCGTGCGATTTGCGATCGGTGATTGGCCTCCCTATGTTTCTGAGTTCGACCCCCAGGCCAGGCTTCTGGAGCGGTTAATTTATGAAGCGTATGCTTCACAGCAACTGTCCGTCACATTTGATTATTTTCCCTGGAAGCGCAGTTACGAATATGTGCGACAGGGCGAATATGATGGCACTTTTCCCTGGAACTCAACCCAGCAGCGACGCGATGATTTTCTCATTCATTCTGTTCCTCTGGTGCAGGATAACGGGGTTTTCTTTCATCTGAAATCAACGCCGTTTGACTGGCAAACATTGACGGACATTGGCAAATACCGTGTCGGTGTGGTGGTTGGCTTTAAGCAGCAGGAAGCCTACCGTCGTTTGGGAATTGAGGCCGAGTTGATCGAAACCGAAGAAGCTGCCTTTAAAATGTTGATGGCAGGTCGTATCGATGTGTATCAGACGTCCAGATTGGTCGGCCTGACCACGGCGCGGCGGCTGTTTACCGCCGATCAATTACAGCGGTTAACCTTCCACCCAGAGCCTGTGGAGGTAAATACCTATTTCGTGTTGTTTACGAAGCAGTCCTCCAGAAGTGCGGATCTTGCGGAGGCTCTGGATGCGGGTTTGAGGTACCTCCAGTCCACCGGTAGGTACGAAAGCCTGATGTCCATAAAGGGTCCTGATGTGTCGCCAATAAAGCCATAACCAGAAGCCAGAAATTCTTAAACAGCATCGTGTATTTGAAAAGAATCACTCATTCTCTTCTTGGCATGCCTCACCCTGATTTCGGTTGTACAAGGCTGAATTGAATCAATTGAACCACCTGTACCTTTATAATCGGGGCGTTTACTTAACGCATTAGACTTTAGTCGCATGTCGCACCCAGTTGAAATGTTTTGACAGCAGAGTTCGTATTTTGATCTATGCTCCTTCTTATGCTTTAAGACTCAAGCCCAGGTGCCACTGAATCAATTCAGGGCTCTGGCTTAGGTGTTTTAGGTTAATCGATAAAGAAAAATTGCTATTTAATAAAAATAATACAGTGGCTGATTTTCATCCTTTAGCGTTTTCACTGATATAACAAGGTCTATAAATTACATTTTAGTATAATAAAGGCCTTTTAAATTTTTCTTAATCGTTTAAGATAATTCACGCAAATGGTGCACAGTTTTCAATAGAGCCTGGGCTCAGATGATAGAAATACAACAAAAATAGGTGATTACGATGAAAAAAGTTCTACGAAGAAATGCGCTGGCGATCGCGCTGACCACCGCAATGGCAGGCACCGTAATGGCTGCTGGTCATATGCCAGCCAAAGGTTCTGGTGATTATCACTGGGATTCTCTGGATGCTTTCAGCAAAATGGATCTTTCTGGACAGACTGTGACGATTTCAGGCCCTTGGTTGGCGCCAGAAAACGCCATTTTCCAAGGCATCTTGTCTTATTTCGAACAGGCAACGGGTGCTAAGGTTGAATACACCGGTTCAGACAGCTTCGAACAGCAAATCGTTATTGATACTCAAGCGGGTACCCCGCCAAATATCGCCGTGTTCCCACAACCGGGTTTAGCAGCTGACTTGGCTTCTCGTGGGTTGTTGCAACCTGTCGATAAAAAAGTACGTGATGCGGTGAAGAAGAACTACGCAGCAGCAGACTCTTGGATCGATCTGGCGACTTACGCAGACAAGAGCGGTAAAGATAACTTCTACGGCGTATTCTTCCGTGTCGACCTGAAGAGTTTGGTTTGGTATTCACCGGATAACTTCGAAGACAACGGCTACGAAGTGCCTGAAACCATGGAAGAGTTAATTGCTCTGTCAGACAAGATGGTAAAAGACGGCAACACGCCTTGGTGTATCGGTCTGGGTTCTGGTGCTGCTACCGGTTGGCCAGCAACCGACTGGGTTGAAGACATGATGTTGCGCACACAGTCTCCTGCTGATTACGACCGTTGGGTCACTAATGACCTGAAATTCACCGATCCGAAAGTGGTGGAAGCCATCGAAACTTTCGGTAAGTTTGCATTGAATGATAAGTATGTTGCCGGTGGTGCAGCTGCAGTATCAACCACGGATTTCCGTGACAGCCCTAAAGGTCTGTTCAGTGTTCCTGCGGATTGTATGATGCATCGTCAAGCGAGCTTTATTCCTGCGTTCTTCCCTGAAGGTACCGTGGTGGGTGAAGATGTTGACTTCTTCTACTTCCCGGCTTTCGCATCTAAGAACTTAGGTAAGCCTGTGTTGGGTGCGGGTACTGTTGTTACCGTGACCAAAGCCAACAAAGCAACCGATGCGGTTCTGCAATACCTGACAACACCATTGGCACATGAACTGTGGATGGCCAAAGGTGGCTTCTTAACGGCTCATAAAGGTGTGAATACAGACCTGTACATGAATGAAACTTTGAAGCGTCAGGGTGACATTCTGTTGAACGCAACCACGTTCCGTTTCGACGGTTCTGACCTGATGCCAGGCGCTGTGGGTGCGGGTTCTTTCTGGACCGGCATGGTGGATTACACCAGCGGTGTTTCTGTCGATGAAGTTGTTGAAGAAATTCAAGACAGCTGGGACGCAATCAAGTAAGTTCTCAAGGGCCGCACATGCGGCCCTCCTTTCCTTTTACAGCTAATAATTAGTAGGGGGCCGTTGTGTTTCAACAACTCGTCAACGCTGCGATAGCAATTGTATTTGCTGTTGGTGGCAGTATTCTTTTTTACGTCGGCAGTAACCTGTTGTTGGATAAATTCCTGACATCCGATGGCGCTCCTGCAGACAAACAAATCAAGCGCGACTCACTCAGAGAAGGCATCCGTCCATGGATATTTATTGGACCGGCGCTGGCGTTTTTATTGGTCTTTTTGGTTTATCCCGTCTTCAAATCGTTTCAACTTTCGTTCATGGATCGCGAAGGTGAAGAATTTGTCTGGTTTGCCAATTATGTTTGGGCATTTACCAGCGACGGTTTTCAATCGTCCATTGTGAATAATTTGCTATGGCTGATCATCGTGCCGACGATGTCAACCATGTTTGGGTTGGTGATTGCGTATTTAACCGACCGTATCTGGTGGGGCAAAATAGCCCGAACACTGATCTTCCTGCCGATGGCCATTTCGTTTGTCGGCGCTTCTATTATCTGGAAATTTGTTTACGACTACCGTGGTCCTGGTTCGGATCAGATCGGTATTTTAAACGCGCTGGTGGTTGCCTTTGGTGGTGAGCCGAAAGCGTGGATCGCGGTGCCGTTCTGGAACAACATTTTACTGATGGTCATCCTGATCTGGATTCAAACCGGGTTTGCCATGGTTATTCTGGGTGCGGCCATTCGCGGCGTGCCGGAAGATACACTGGAAGCCTCAACACTGGACGGTGCCAGTGAACTGGAAATCTTTTTTAAGATCGTGATTCCGCAAATCTGGGGCACGATTGTCGTGGTGTGGACCACCATTACCATTCTGGTTCTGAAGGTCTTCGATATCGTTTATGCCATGACGAACGGGCAGTGGGACACGCAGGTGTTGGCGAACCTGATGTATAACGAAATGTTCCGTAATGCCAACTCCGGTACCGCCAGCACCGTGGCCGTTATTCTGATGATCGCTGTATTACCAGTGATGATCTACAACATTAAATCCGCTCGAGAAACTGAACAGTAAGGGGTTGACCGTGTCTATTGAAGCGCATAGTACAAAAACAGCGGCGGTGACCAAACAAGCCATGGTAATTATCTTGGTGATGTTATGGACCATACCGACGGTCGGCTTATTGGTCAGCTCTGTTCGCGATAAAGATCAATTATCGGTATCTGGTTGGTGGTCTGCGTTGACCGCCAGTGAAAGCCAGGAAGTGTATCGACTACCGAAAGAAGATGTTCAAACCCCGACGGACAATGGCTATCTGATCGTTGATGAAATATTTGATGACCAGTCTAAGGCGATTATTTCAACCTGGGGACCCACCGCTAAAACCCTGAGTGATTTTGCCGCTGGCGAAACCATGACTCTGGACGACGGTAGTCAGATGACTGTCAATAAAGATGGTTCCGTCGAATGGGTTAACGATGAACCGTTCACACATAACCGTGGTCCCCGAGTGTTTTATCAGGTGAAAACACCGCCGAGATTCACACTGGACAATTACCGTGAAGTATTAAAATCCGAAGGGGTCGGTCGTGCCTTTATCAATACCTTTACGGTGACCATTCCGGCGACCTTCATCCCCATTTTAATCGCGGCATTTGCAGCCTACGCTTTGGCCTGGATGCGGTTTAAAGGGCGACTGTTTTTCCTTGCAATGATCATTGGTTTGATTGTTGTGCCACTGCAAATGAGCTTGATTCCGGTGTTGCGCTTGTTCGCGGATATTGGTGCCATCACTGGGATGCCGTCTAAGTCTTACATCACCGTTTGGTTGGCGCATACGGGCTTTGGTTTGCCTTTGGCTATTTATTTGTTGCGCAATTACATGGCCAGCTTGCCGAAAGACATTATTGAGTCCGCTTACATGGACGGCGCTACACACTTTCAGATTTTCATGAAAATGATTTTGCCTTTGTCGATGCCCGCTTTAGCGTCCTTTGCCATTTTCCAGTTCCTCTGGGTATGGAATGACCTGTTGGTTGCTGCTGTGTTCCTTGGTCAGGGCGAAGGTAAAACGGTTATGACGCAGCAATTGATTGAACTGTTAGGGTCACGTGGCGACAACTGGGAGATTCTGACCAGTGGTGCCTTCATCTCCATTGCTGTGCCGATTGTGGTATTCCTGTCGATGCAGAAATACTTTGTCCGTGGTCTGCTTGCCGGTTCGGTGAAAGGGGGTTAATGCATGACCATAAACAATGACTGGTGGCGCGGTGCCGTCATCTATCAGATTTACCCACGTAGCTTCTGTGATGCGAACAACGATGGTGTCGGGGATATTCCCGGCATCATCAGCAAGCTCGACTACATAGCGGCTCTGGGTGTGGATGCCATCTGGTTATCACCTTTCTTCACGTCGCCAATGAAAGACTTCGGCTATGACGTCGCTGATTACTGCGATGTGGATCCCTTGTTTGGCGATATTGACGATTTCAAACAGCTGGTGGCACAAGCGCACGATCGTAAGTTAAAGGTGATTATCGATCAGGTGTACAGTCATACCTCGGATCAACACGCTTGGTTTGTTGAAAGCCGACAGAACAGGACCAATGCCAAGGCCGATTGGTATGTCTGGGCAGATGCTAAAGCAGATGGTACCCCTCCGAATAACTGGTTATCGTTATTTGGTGGCTCCGCCTGGCAGTGGGACACGCGCCGTCAGCAGTACTACCTGCATAACTTTTTAACCAGTCAGCCGGATTTAAACTTTCATAATCGGGACGTGCAGGACGCCATTCTGGACGCCGCCCGTTTTTGGTTGGATATTGGCGTCGATGGTTTCCGCCTGGACGTGGTTAACATGTATTTTCATGATGCCAGCTTGGCCGACAATGAAGTCGCGGACACACCAGACAAAATGTTTGTAGGCATTGCGGAAACCAATCCATTTGCACGACAGCATCATATGAACCAGATGTGTCGTCCGGATAACTTACAGTTTCTGCAGCGCCTCCGTGGCGTATTAGATGAATACCCGGGCTCGACAACCGTTGGTGAAATTGGTGCGCCTCACGCACTGGATATCATGGCAGCCTATACCGAAGGTCGCGATAAACTGCACATGGCCTATACCTTCGAATTGCTGGGTGAAAAACATTCGGCGGATTATATACGACAGACCGTTGATCAATTAAACGCCAAGTTAGTGAATGGCTGGCCCTGTTTGGCGATCAGTAATCACGATGTGATACGCAGTGCCACACGTTGGAGCCCTTCTGGTGACGTCATTCGTTCTCAGGCAGAAGCCATGTTGGTTTTTCTGCTGACGCTGCGCGGCAGTGTCTGCCTGTATCAAGGTGAAGAGCTGGGGTTTGCGGAAGGCGACGTTCAGTTTGAGCAGCTCCAGGATCCGTTTGGGGTAGAGTTCTGGCCTGAGTACAAGGGTCGTGATGGCTGCCGAACGCCAATCGCGTGGGATACCAGCATTAATAGCGGTTTTAATCAGGGGGCACAAACCTGGTTGCCTATTGATCCGCGGCATGCGGCGCAGCCGGCCTTGGCTCAACTGGCAGACGACGATTCCATGTTTCAGTTTACGGCACGATTGTTGGCTTGGCGAGCGCAGCAACCGGCGATAGTGCAGGGCAGCTTTGAATGGTATCCTACCGACGCGAACGTGTTGGCCTATGTGCGTCAGGACGAGTCGCAAGCTGTCCTCGTCATGGTCAATCTTTCTGATCAGCGGTTCGAGGTCCCCGAACCGGAAGGCTATACCCAGGTGTCAGGTGCGCAGCATCCTCACGTTGTTGAAGCCTTCTCATATAAAGTATATGAAAAGAAATTGCAGTAATGAGCCGTAAAAATCCCGACAAAAAAGCACCACCACCGCGACTGACTGTTAAGGAGGTCTCGGAAAAGCTCGGGGTTTCTACTGCCACCATTTCCAATGCGTTCAACCGACCGGATCAGCTGTCGGTTGAATTGCGTTCCCGTATCCTCAGAGAATGCGAAAAATTGGGCTATTTTGGCCCAAACCCCGCCGCCCGCAGTTTGCGTACGGGCAGTACCGGCGTCGTGGGTGTCATGCTGGCTGAGAATATGTCCTACAATTTCAAAGACAGTTGCGCCATCGAGTTTCTGGAAGGTGTCGCTTCGGTGTTGGATGAACAGAAAAAAAATCTGTTATTGATGCCCGGACGGCAGGAGTTTTACGCGCAATCGAGCCTTGAGGCCATTCCTGACCGGTACATTATCTACGGACCACCGAGAGACCTTGTTCTGTTACCCCGTATTGAGGCTCAGCGCAAACCCATTGTTACGGTCGATTTCAGTTTGCCGAACCACCTGGCACTGAACGTCGACAACTACCGCGGTGCCAAAGAAAGTGCCCAGCGTTTGTTTGCCAAGGTCGACCAAGACATCGCCATTATTGGCTTGCGCTTGACCTTGACCGATAAATTTTTGCGGCTTGATAATCACCAGTTGCATGACTTCGAAATGTCCGTGTCCCGTCAGCGCTTGGACGGTTATCTCGACGCCGCCAAAGAGGCCGGCATCGAGATATCCAACGACCATATTTGGAGTACACCCGAAAGTACCTGGAACGAAGGGGTGAAAGCCGCTCGCAACGCACTGATGAATACCCCGGTACCCAAAGGTCTGTTGTGTCAGTCCGACCAGCTCGCATTGGCCGCTCTGTCTGTTGCTCGTGAACTGGGCATTCGTGTACCAGAAGATCTGAAAATCGTTGGTTTCGATGGCATCCCTGAAACGGTCCGTTCACACCCAACCCTATCGACCGTGCAACAGCCTTCGTTCGAAAAAGGTCAGTTGGCTGCCATGATGGTGCTGTCGCCAGATAACTTCAGTTCACGGGTATTACCGGTCACCTACATTGACCGGGAAACGACCGCTTAAGTGGCTACAAGGTCATTGTCTGCCATAATCGAACAAGGCAGTCGATATCCGAGCGTTTATTTAAAGTGATGAATCAATAAAAACGCAGCGGAAATCAACGACGCTCTCAACGCGCGACCTCAAAATGTTTTTAATGTCAGTCTTTCTGCGCTTCTTAAAAAAAGTCCCGGCCAAGCGGCCGGGACAAACCCAGCATTGCCTAGCAACACTCTATGAAGCTGTTGAGGTGGGAATCGCTGTACGTTTTCAGGGTTGAATCTCCAACAGAAACGGCAAACATACCCGCCGCTTTAATGGCTTTTAACCCGGCAACGGCATCTTCAAAGGCTATGCAGTTTTCCGGGTGTACGCCTAAGCCATAAGCGGCATACAGGAAAATATCTGGTGCGGGTTTGCTGCGTGCCAATGAAGGGTTGGCGATGTGGTCAAAGCAGTCGGTGAGCTGTAAGGCGTGCAGGATATCGGGTGCGTTACGACTTGCGGATGCTAATCCGATTTTAATACCCTGAGCGCGCAGGTTTTGCAGGTAGGTCCGTACACCTGGCAGTACGTCTTTCGACGTTAGCTGTTGCAGCAATTGTCGGTAGTAGCCGTTTTTTTCATCGGCCAGTGCGATCTTTTCGTCTTCGCTGACCTGCCGATGACCTAATGACAAAATGAATTCCATGGATGCCATCCGGTCGACGCCTTTAAGCTGTTCGTTGTCGTCATGATTAAACTCGATCCCCAATTTATCTGCCGTGGCTTTCCACGCCTGAAAATGCAGGGGGGCGGTGTCGGTGATCACGCCATCGAGATCAAAGATGGCGGCTGAATATGCGCTGCTGTCTATCATGTTTGTTACTCTAATCAGGCTCGCAATTAAGTTGTCGTTTGTGTGCGTAACGCAAAATACATGGAAATTTTAAATGGTGAATTTGCCGGACGGCGAAAACTCTGTGCCGGAAGTTCGATCGGTTTCTTCACCATTTTTGAAGGATTATTTTTCCGTGTTTTTCGCGCATTCCTTTGCATATCAGAGACTCGCTGTCTTTAAACTCTGTTCAACATGTAGCGGTTTGCCATTGAGCAGCACTGTTAACGCCTCACCTGAGCACAGTTCAAAAGATGCCTCTTGGTGATTGAGCGTGATGGCTATTACTCGTCCCTGATAACTCACCTTGAACGACAACGAGCGCCAGGCTGCTGGCAACGAAGGGCGGAAACTGAGCTGCCCTGAGGCATACCGAAGGCCGGCAAACCCCTGTACTGCGCCCATCCAAATGCCACCCATCGCTGCAGTGTGCACGCCGTAGTAGGTATTGTGGTGAGCATCGTCCAGGTCGAGGTGCATGGTGGTGCGGTAGTAATCGTATGCTTTCTCTGCATAGCCGATTTCATTGGCTATGACGCCATGCACACAGGTCGATAACGTGGAGTCATGCGTGTTAATCGGTTCGTAATAATCAAAGCACCGTTTTTTGGTGTCTGGATCAATGTCATCACCAGCTAACAGCAGAGCGAGCAGGGTGTCCGCTTGCTTCAGAACTTGATGCCGGTAAATGACCAGGGGGTGAAAGTGCAGTAGTAGCGGGTATTTTTCCGCAGGCGTGTTTTCAAAATCCCACCTTGGTTTTTGCAGGAAGCTATCGTCCTGGGCATAGATTTGTTTATCTTTGTCGAACGGCAGGTACATGGAGTTGGCTGCTTGTTGCCAGTGGATGATTTCCGTTTCCTGCAAGTTGATGCGTTGCATCAATTCCTGGGCAAAAGCAGGCTGTTCACTGAGCAGCATTTGGGCAAGCTCGCAGGCCCAGTGCAAATGCGCTTGCGCCATTTTGTTGGTGTAAAAATTATTGTTAACGACCGCCGTGTATTCGTCAGGTCCGGTGACCGCAAAAATCCGGAATTGGCCATCGTCGCCGCTGTGACCCAGGTCGAGCCAGATGCGTGCTGTTTCCAAAACCAGTTCGGCCAGTCCTTCTTTTAAAAAGGTAAAATCATTCGTGGCTTGAAAGTAACTTTTACTGGCATATGCGATGTCAGCGTTGATGTGGTACTGCGCCGAGCCAGCCGGGAAATAGGAAGAACATTCTTCACCACCAATGGTTCGCCATGCGAACAATGCGCCTTTGGCGTGACCCATTTCACGCGCCCTTTGTTTCGCCGAGGCGAGCGTGCTGACCCGATATTGCAGCAGGCTTTTTGCCATGTCTGGGTGGCTGAATAACCAAAATGGGAATATGTAGGTTTCAGAATCCCAAAAGTAATGTCCGTCGTACCCGGCTCCCGTTAAACCTTTGGCGGCGATACTGCTAAGCCCGTCTCGTCCGGTGGATTGAAAAAGGTGAAACAGGGAAAAACGTGTGGCGTACTGGGCACCATCATCGGAGTCAATCTGGATGTCTGCCGTCGACCAGAAGTCACGCAGAGCTTTAGTCTGTGCAGTTAAGAATTCGTCATGAGCCAGTTGCGCCAGTTGTGCAGCGCTGCGCCGAGCATGATTAAGCAATTCGTTCTCTGCGTGCTTACGTGAGTCGGTGTAACTGACCGTGCTGACGACTCGGCTGAGTTTACCTTCGCTCACGTTCAATGACACCTGATGTGCTGAGCGCTGCTCGCTGTGCTCCGAGGTGATTTCGGCCTCGTCTGCTTGGGTCGTCATAAACGCGACAACATCAATGCCGCTGTTGCGTGTACGGTAGTGATAGTAACTACCGTCGCTTGCGTGATGCTCCGCTTGTCGTAACCAGTTTTCAGCGGGAATGGTTCCACCTTTTCGTGGGTCATCCAAATCGTTTAACGAGCTGTTGGATGGATCGAGAACGCTGCGGACCGTCACAGTTCCATTGAAGTTCAGCGGTCGGATCGTGAGCTGGGCTCGTGCTACAGATTCATTTTGATGCGACGCGGCCCGTTCAAAACTGATTTCCATCGCTTCGCCGGTCGGGCATTGCCATGTGAGAGTGCGTGTATAAGCCCCGGTCTGAAAATTCAGTTCGCGCAGGTAGTTAATAACCTGCTCGGATACGAAAGATAAACGCACACCATTCAGTTCAATTTCAAAATACTGACGTGGTACCGGAACAATACGATGGCAGTTCTTGGCGAAGCCATAGGCAGATTCATCGTATTCGATCGGCAATGATTCATAGACTCCATTGAGAAAGCAGGCGGCCGATGTGTTCGGTGTGCCGTCTGGGTAGCCTTCATCAAAATACCCTCGTATGCCCAGGTAGCCATTGCCGACGGCAAACAGGCTTTCTTTATAAGCTGCGTCAGCGGCCCTGAAGCTGTGTTCGCGATAGCACCAAGGGTCGGCTTGTAGGGTTTGGTTCATGAGGAGGTCCTGTCAGAATTAACTAAAACGATTAAGATTCTAATTTGTTATCGGTTAAAGTCCAGTTTTTCCTGAAAAAGTTTAAGATTTGATCGTTTTGATGAACTCATATAAGTCATATTAGGTGGTTCAGAGCATTTTTATACCCCTTGGTTATATTATGCTTTTACGCTGGAAATTTCCGGATCTATTAACTAGAATCTTCAAAACTTAAACGATTAAGATGGTAAGTATGAACATCGACTATGAAACTCAACAAACCTTGGAACGGGTCTGGACCGGTTTGCGCTTCGAGAAGTGGAAGAAAACAGACATTGCCCGGTTCAAGCGGCGCTACGACGCCTACTTTCCACGGCTGTTCCAGCAGTTGTTGCCACTTTATGGTCATCATTACGATCTTTTTTATTACTTGACCAAGTTGTGTCAGCATCTGGCGGATGCCTTTCGGCAAACAGCGGTAGAGCAAGACGAGCAGGAATTGTGGTACCGCAGCGAAAAGATGGTGGGCATGGCGCTGTACGTGGATCTGTTTGCGGATGACCTCTCTGGTCTGATGGAAAAAATTCCTTATTTAACATCGCTTGGTGTCAACTATCTGCATCTTATGCCGCTTTATAAAGCGCCAGAAGGCAACAGCGATGGTGGGTACGCGGTCAGTGATTACCGGATGGTGAACAGCAAGCTGGGTACCGTGACCGATCTGTCTGCTTTGGCGGATGCACTGCATGAACACGGCATTAAACTGGTGCTGGATTTTGTGTTTAATCACACATCTGACGAGCATGAGTGGGCGCAAAAAGCTCTGTCTGGTGAGCAGCGCTATCAAGAGTTTTATTACTTCTTCGACGACGAAAATGAGGTGAAAACGTACAACGAAACCGTGCGTGAAATTTTTCCGCAGGTTCGGCGTGGCAGCTTTACCTACCTTGAGCAACAGCGGCACTGGGTCTGGACAACCTTTAATTCCTTTCAGTGGGATCTGAACTACAGCAACCCAGATGTATTTGTCTCCGTTGTCGATGAAATGTTGTTTCTCGCGGGTTTAGGTTGCGACGTATTGCGTCTGGATGCGTTGGCGTTTATCTGGAAAGAAAAGGGAACCGTTTGTGAAAACCTTCCGAAAGCGCACACCTTAATTCGGGCGTTTAACAGCTGTTTGCGTATCGCCGCACCACAGGTGTTATTTAAAAGTGAAGCCATTGTGCATCCGGATCAGGTGTTGGAGTACATCGACCGCGATGAATGCGAACTCTCTTACAATCCTCTGGCGATGGCGTTGCAATGGGAAGCATTGGCGACCCGTCACACGACCTTGCTGACGCGGTCCCTGCAGAAGAGCTTTAACATTGCGGCGGATTGCGCCTGGGTGAACTACATTCGATGTCACGACGATATTGGCTGGACTTGGGACGATGCACTGTCGAACAGTCTGGGGATCAATGGCGGAGATCATCGTCGTTTTCTGAATCAGTTCTATACCGGTCAATTCCCCGGCAGTTTTGCCAGTGGGGTGCCGTTTCAGGAAAATCCTGTTAATGGCGATTGCCGCGTGTGCGGTACGCTCGCGAGTCTGACCGGTGTCGAACAGGCACTGCAGCAGCACAATGAACTTTATCTTGAGCATGCTTTAAAACGCATTGCGTTGTTGAACGCCGTCAATCTCAGCCTTGGTGGTATACCTTTGCTGTACCAGGGCGATGAACAAGGTGTGTTGAACGATTTCGCGTACTTAGATGATGCAGATAAACGCGACGATGCCCGTTGGGTCAACCGCAAACACTTAACTGAAGCTGATTTCTCCGCTGTCCAACAGCCGGGTACAGTCAACGCGAAAATCTTTGCGGAGTTGAAACGGCTGATTGGATTGCGTACGCAACACACGGTGTTTGGCTCTGCCTCGACACGCATTCTGAACGCACCGAATCCACATGTGCTGAGTTTTGTGCGGCGTCATGACGATGGCAGCGCGCTTTGGGTCTTAGCTAACTACAGCGAACATGAGTTCACTTTACATCATCTGGGTGATGATGAATTGGCCGGCCAGGCGATGAAAGACTTGATCAGTGGTGCCAATCTGCACGCTGCAGATCTGCACTTCACGGCCTATCAGGTGTATTGGCTGACAACACAACCTTAACCTTTCGAAAAGTGTGAGCGATGAAAACAAAAACAAAAACGACCCAAACCAAAACCAAGAACTTCATATTCCTGTTGTGTGCGTTCGCACTATGGCTGTCGGCACAGGCAGTCGCCGAAACGCTGACCATTGCCTGTGGTGCAGTAGGACAGGAACGCCAGTATTGTATTGACAGCGTGCAGCGTTGGAGTGCGCTGACCGGTCACGACGTCAGTGTGATCAATACGCCAGATTCCTCCAGTGATCGTCTGGCTATGTATCAACTGCTGTTGCGCGAACGGCACGATACCGTCGATGTGTTTCAGATCGATGTGGTTTGGCCGGGGTTGTTGCACAAATATCTGCTCGACCTGAGCGACTATATTCCGCTGGCCGATATCAATGCTCACTTTCCGGCGCTGATTACAAATAATAAAGTGGACGATCGATTGGTCGCCATGCCGTGGTATGTTGACACCGGTTTGTTGTATTACCGCAAAGACCTGCTGCAACAATATGGCTTTGACGTACCTAAAACCTGGCCTGAGTTACGCAGTATCGCGCAGAAGATCGTTGATGCAGAACGTGTGAACAACCCTGGCATGACGGGCTTCGTTTTCCAGGCAGACAGTTACGAAGGCCTCACCTGTAATTTTGTCGAATGGCTCGGTGCAGCCGGTAGAGGCTCAATGATCTCACCGCAGCAAACCATCGATTTGAATCACCCAGAGTCCGCTGCAGTGCTCGATTTTATGCGTTCGATGGTTCGCAGTTCATTGACACCGGAGACCATCCTTGACTACCGGGAAGAGGATGCCCGAGCTGTATTTCAGGATGGTAATGCGGTGTTTATGCGCAATTGGCCTTACGCGTGGAACCTGGCGCATCAGTCCGAATCTGCAGTAGCGGGAAAAATTGGTGTTGCGCCTCTGCCTGGTATGTCCGAGCAAAACGCCGGTGCTGGTACCTTGGGTGGTTGGCAATTGGCGGTGACCAAATACACCCGCCACCCGCAATTGGCAGCGGATTTGGTTAACTTCATGACCAGTACTGCTGAGCAGCGCACGCGATTGGCGCTGGGGTATTTTCCGACGCGAAACTCGCTGTATCAGCAAATTCCTTCCGCGGATATTCAACCCCTGTTCGACGCAGTCGGCACGACATTGGAAACGGCAGTCGCCAGACCGGCGACTCAATTAGGAAAGGACTACAAGGACGCATCAAGGGCGATCTACGTCCAGGTTCACGATTTTCTGGCGCAGGAGTCGGGTACTGGCGCCGAGTTACTGAATGTCTTATCAGAAGAAATCGAACACGTTTCGATGGGGCGGGTTGTTCATAACTGATTGAACAGGTCGTTCAGTTTCGCAAAAAGCAGCCGATGTTATAACAATAAAACCAAAAGCAGTGAGCCGGGGATTTTGGGTCTACACTCAACTTATCCTTGCTGTACTGTAAAAAAAATCAGGTAGGTCTTTATGCAAATCACGGTGGTGTTAAGAATTATTATTGGACTGGCGATATCGGCTTTTTTAATCGTGTTCTTGGCGGTTGCGGCCATGGTGAATCAGGGGCGGGTTAAGGCAGAGCTGACTGATTTGACAGATAGGGCCTTGCCGGCCGTCAATCAGGCCTACGAATTGGCGTTGGCTCTGCAGACTGCCAACCGGGCCGTCACGCAGCACGCCAGTATTGTCGATGATGTTCAATTGCAGTTGCGGGAACAACAGTACCAGCAGGCAGTAACCCTGACGCAAGCGAGTATTACCGCACTCGATCAAGCATTGAATTTCAGTCCGAAACATAAACAAACTTTGCAGAATCTCGCTATAGACATCAGCGCAGCCCTGGACGTGGGTACACAGCATATAGTCACTAAAAACAGTTTGCTCACAGCGCAACATCGGTTCTCAGCCAATTACGCCAATGTCCTGGCGCAGTGGAACAATTACGAGGCCGACTCAAAAATTATTGACCGGATTCTGGTGAACCTGAACAACCCGGCTAACGGCGAAATCGGTAGTCCTCGCACCGCCGGAGACGGTAAGTATGTACAGGACCGTATCCCGTTAGCGAGAGCGGTATTTAATGCGTTGCCGACGTTGGTAACGCTAGAAGATGTGGACGCAGCTCTGGAAGATATGGCCAAAAATGCGAGTCGTGTGAACACACGCATGCAGCGCATCAGTGAAGACAATGCATTGCTGCATGAGAAATTTCTACCGTATGTCACCTTGATTAATGATGCCTCCGTCGCGGAAACCAGCGTGATCCACGACTATCGTCAACAACTGGAATGGCAGTTTTTGTCTGCGCAGCAGTTGGCTGCTTTAGCGACACAGGTGAACGACGTACTGGCTGAACTGACGGTGATGATTGAACAATTGAACGCGGTCGCTGACGACAGCGTGGCTAATATCGATAACACCAACCAAAGCGCCCGAACAACGTTGGTCATTGTATCGGCACTGGCGCTGGTCATTGCCAGTATTGTCGGTATGACGACGGTGTTGGCCATCAAGAAACCCTTAACTCAAATCATGGTGGCCCTGGAACAGATTGCCAGTGGCGATTTAACGGCTCGTTTAAACGTCACGCGTCGCGACGAGTTCGGTCGTATTGCCTTGGGTATCCGTTCGCTCGTGGACAGTGTGAAAACCATTGTGTCGGAGTTAAAAGAAAATGCCGCGTCGGTGCAAAGAAACACCCAGGAAGTGACTAACGTTACCCAGGAAAACAGCCGCTTGTTGGACGATCAGCGAACCCAGTCTGCCAATGTGTCAGTTGCCGCGGAGGAACTGCACCAGTCCGCCATTCAGATATCTGACAGCGCGAAAGACAGTTCGCATCGCGTTGATGAAGTCAGCCGTTTGTTGTCACAGGGGAATCAGAAACTGGACGCGAGCGTGGCCGCTATCAATGCATTGGTGCAAGACCTGACAGACGCTTCCGGCGTGGTCAAAACTGTTGAGGTGGAGAGCGACAACATCAGTAAAATCCTGGAAGTGATTCAGGGAATCGCCGAGCAAACCAATCTTTTGGCGTTGAATGCCGCGATCGAAGCTGCACGTGCCGGTGAACAGGGCCGTGGTTTTGCGGTGGTTGCCGATGAAGTGAGAAACCTGGCCAGCCGGACGGCACAATCGACCGAAGAAATTAACGCGATGATTTCATCGTTGCAGGCCAGCGCTGCCAAAGCGGCTACCATTATGGCAAGTAACCTGACCCGGTCAGATGATGTGGTGACCAACACAACAGAAACTCGTGAAGCGATCAGTCAGGTGTCCGTCGAAATTCATCAGATAGCCGATATCAGTGCGCAAATTGCCGCCGGTACTTCAGAGCAGCAAGAGAACGTCACCCATGTATCGCACTCCATTGGACTGATTGCCGATTTATCCGAGCAAGTTTCATCACGGGCCCATCAAAACCTGACCTCCTTTGAGCAGTTAATGGCATTAACCAATAAGCAAACACGCTTGGCTGAAAAATTCAAAACGGACTAATGCTCTGTTATCAGTCCGTTCGTTAACCATGCCGGCAGTCGATATACGTCTACCATTCATGGGTTCAATTGCGCGTTTATTGTGATTAAGGACTGATCTGGGCAGACGATTTAATTTTGTTTCGCGCAGTATAAGTCTATCTGAGGATTTTTCTTTCCAAGGGGAGATCCCCTTGATCCGGCCTTCACCAGAGGTGAAGTCGTTAAAATCGAATCGAAGCCCATTAGGGCTTCGCTTTTAATCGA
>JBNKNI010000024.1:68803-87564 GCA_050293765.1 Reinekea sp.
CGGTCGCTTGAGCGTGCGTCCCTGCACGCGCGGCGCTTCCAAGGGCATCCATGCCCTTGAATCCGTTGCGATGTGTCCGTCATGTCAGCCAAAGCAGATGCGACGAAACAGTTATTTACGCCAGTCCTTGGTACATAGAATTTAAAGGTTGGTTTTATCTATCGAGAAAGTAACTCTTGCTGCGGTTTTCTCCGCCTTTTAAACGACAACGCGAAGCAATTTACACCTCATGGGTTGTTCGAGCAGGGATGCTTGAACAAGTGAGCCGGAAATGGCGATCTTTGACGACGACTATCTCCCAGTTAAACCAAGTCATGGATTGTTGAACATGCAGCAGATCTATACCAAATGCTCTAAAGCAAGCGCCATTCTCTGCTGTCTTATAGCATCTAACAACCTGCTGATGGTCTTAATACACGCGCCTCGTCCCTGCAATACGTCAAATGACGTATGCCACTGCGTCATCCTGCGTATACCCGTCTGCCGCAGAATCTTTAGTATCGGTTGCGATTGAGCTGTCACCAAACTGCTCTTGGAACTACGCGAGCCTTCACTCGCAATTTCGCTACCGAACGGAGAATTACAATGAAAATCACCACTTTGATGAAAGGGGCAGCGTTGGCCGTATCCGCCAGTATCGCTGTGACGACCTGGGCTGCAGACACGATTAAGGTCGGTGTATTGCATTCGTTGTCAGGCACCATGGCTATTTCAGAAACCACTCTGAAAGACACCGTGCTGATGATGATTGAAGAACAGAATAAAAAGGGCGGCTTACTGGGTAAGCAGCTTGAAGCGGTAGTGGTCGACCCAGCTTCCAACTGGCCACTGTTTGCCGAAAAAGGGCGGGAATTACTGACGCAGGAAAACGTCGACGTTATCTTCGGTTGTTGGACATCGGTTTCGCGTAAGTCGGTATTGCCGGTATTGGAGGAACTGAATGGTCTGATGTTTTACCCGGTTCAGTATGAAGGCGAAGAAAGCTCGAAGAATATTTTCTACACCGGTGCGGCACCAAACCAACAAGCTATTCCAGCGGTGGATTACCTGATGAACGACATTGAAGTCGAGCGTTGGGTGTTGGCTGGAACCGACTACGTGTATCCGCGTACCACCAATAAAATTCTCGAAGCGTACCTGAAAAGTAAAGGCGTCGCTGCGGAAGATATCATGATCAACTACACACCTTTCGGTCATTCCGATTGGCAGTCAATTATCGCCGACATTAAAAAGTTTGGCAGCGAAGGTAAAAAGACCGCCGTTGTCTCCACCATTAACGGCGATGCCAACGTTCCGTTCTACAAAGAGTTAGGTAACCAGGGTATTTCTGCTGAAGACATTCCGGTTGTCGCGTTCTCAGTCGGTGAAGAAGAGTTGTCTGGCTTCGATACGACACCATTGGTTGGTCACCTAGCTGCCTGGAACTATTTCCAGTCGGTTGAAAGCAGCGCCAACGCGGATTTCATCGCCAAGTGGAAAGCCTTTGCCGGTGAAGAGCGGGTTACCAATGACCCAATGGAAGCCACCTACATTGGTTTCGAATTATGGGCCGATGCGGTTGAAAAAGCGGGCACGACTGACGTTGACGCAGTCAGCGATGCCATCATCGGCTTGTCTGTTCCTAACCTGACGGGCGGAACAGCCACCATGGGTAAAAACCATCACCTGACTAAGCCTGTTTTAATTGGTGAAATTCAGGATGACGGTCAGTTCGAAGTGGTCTGGGAAACCGAAGGTGAAGTGGCGGGTGATGCCTGGTCTGACTTCTTGCCAGATTCTGCTCCGCTGATTGCCGATTGGACAGCCCCGATTAAGTGCGGAAACTACAACACCATCACCAAAACCTGTTCAGGCCAGAACTACTAAGCCTGCAGGGCAAGGAAGAATGACCATGACGTAAACGGACTTGCGTCATTTCCGGAAGATCCCACCGAGGTGGGATCTCTCCCCGTAAGACCTATTAATTTATCGAACCGGAAGACCTCCATGTTTCGACACGCATTGACACACAACATTTTCAAAACGCTGATGACCCTATCACTGGTCTTCGGCGTTTCTCTGGTTCAGGCAGCGTCCTTTGACGAACTGAGTCAAGAATTGACCACCGTAAAATTAAGCAAAGCCAAAGCGGTGGTCGAACAATTGGAACAGACTGGCCACCCATTGTTACTGCCACTGTTTGAGCACATGCTGGCCGGTGATCTTTACTACCGGGTGAGCGACGGCCTGCTGGTCAGTCATACCACGGTAAAAGGAAAATTACAGATTCGTACACTGTCGACAGGCGAACTGCTCGACGTGACGGAAGCTGATTTGGAAAAAATTAAAGTCAATAACAGCTTGCGGATTTTTTTGCGCAGCGCCATTGCACGCATTCAGTTAACCTCGGATGACGCCTCTGAACGCAAAGCAGCCGTGGAAGCGCTCTATAAAAAAATGGACAGCGATACGGTCGCGACCATCGCCAGCCTGCGCGAAACCGAAACCAATGACAGTGTGCGTGACGCCATGGATATTGTGCTCGCCATGGATAACGCTAAGAACGGCACCGAGGTCGACGCGCGGATCGCATCCGTAATGTTCCTGGCCGACAGTCTGGAGCCTGCTGTTCGCAACCTGATGATCGAACTCGCCGATCAGGTGGAAGAGCCGCGTTTGGCGATTGAAGCGCGGGTCGCCTTAAACGGCATTGAAGGCAAGATTCGTTTCTTTAACAAGGTCGATACAATCTTTTTTGGTCTGAGCCTGGGTTCGGTTTTGTTGCTGGCATCGATAGGCCTGGCCATTACGTTTGGCGTGATGGGCGTGATTAATATGGCCCATGGTGAAATGATTATGTTGGGTGCATACACAACTTACGTCGTGCAGTTATTGATGCCGAATTACATCGATGCATCGATCTGGGTCGCCATTCCGGCGGCGTTTCTGGTGTCTGGACTCATGGGGGTCATCATTGAACGTGGCGTTATTCAGTTTCTGCACGGCCGACCACTGGAAACGTTGCTGGCAACCTTTGGTATCAGCCTTATTTTGCAGCAGTTGGTGCGCAGCGTTTTCTCGCCGCTGAATCGTCAGGTGGATACGCCCAGTTGGATGAGCGGTTCCATTGAGTTGAATCCGGTGTTGTTTGTTACATTGAACCGGTTTTACATTTTCATTTTTGCGCTGGTGGTGTTTGCGCTGTTGGTGCTCATTCTGAACAAAACGTCATTGGGACTGCATGTTCGCGCGGTATCACAGAACCGGAATATGGCGAAAGCCATGGGTATCAAAACGGCTCGCGTTGACGCGATGACCTTTGGTCTGGGTTCCGGCATCGCCGGCATTGCGGGCGTTGCCTTGAGTCAGTTGACCAATGTCGGCCCTAACCTGGGACAGGGTTACATCATTGATTCGTTCATGGTGGTCGTTTTCGGCGGCGTGGGTAATCTGTTCGGAACCTTGGTTGCGGCCTTCACTTTGGGCATCGCCAACAAGGTGTTGGAACCCATCACAGGTGCCGTGTTGGCCAGTATTCTGGTGTTGATCTTTATCATTCTGTTTATTCAAAAACGTCCAAAAGGGTTGTTCCCACAAAAAGGGAGGGCTGCTGAATGAGTGCAATCTCATCTCTGTTCAATACGCAATTATTCAAACGTTCTGGTGAGCCTGGAGCGGTGGTGGCGCCCTTTGTCGGTTTGCTGCTGGTGGTTACCTTGTTCGCGGCTGTTGGTAACCTGCTGATACCGGAAACGTCCGTGTTTTATGTATCGACTTACACCATCACGTTGTTAGGCAAATATTTGTGCTACGCCATGCTGGCGCTGGCAGTCGATATTGTCTGGGGCTATTGCGGCATTCTGAGTTTGGGGCACGCTGCCTTTTTTGCGCTCGGTGGGTATGGTATGGGCATTTACCTGATGCGCCAGATTGGTGATCGAGGTGTCTACGGTAACCCGATTCTGCCGGACTTTATGGTGTTTCTGAACTGGGAAAAATTGCCCTGGTATTGGTTGGGCTTTGACAACTTTGGTTTCGCCATGTTGATGGCGGTCTGTGTGCCTGGCTTGTTGGCATTCGTGTTTGGTTGGTTAGCCTTCCGTTCCCGTGTGACCGGTGTGTACCTGTCGATCATGACGCAGGCGTTGACCTACGCACTGATGCTGGCGTTTTTCCGCAACGAAATGGGCTTTGGTGGTAACAACGGATTAACCGATTTTAAAGACATTCTCGGTTTCAACTTACAGAGTGATCTCACCCGCGTGACGTTATTTTCGATAACCGCGTTGATGTTGTCGCTGACCCTAATTCTCAGCCAAGCCATTATGAAATCACGCTTTGGAAAAGTGATTATTGCCGTGCGCGATACCGAAAGCCGATCCCGCTTTTTAGGTTACCGCACCGAGCGTTACAAGGTGTGGTTGTTTGTTTATTCCGCGGTGATCGCCGCTATTGCCGGTGCGTTGTACGTACCGCAGATCGGCATTATCAATCCTGGCGAGTTCACGCCCATTAATTCTATTGAAGTGGTTATCTGGGTGGCCATTGGCGGTCGCGGTACACTCATTGGTGCTGTACTTGGCGCATTATTGGTGAACTATGCCAAGACGCGACTCACCGCTATTTTTCCCGATGCCTGGTTGTTCGCGTTAGGTGCGCTCTTTGTCATCGTGACCTTGTTCTTGCCGAAGGGACTGTTTGGTTTCTTTGGTAGCCTGAAAAGCAAAATGATGGGTCAGCCGAAACCTAACCTGACTGAGGAGACTGCGTGATGGATTGGCTGGAAACCGCTCGAGATACATTCCGCCGTGATCAGGTCTGGAACTTCATGATGCCAAAAGAAGTGCATGTGGACGTATCAAAGGATGTCATTCTCTACGTCGAAGATTTGAACGTCAGTTTTGACGGCTTCAAAGCGATCAATAATCTCAATTTGTATATTCGGGATGGCGAACTGCGTTGTTTGATCGGTGCAAACGGCGCCGGTAAAACCACTCTGATGGACATCATTACCGGCAAAACCAAACCCGACTCCGGTTCGGTTTGGTTTGGCCAAACTCACAACCTGCTGGAGCATGACGAAGCGTCCATCGCGCACATGGGCATAGGCCGAAAGTTTCAGAAACCCACCGTGTTTGAAGCGCACACGGTTTACACCAATCTGGAGTTGTCACTGAAAACCAACAAGGGTGTGTTACCCACGCTGTTTTCCCGTTTGAGTCAAACCCAGAAAGACCGGATAGCAGAAGTGCTGGATATTATCGGGCTGACCGAACAGCAACAGATGGACGCCGGTTCGCTGTCACACGGCCAGAAGCAATGGTTGGAGATCGGCATGTTGTTGGCGTCGGATTCTCGGTTGTTGCTGGTGGATGAACCCGTTGCCGGAATGACCGCCGAAGAAACCGAAAAAACCGCCGCGCTGTTGAATTCACTCGCAGGCAAACACACCGTGGTGGTGGTTGAACATGACATGGAATTTGTTCGCTCCATTGCCCGTACAGTCACGGTATTGCATCAGGGCTCAGTGTTGGCTGAAGGGTCGATGGACGATATTCAACGCAATAAAGACGTCATTGAAGTTTACCTCGGCGAAGAACACGCCGAGCAAGCCGGAGCTGCCTGAGATGATCAGTATTAAGCACGTTGACCAACACTATGGCGGCACACAGATTCTGTGGGACTTGAATCTGGAGATTGAAGAAGGTTCCTGTACCTGCATTATGGGACGCAATGGCGTGGGTAAAACCACCTTGCTGAAAACGTTGATGGGGCTTTTACCCACAACGAGCGGGGAGATTTTATTTCAGGGCAAACCGCTGCACAGCAAAACAGCCGAATACCGTGCACCCGCTGGTATAGGTTACGTACCCCAAGGGCGTGAGATATTCCCATTGCTGACCGTCGAAGAAAACCTGCGCTTGGGGTTGCCGGTTCGCAGCGACAAAGCCAAAGATATTCCAGAGAAAATATTCGAACTGTTTCCCGTGCTCGCCGATATGATGAACCGTCGTGGCGGCGACTTGTCGGGCGGTCAGCAACAACAATTAGCCATTGGGCGCGCTCTGGTGATAGATCCGAAAGTGCTGATTCTCGATGAGCCCAACGAGGGAATTCAACCCAATATTGTTAAGCAGATCGGCGATGTCATTCTCAAACTCAATGAAGAAGAGGGTTTGACGGTTATTCTGATTGAGCAGAAACTGGGTTTCGCCCGCCGCGTGGGGAAGGAGTTTCGCTTAATGGAAAAAGGCAAAATTGTCGCCAGTGACAAGATGGACAATCTGAATGACGAACTGATTCGTCAGTATCTGGCGGTGTAGTGCATGGCACGTGATGCAGGAAATAACACAACAGAGCCGAGGGCGGACGGCCATCATTCAGACATATTGGAAACAACAGAAATTGTGCCGGCCAGTCGCTGGGCCGCTTTTTTGCGTTTGAAATTCGCGCACACCTCACGGGGTGTTCGGTTGGTGGAGAAAGAACACAAAGGGCCGTTGTATATACAAAAACCTTTCTACCCGGAGGGCGTTTCAGTACCCCACGCTTATTTGCTGCATCCACCCGGTGGTCTGGTATCAGGAGATCATTTAAACATTCATGTGCAGGTAGAACCCCATGCCCATGCGCTGGTAACGACCCCCGGTGCCGGGCGAATGTATCGCGCTCGAGAGGATGAGTCTCCACAAGAGCAAAGCGCGACCCTTGAAATCGCCGAAGGTGGTGTAGTGGAGTGGTTACCACTGGAAGCGATTCTTTTTCCGGGTGCGCACGCCAAAGCGACGAATCGGATTTTTCTGGCTGAGCAAGCCAAAGTTATTTTTTGGGACGTGGTGTGTTTGGGCTTACCGGCGAATGGTTTGACGTTTGATCGGGGATCGTTCAATCAGAATTTGATGATTTACCGGAACAATCGTTTGGTGTTACAGGAACGCTTGGTTCTGAACGATGACAGTCGCGAGTTACTGCAGGCGTCCATTGGTTTTCAACAACACCCGATTCAGGGATTGATGGTCGCCGGTCCGTTTTTCGACGACACCAATACTCTGGTTGACGAACTACGCAATCTTGTCGGGGTAACTACTGTGCTGGTGGGGGTGACTCGGGTCAGCGATTTTATCGTGGTGCGCAGCTTGGGCGACTGCAGTGAGCAGGTGCGCGAATCGTTGACACTACTTTGGAGCCCCATCCGCAAAGCATTGCTCGGACGGGAAGGTTGCCCACCCCGAATCTGGAATACCTGAAGGCGAATTTTTGACAGGACAGAAGCATGGAATTATTACCAAGAGAAAAAGATAAATTGTTGGTGTTTACCGCCGCTCTGTTAGCGGAGCGTCGATTGAATCGTGGTTTGAAACTGAATTACCCGGAGGCGATGGCGTTCATTACCATGGAGATTATGGAAGGCGCCCGTGATGGTAAAACCGTCGCTGAGCTGATGGCGTTTGGCAAAACGCTGCTCTCGGCCGAGCAGGTTATGCCCGGTGTCCCCGACTTGATTCACGAGGTACAGGTGGAAGCGACCTTCCCGGATGGCACTAAATTAGTCACGGTGCATGAGCCCATTTGCTGAACCAGAGACCGAACATAAATTAACGAAACTGAGCCTCCCAGCAGGGGCATGATCCATAACGCAGTGAAACGAGGGCGTCATGATTCCAGGTGAAATAAAGGTTGCCGCAGGCAACATTGAACTGAATAGCGGTCGCGCGACACAGACCATCCGCGTAGAAAATACCGGCGACCGGCCCGTACAAGTGGGTTCGCATTACCATTTTTTTGAAGTGAATCCCGCATTGCAATTCACGCGCGAGGCAACCAAAGGTTATCGGTTGAACATTGCTTCTGGCACCGCAGTACGGTTCGAACCCGGCCAAGGGCGTGAAGTGGAATTAGTGGAGTACGCAGGCAGTAAAACCATCTATGGGTTTCGCGGCGAAGTGATGGGCGCATTGCAGCAAGGAGATCACTCATGAGTAAATCGATGGACCGTACCAGTTACGCGCAGATGTTTGGCCCAACGGTTGGCGATCAGGTGCGACTGGGGGATACCGAATTATGGATCCAGGTTGAAAAAGATTTTACCCGGTACGGAGACGAAGTGAAATTCGGTGGTGGTAAGGTCATCCGCGACGGAATGGGTCAGTCACAACGACCGTCTGCTGAGACCGTGGATTTGGTCATCACCAACGCACTGGTTCTGGATCACTGGGGTATCGTCAAAGGCGATGTCGGTATTAAAGAGGGGCGGATCGTTGGCGTTGGCAAAGCCGGTAATCCGGATGTGCAGGATCAGGTGGATTTGATCATTGGTCCAGGAACCGAAGTCATTGCCGGTGAAGGTTCGATTCTCACGGCCGGTGGTATTGATGCACACATTCACTTCATCTGCCCGCAGCAGATTGAAGAGGCGTTGATGTCCGGTGTCACCACTATGATTGGCGGCGGAACCGGTCCCGCGACGGGTACCAACGCCACCACCTGCACACCCGGCCCTTGGTATATCGGCAAAATGTTGCAGGCCACAGACAGTCTGCCGATGAATTTCGGATTTCTTGGTAAAGGCAATGGCAGTTTACCGGAAGCGTTGGCAGAACAATTGGAGGCTGGCGCCTGTGGTTTGAAATTGCACGAAGACTGGGGAACCACACCGGCGTCCATTGATAACTGCTTAACGGTTGCCGAACAATACGATGTGCAGGTCGCTATTCACACCGACACGTTGAACGAATCGGGCTTTGTTGACGACACGATTGGCGCGTTCAAGGATCGGGTGATTCACACTTATCACACCGAGGGCGCCGGTGGCGGTCACGCGCCGGATATCATCCGAGCCTGTGCTTACCCGAATGTGTTGCCGTCATCGACGAACCCAACCCGACCGTACACGCACAACACCGTCGATGAGCATCTGGACATGCTGATGGTGTGTCACCACCTGGATTCCAATATCCCCGAAGATGTCGCTTTCGCGGATTCCCGTATTCGCAAAGAAACCATTGCCGCAGAAGATCTGTTTCACGATCTCGGTGCGTTCAGCATGATCGCTTCGGACTCCCAAGCGATGGGGCGGGTGGGTGAGGTGGTCACCCGCACCTGGCAAACGGCACACAAAATGAAAGTGCAGCGAGGCCTGTTGCAGGAAGATCTGGCGCTTGGTGCTGACAATTTCCGCGCTAAACGGTACGTCGCCAAGTACACCATTAACCCGGCTATTGCGCATGGTATTGCTCACGAAGTTGGGTCCATCGAAGCCGGTAAACTGGCGGACCTGGTGCTGTGGAAACCGGCTTTTTTCGGCATTAAACCGTCGCTGATTCTGAAAGGCGGCATGATTGCAGCCGCACCGATGGGTGACCCGAATGCGTCCATCCCCACACCGCAACCGGTGCACTACCGGGAGATGTTTGGCGCTAAAGGCAAAGCTTGCGCGGCAACATCGTTGACCTTTGTGTCGCAAGCAGCGCTGGACAACAAGGTCGGCGAAAGGCTGGGCTTGGATCGCACATTGGCGGCGTGTAAGAACACCCGCAACATCCGCAAAACGGACATGATTCATAACGATTGGATGCCCGATGTGACGGTGGATCCACAAACCTATGAAGTGCGCGCCGATGGCCAGTTGCTAACCTGTGAACCGGCGACCGAGTTACCGTTGGCACAGCTGTATTGTTTGTTTTAATGATTACCGCAGACAGGCGGTTTAACCCTGAACGATTTGAAATGAAATAAGCAGGAAATCATCATGCTGGAAGTCACAGAAAGAATAGGCATGCATTGCCACGAAAAAATAGACGCGGTTGTGGTTTTGACCCATGAACAACGTGAGCGCGGCCGATTAAAACTTACCAGTAAGACCGGTGAAGAGGTTCGGGTTTTTCTGGAGCGCGGCAAGGCGTTACATGTTGGTGAATACCTGAAAACCGAGTGCGGCAAAGTTGTCCAGGTGGAAGGCGCTATGGAAGCCGTTGCGCACGCCAGTTGTGAAGACTGGCACACCTTTGCCCGGGCCTGTTATCACCTTGGTAACCGCCACACCAAAATTGAAGTGGGCGAACGTTGGTTGCGCATTAAGCCGGATCATGTTCTGGAGGACATGCTGCATCAGATCGGTTTGATCGTGACCCATGAAACATCTGTATTCAAACCAGAAAGCGGAGCTTATGCGCATGGTCATCACCACCACTAGCGCCAGCCTGCTGCGACTTCTACAACTGTCCAGCGTCAGTCTGCCGGTGGGTGGGTTTTCTTTTTCGCAAGGGTTGGAAACCGCTATCGACCAAGGTTGGGTACGCGACCTGGCCGCAACACAGCAATGGTTGACACTGCAATTGTATCATTCCATTGCGCGTATTGATCTGCCGGTGTTGCGCGGCGCGATGGCCGCGTTGGCGCAAAACGATACTGCTCAATGGCAAGCTTGGAACGACATCGCTTTGGCGAACCGTGAAACCAAAGAACTGCGGTTTACGGATACTGCCATGGGGGATGCCCTGAAACGCTTGTTAAAAACGCTCGATGTAAACGTGCCGCCTACCGAGATTGGTGAAACGAGTTTTGTGACGCTGTTCGCCGTGGCCGCGCACGCCTGGCAGATCAATGTTGAACTGGCTGCCCAGGGTTTTGTCTGGTCGTGGTTGGAAAACCAGGTCGCCGCAGCCACCAAACTGGTGCCGTTGGGGCAAACTCAGGCGCAACGTTTACTGGCAGATCTGCAAAACGATATTCCGGTGGCTGTCGATTGTTCGGCCAGTCTTGACGAATTTACACTCGGCGGCTCGTTGCCGGCGCTGGCTATTGCCAGCAGCCTGCACGAAACCCAATACAGCCGTCTGTTCCGATCCTGAAGGAGAAAACTATGTCTAAACAAACGTTACGTGTAGGAGTCGGTGGTCCGGTTGGCTCCGGTAAAACGGCGTTGCTGCGATCATTGTGTGCGGCCATGAAAGATCACTACAACATTGCCGTGGTAACCAATGATATTTACACACAAGAAGATGCTCAGTTCCTGACCAAAAACGAAGCACTGGAAGCTGATCGTATCCTTGGTGTGGAAACCGGTGGTTGTCCTCACACCGCCATTCGTGAAGACGCTTCAATGAATCTGGCGGCCATTGATGAACTCATGGCGCGGCACGGAGAATTGGATGTCGTCTTTGTGGAGTCCGGTGGTGATAACCTCAGCGCGACGTTCAGCCCGGAACTGTCCGACTTCACTATTTACGTCATTGATGTTTCCGCCGGCGATAAAATTCCGCGCAAAGGTGGACCGGGTATTACCCGATCCGATCTGTTGATCATTAATAAGATTGACTTAGCACCATTGGTCGGAGCCTCACTGGAAGTGATGGATGTTGATACCAAACGGATGCGAGGTGACAAACCCTACATCTTTTCAAATCTGAAACAGGCCACCGGGTTGGATGACATCATTGCCACCATCGTCCGTGAAGGCATGTTGGAAGAAAAAGTTTTACCACCTGCGTTGGCGGTGGTGTAAATCGAATATCTATAACTGTTACGACTGGAGAAATCTATGAAAAAAATGGCGATCATTCCGGCCCTGTTTCCCTTGTTAGCCTCAGCACACGACAGCGTGAATACCAACACGGCTGTTCATGCGTTGGAACATAACCTGAATAATCCTTTTTTCGCATTAAGTCTGTTGCTGGGCTTAGCAATGCTGACGCAGGTAGTGCGCAAAGTTTTTAAGCGGTAGGGCAGCTCTGAATAATTGCTATCTACCTCAGCGGCTGAAGAAATGCGTAAAGTTCGAGGCAAGTTCAGCAGGCAATATTCGTTATATTGGCAAAGGACTTAACAATGAAATTTGCCATTTTAGCCTCGCCCTCCGGGTCCTGCAGATCGATGACTGAGCTTTGTTGTGTGTTTTGAAAAGGACTCGCCATTCCCTGCAACACACTCCTCGCTCATTCTTCGATCTGAAAGGACTGAGGTGATTTGAATTAATCAGAGTTACCCAAGGGCACCTCTGAATAATTGCTATCTACCTCAGCGGCTGCAGAAATGCGTAAAGTTCGAGGCTAGTTCTGCAGGCAATATTCATTATCTTGGCAAAGGACTTAACAATGAAATTTGCCATTTTAGCTTCGCCCTCCGGGTCCTGCAGATCGATGACTGAGCTTTGTTGTGTGTTTTGAAAAGGACTCGCCATTCCCTGCAACACACGCCTCGCTCATCCTTCGATCTGAAAGGACTGAGGTGAATTGAATTAATCAGAGTGCCCTAGCCGTTTCGAATCTGCCACGTGGCCGAATCATGATCATGATTCACCGCGTGGCACAAGTGCTTAGGGATGTTCTCAATATGGCTCAACGATATTTCCGACTGTCGTTCTTTCGACTAAGATGACTGTTAACGCCGTGGAGTTTCTGACTGAAACTCACATCCCCGGTCGGCTGTCTTCCCGAAAAGAAAAAAAACAGGAAAAATTTATGACTAAAATGATTTTTGTGAACTTGCCCGTCGTTGATCTGAAAAAATCAATGGCCTTTTATGACGCGTTGGGTTTTACCAATAACCCGCAGTTTACCGATGAAACAGCGGCCTGTATGGTTTGGAGCGAGACCATCAATGTTATGTTATTGACCCATGAGAAGTGGCGTACCTTTACCGACCGACCCATTCCGCCGTCCACGTCCAGCGAAGTCTTGTTGGCCATTTCCTGTGAAAGCCGTACTGCCGTTGATGCTATGAATGACGCGGCCGCGGCCCACGGTGGAACCGCAGACATCAATCCGATGCAGGATCATGGTTTTATGTACAACCGAAATCTGGCGGATCCTGATGGGCATGTTTGGGAAACCATGTGGATGGACATGAGTGCCATGCCGGGCTCGTAAGTGCACAAAACTTGCGTGGCGAACCTGAGGCGAATCAGTCCAAGCGGATGTCCATAATGGCGCTGATCGCGATCAGGTGTTGTCCTGAGCTGGCAAGTTGCCCGGTCGTCAGTTCGTTATGTTCCCTTAACCACAACCAACCGTTATCGACCGCCACGATCTGACCGTAAAGATGTGTCGTTGTTGGCGGTTGCCATTCTGAGTTTTGGTTGAGGTTAAAACCCGGGGGTGGCGGTGTGAATTGTATCCACGCCATTTTTCCGATAGTACTGGCAAAAAGGCGACTCGGGTGAGTGTCTTCCGATTGGCTGTGTAATTCGTTCTGTTCACAGCTCGCTAAAATGATGAGCACAACCGAGAGGGCAATGCACATCAACAGATTGATTCCTTTCATACGTTCCTCGACATTGTTTCATTTTTTTTATTTCACAAAATACCGAATAGCGCTCGTTTTTCGTGTGATCAACTTCAAGTTTCTTGACTTTCTGTGCTTGGGTACCTAGCGTCGTTAAAAATTTTTAAACGGGTATCACATTTTGCAACAGGCACACGCGGTATTAGCGGACGTTTATGATGAGGTTTTAAACTGGGTGAATGCCATTCTGGTTGAACAGGGGATTCCGGCCGTGTCACAGATCACCTCGGTACGGGAAATGGCCTGGTCTTTTGTGGCCAGGGTCTCGCATCAGCGCGGTGTTTGGTATTTTAAATGTCTGCCACCATTTTTTAATCACGAACTGGAGGTGACTCGTTTTCTGACCAAGCTCGCCCCAAATACGGTGGCCAATTACGTCGCCTCCGATTCTGAGCGAGGTTTTTTGTTGGTCGAGGATGCTGGTCCGATGTTTCGTGAATGTTTCGACACCGGCTTCGACGCCTCCCTGTGGCTGGATGCCCTGTCGCAATACGCGCACTTGCAGATTAACGCCATGTCGCACCCGATGCTGACCAAGTTGGCCATTCCGGATCGGAATGCCTGTCGTTTGCCTGAGCTCGTTGGCTTCGATATTACCCGGTATGTTAAGTACAACAGTGACGACGAAGCTGAACAGTTGCGCCCGGAGCATATTGAAACCATTCATCGGGCATTTCGGGATTGGGGCAGTACCATGGACGAACTGTATCGTTATGGCATTAGCGACACCATTAATCACGGTGATTTACACGATGGCAACCTCGCATGTGCGCAGCAGGTTCGCATCTTTGATTGGGGTGATGTCAGTCTGACTCACCCGTTCATGTCATTGCGCTCTGTGTTGAGTAGTATCTCCCGGCGGGGTAACATCCCCGAGCGGTCGCCACAGATGAAGCCCTTTATTCAGGCCTATTTGCAACCGTGGACGCAGTTTGCGCCGTATGGCGAACTTCGCCAGATGCTGACCCACGCGCAAAAAGTGTGGTCATTGGTGTCGTTTTTGTCGTGGCAACACGCGTTGCAAAATCAATGCGACCCCCGTTCCGTTTCTTACAATTACGCGTTACCCGCCGTTCTGCGCAGTTTCGCAGAAGACCAAGGATTTTAGATGAAAAAGAAAACCATTTTGTCATGGAGCACCGGCAAAGATTCCGCCTGGTCCACTTACCAACTTCAGCAGCGTGACGATATCGAATTGGTGGGCTGCCTCTGTACTATTAATCAAACCTATCAACGCACCGCTATGCACGCCGTGCGCGTTGAGTTGTTAAAAGCACAGGCTGCTGCGCTGAATCTGCCGTTGACGATCATTGAATTGCCTTTTCCCTGTTCCAACGAGCAATACCAACAGATTATGGCGGACGCAACTCAGAAACTGGTGGAGCAGGGTATCGAGTGCATGTGTTTTGGCGACCTGTATCTGGAAGACATCCGCGACTATCGCATTAAAAACTTGGCTGGTACGGGCATTGAACCTGTTTTCCCGCTTTGGCAAAAACCGACCAAAGCCCTGGCACAAGAGATGATTGCTGGCGGATTGAAAACAGTGATTACCTGTGTCGATCCCAAGCAGTTGGATGCCAGTTTTGCCGGGCGCCTGTTTGATGAATCGTTTCTCAATGATTTACCAGAAGGCGTTGACCCCTGTGGTGAAAACGGTGAGTTTCATTCTTTTGTGTACGACGGACCGATGTTTCAAGCCCCTATCGCTATTAAGATAGGCGAGGTAGTGGAGCGTGATGGTTTCGTCTTCGCCGATGTGACGCCTGCCTGAGCGCTATGGCCGCGAAACGTAATCGACTGGACAGATGGTTAGCACAGACACAGCAGCGTCCAATTAAGCAGATGCGGTTGGCGGTACTGCAGGGGCGGGTGCGTGTCGACGGATGCGTGGCGGTGGATCCTACTCAGCTGGTCGACCAGTTTTCGCGGGTTTATTTGGACGACACGCTCGTGCAGCAATGCGCGCCGGTCTATCTAATGCTGCACAAACCCGTGGGGGTGGTTTGTGCCACCCGAGATGATAAGCACCGAACCGTGTTGGATTTAATTGATCATCCCCGCAAGTATGAATTACATATAGTGGGTCGATTGGACCTGAACAGTTCAGGGTTGGTGCTGCTGACGAACGATGGCCGCTGGTCTCGACAATTGATGAACCCGGAACAGAAAGTGGCCAAGGTATACCGGGTAACGGTCAAGGAACCCATCACCGATGTTTATCAAGTCGCCTTTGAGCGCGGTATTTATTTTGCCTATGAAGACATCACCACCGCGCCGGTGCAAATGTCGCCGCTGTCGGCAACCAGCGTTGAATTGCGCTTAACCGAAGGCAAGTATCATCAGATAAAACGAATGTTTGGCCATTTTCGGAATACGGTCTTGTCGTTGCATCGCCTGGCAATCGGTCCCTATCAATTGCCGGACGATCTGGCAGAAGGGCAGTGGCGCGAGATTTCTCTGCCTGGATAACCCATTGAGCGACCGATATCGCTTCAACACTACTCTTCACTTGCTCCCTTTTTGACTCGCGTGGCGTTGTTTTGATCGCGGCTAAGCCGAATCTGCTCGTCCCCCACGGCAACCTTCGGCCGTTTGGCCGCACGGTCGTACAAAACCACATTGGCCGTGGCGGCCAAATTCAAACAGCCAATGGTAGGTACGTAAACGACATGATCAGCGCGATCTATGGTCGCCTGATCGATAGAGCCGTCTTCAGGACCAAACAGGTATAGCGCGCGTGGAGGGTGTTCAAAGTCCGACAGCGGTGTCGCACCTTCAATTAAGTCCACACACACCACAGCACAATCTTCCGGAATGGCGTCGAAAAAGTCTTCGCAATGAATCAAAGGCACCGGATTGTCCGCAGCCTGAGTATCGGTATGGAATTTACGAGCCCGCTCAAAGCGGGTCCCGGAAAACAGAATTTGATCGGCCGCAAAACAGCGGGCGGCACGCAGTACCGAACCTACATTGGATGGGCTTTGTGGATTGGTCAGCCCGATTACGGCCAACGGTTGGTCAACAGACATGAGAATTCTCAGATTTCTTTACGGAAAGCCGACATCCTAACACGATCTGCTATCGTAACAGTGAGACGAGTTTGCATCGGGTTTAATTTTGAACCCTTGTCAGCCCATGCGGGATTCAGGGTATTTTGGGGAATCAGCGAGCTTCCGAAAGGATGCTGCGGGCACTTAACCTCTGGAGAGACTATCGATGAGTACACAGCGTCAACCTCAACAACACACCGCTGTCGCCACGGCGCGGCCAATTCCACAAGAAGCCTTTGACTGGTATGACGAATATGCCCATGGGCTGATGGATCGCCGTACTTTTATGGCCAAGCTCGGTACCCTGACGGCCTTGGGTTACAGCATGACCTTTTTAACGTCAGCGCTGATGCCCAACTATGCCGAAGCCGAACAGGTGAACTTCAACGACGAGTCGATCAAGGCCAGTTATGTAAAGTTCCCATCGCCCAAGGGCTATGGTGAAGGTCGGGGTTACCTCGTGGTGCCACGTGCGCTGGAAGGTAAAGCGCCCGTCGTCTTGGTGATTCATGAAAACCGGGGTCTGAACCCGTACATTGAAGATGTCGCTCGTCGTTTAGCGACCAAGGGCTATATCGCGTTCGCGCCCGATGCCCTCTACCCCAGCGGGGGATATCCGGGTAACGACGACGAGGGTCGTGCCATGCAAAGTGCGTTGGACCGTGGAAAAATGGAAGAGGACTTCATTGCCGCAGCGGACTTTTTAAAGAACCACGAACTGAGCACCGGTAAGTTGGGGGCGGTGGGTTTTTGCTATGGTGGCTACATTGTCAACATGTTGGCTGCTGTATTGGGCGATAAGTTGGATGCAGGCGTTCCGTTTTACGGCACCCCTGCCGCTGCGGAGTTGCAGAAAAACATAACTGCACCGCTGATGTTGCAATTTGCAGGCTTAGATAACCGGGTGAACGGCAGCTGGCCCGATTATGAGAAGAACCTCAAGGCCATTGGTGCGGACTACACCGCCTACGTTTACGAAGGGGTAAATCACGGATTCCATAACGACTCAACAGGCCGCTATGCAGAAAAAGAGGCCGAATTGGCGTGGTCACGCACGTTGGCGTTTTTCGACAAACATTTAAAATAGGATAAAAGCCCACCGGTAAGTGAGCGCCAGCAAGGACTTACCGGTGGCACTCCTCTCAAAACCTCAGATCATTTTCTGTCCAACTCTGATTCACCAACAGCGGTTTTATTTCACAATCGCGTCAGTCTGTTTCGTGGCTGTTAACAGGTTCCGTTCAAACGTCTACAATGGCGCCCCGACTTAAGGATTGCCCATGCAGACTGTCTCAATACTGGTGGATGTGCAGAATGTGTATTACACCACGCGCAGCGCCTATAAACGCAGTTTCGACTATAACCTGTTCTGGCAGGTGGTCAGTGAAGGTCGGAAGATCGATACCGCCTATGCCTATGCCATTGACCGAGGCGACGAAAAACAACGTCAGTTTCAGAACATTTTGCGCGCCATCGGGTTCACCGTAAAACTCAAACCCTTTATTCAACGCGCCGACGGTTCTGCGAAAGGCGACTGGGACGTGGGCATTACTATTGACGCTTTAGAATGTGCTGCACATTCGGATGTGATTGTGTTGGTCACGGGTGACGGTGATTTTGCACTTCTGGCGGACAAAATACGCACGACCTACAAAAAGCAGGTGGAGTTTATGGTGTGCCTTCCCTGACGGCCAAGGCATTGGTAGACGCAGCAGACACCTTCATTTCCATCGACGAAAACCTATTACTGCAACCGAGATAACGAGGAGTACCGGTGAATATTAATATACAACGAGTGGATTACCATAACTCAAAGCAGGCAGCAGACCTGGTTGCCATGTTAAATGCTTACGCGCAGGACGAAATGGGTGGCGGCTCGCCCTTAAAAGCACAGGTACAGGAGACACTGGCCGCAGAAATGGCGAAAGTCCCTGGTGCCTTTAGTTTTGTGTGTTATGTCGATGATCAACCCGTTGGCCTGGCCAACTGTTTCATGGCTTTTTCGACGTTCAAAGCCAAGCCCATTGTGAATATACATGACATTGCGGTGTTCAGTACGCATCGCGGTTTGGGACTAAGCCAGAAACTGTTGCAGGCCGTGGAAGATGAAGCACGCGCACGTGGCTGTTGCAAGGTCACTCTGGAAGTGCTCAGCGGAAATGACATTGCCAAAAAAGCCTACGAAAAATTCGGATTTTCCGGCTATGAACTGGACCCTAAAATTGGTCACGCCCTGTTTTGGGAAAAACCACTCGGCTGAAACCGAAGGGCTCTGATTTATGCTTCTAATGGGTATGTTCAGTGCAATTTGCCTAATTCTGTGACGTAATTGCACTCAGGACACTAGGGCAACTCTGAATAATTGCTATCTACCTCAGCGGGAGAAGAAATGCGCAAAATTCGAGGCAAGTTCTGCAGGCAATATTCATTATCTTGGCAAAGGACTTA
>JBNKNI010000025.1:0-86866 GCA_050293765.1 Reinekea sp.
TTCGAACGGCCACTTGAGCGTGCGTCCCTGAACGCGCGGCGTTTACAAGGGCATCCATGCCCTTGAATCCGTTGCGACGTGTCTGTCATGTCAGCCAAAGCAGATGCGACGAAACCGTTATTTTCGCCAGTCCTTGGTACATAGAATTTAAAGGTTGGTTCTATCTGTCGAGAAAGTAACTCTTGCTGCGGTTTTCTCCGCCTTTTAAACGACCACGCGAAGCAATTTATGTCTCACAGGTTGGTCAAGCATAGATGTTTGAACAGGTGAGCCGGAAATGGCGGCTGGTTTTTTTTAAGGACCAAAAGGGAATCATAAAACCGGTTTGTTCATTGACTGAGAAAGACGTGTGACAACGCAGAAATAAAAAAAAGCCCTGGCTGGCAGGGCAAATGCTACAGAAGCAGGTGGATGGATCAATCGGTGATAAGTTTTTCGCCGGTGGTGTTGGCTTTCTGCATTTTTGAACGGATCCGGCGACCAAAAATCATAGGCAAAATCAGTCCGGCTGCTGCGAGGCTCCAGATGGAAATGGCTAATGGACTTTGCCAGAAGATCATCCAGTTACCGTCTGATATCACCATGGCGTGGGACAGATTCTTTTCCATTTCCGGACCGAGCAACATACCCAGAATAATAGGCACCAAGGGGATGTCGAGTTTGCGCAACAAATAACCGGCTATGCCAAACACCACCATGAACTTCAGATCAAACGCACTGTGGCTGATCGAGTAGATGCCGACAAACGCGACCATAGTGACAATGGGCAGCAGGTAATGGGTCGGAACCGACAGCAGTTTTACGAAAATGCCGATCATCGGAATATTCAAAATCAGCAACAGGAAGTTACCAATGAGCAGCGCTGCGATCACGCCCCAAACCACGTCCGCGTGCTGAGTAAACATGAGTGGACCGGGCGTAATGTTCAGGGAAATCAGCATGGCCAGCAGTACGGCGGTAGTGCCGCTGCCCGGTACCCCGAGCGTGAGCATGGGAACCAGGGCGCCTGAGGAGGCGCCATTGTTACCGGCTTCCGGGGCAGCGACACCACGGGCATCGCCGTGTCCGAACTGGCTGTCATCGCTGACCGCCTTTTTCTCGAGCGTGTAACTGATAAAGCTGCCCAGGGAAGCCCCGGCGCCGGGCAACACGCCGGCAATAAAGCCCAAGGTGCCGCCGCGCAAGGTGGTTGGAATCAGCGCCACCAGTTGTTTGAAACTTAAATTGAGTTTGCCGACCACAATGCTTTTCTGAGGCCCTTTAACGCGGTGCTCAATGAACAACAGCAGTTCTGAAATCGCAAACAACCCGACAATCGCCAGAATAAAATCGATGCCTTCAAACAGTTTTAACTGATTAAAGGTGTATCGCTGGGTGCCGGTGGCGATGTCCATGCCGACGGTGGAAATCATCAAACCAATCAGCGCGGCAATGATAGTCTTGGTGGTGTTTTTACCGGTAATCCCCCCCAGCGTTGCAAACGCCAGAATGAACAGCGCGAAGTATTCCGCCGGTCCAAATGTCAGCGCAAAACGCGCCAGAATCGGTGCCAGAAAAATCAAGCCAATGGTGCCCAATAGTCCGCCCATAAACGATGCAAAGGCAGATATCGCCAGCGCTTCGGCGGCTTTACCTTGTTGTGCCATCGGATAGCCATCCAGACAGGTCATCATGGCGGGTTCGTCGCCGGGTATGTTGAGCAGTATCGAGGAAATCCGCCCACCGTACATGGCACCCGCGTAGACCGATGTCAGCAGGATCAGGGCCGTTTCGACCGGCAGCGCCAAAGAGAACGCCAGTGGGATTAATATCGCCACGCCATTGGCCGGACCCAGCCCCGGCAGCGCGCCGATTAACGTTCCGACGAAAGCACCAATCAGCGCGTACATCAGGTTCGTCGGCGTTAAAGCGATGGCGAAGCCATCCATTAAAAAGCCAAGTGTTTCCATTAGCTTATCTCCAGTAATCCGAGTGGCAGCGGCAGGTCGAGCAGGTTATTGAACAGCAGGAAAACGCCCACGCCACACCCCAGGGCTATGGCTGCGGCCGGTTTCAGGCTGGCACCCATACGCCAGGCCAGGAAAGCAACGGCAAAAAACGTACTGATGATGAACCCAAGCGGCTCCATCAACATGGCATAAGCGAACAGTGCAATGACGGCATAGCCAATTTCCAGCAATGTTGTTCCGGTGGGCCATTCGTTGTTGGGCTCTGGTTTTAACATCAGCGCCAGACTGGCGATGGCCATGGCAATGGCCAGAATGACCGGAAAGGTATCCGGTCCTACCGCTTCGTGACTGCCAAAAGGCTCAGGCCACTGTCGAGCGCCCCAGCCATAGGCCAGGGCGAGCACGAACAGGAACAGGCCGAGCAGCCGATCCCCATTTAATTTCATTTCAGCAGTCCGATTTCGCGTGACAATTGTTCGATATCCGCCACTTGTTTGGTGACGAAGGCTTCGAATTCGTTCGCTTTGGGATGGAACGGAATCAAGCCGTTTTGCGTCATGACCGCTTTCCACTCATCTGAGGCATACAGAGTTTCAATCGCATCAACCCAATACTTCTGGGCGGCTTGGTCGGCATCTTTTGGCATATAAAACCCACGCCAGTTAGGTCCCAGCGCATCGATTCCCTGCTCACGGGCGGTTGGTATGCCGTTGAATTTGCCCGGCAGACGCTCTTCCGCTAACACCGCGACAATGCGCAGATCACCCGATTCCCAGAACCCGGCCGCTTCCGAGATGTCACCGGTAAAGGCATCGACATGACCACCGACAACCTGAGTGATGGCTTCACCGCCGTTGTTGTAAGACAGGTACGGAATCTTGGGCAGGTTAGCGACACCAGCCGCCTTGGCGGCGATCAGCACCTTTAGGTGATCCCAGCCGCCATTGGCCGAACCGCCGGAAAATTTCACGGAGCGTGGGTCTTTTTCAAGCGCGGCCATAATGTCTTTCAGATTTTGATATTTGGAGTTCTTACCAACGGCGATCACGCCATAGTCCGCGCCCAGAGCACCAACCCATTTCACCATGCCTGCGTTCATGCCAGCGAACTGTTGTTGAGCCAAACGTGTTGTTGTGGCGGTAGACGCAGCAACCAGCAGCTGGTCATCGTCCGCTCGTTTGCTGACAACATGTGCAAACGCCACACCGCCGCCCGCACCGGCCATGTTGGTGGTTTGTACCGCACCCGGTACCAGGTTCAGTTGCTCCAGCACGTTACCGACGCTGCGGCAGGTGAAGTCCCAACCGCCGCCAGGGTTGGCCGGTGCAATGCAGTCTACTTTACCGGATGGGTCCCAGGCTGACGCCAGTGTTGCTGACAGACCAATCATGGCGGTCATGGCGATCTTGAGTGTTCGTGATTTGTTCATAGTTTTGCCTCTTGTTTTTATTGTGTTTATGGCCTGTAAACAGGCTCTTGTGCCGGCAAAACAATACGACAGGCTTAAAAAACGACCTAGTTTGTGCACTTAGAGGCTTTTAAAAACTCTCTGCGCATTTTGTTCATAAAGTTCACGGGGCAAGTTGGCCAGGCTTTGTTAAACTCAACTCTCAATCGTAAGGATTCAGGCTTATCCAATCGGCGGTGAACCGTGTGGTGTCACACTGGCAAGCTCTTTCACTCGACATTATTCAGTGTCATCAGCGCTTAAGGGTGTCGGCAATGCGTCCGTGGTGCGGCTGGGATGAATAAAAACAATAAAACAAAAAACAATAAATTGAAGAAGTGATGAAACAAACCCGTTATTTAGGATCTCACCGGTTCAAACTCAGTACCCGGTTAATGTTGGCCATGAGTGGTCTGGCGTTGTTGCAGGCCATGCTGATCGGCGGCTTTGCCTGGGTAAATCTCTCTGTTTCGCTGGATCGGGAAATCGGTCAGCGGGCCCTGAATGTCGCCAAAACCATTGCCTCCATTCCGTCGATTATCAACGGCGTGGAACAGCGCGATGTTGTTCGCCTGAATGAACTGGCCCGCCGCTTGGCCACCACCAATGATGCGTTGTTCATTGTCATTGGCGATAAAAACGGCATTCGATTGGCGCACCCCAACCCGGTTCGCATTGGGCATTCCATGGCGGATGACGACGGCGATAACGGTGCGATCGCCCTGTTGCAAGGTGAGGGCTACGTCGACAAGGCCGAAGGCAGCCTGGGATTTTCCATGCGCGGAAAAGCCCCCATTTATGATGTTTCCGGTGAAAACATCATTGGCATTGTTTCGGTCGGTTATTCGCTGGCACAGGTCGAAGCCACCATTGCCCGCTATTCAACCTGGTTGACACTGGTGCTCATTACCGCCGTGGCCGGCAGTTTGACGGTGGCGGTAATTATTGCGCGGCGGTTAAAACGGGAAATATTCGGTTTGGAACCGCAAGAAATTGCGCATCGTTTCCAGGAACAGGAGGCGACGCTGCAATCGGTGCGTGAAGGCATTATCGCCATCAACCGCGCCGGTATTATCACCACCTTTAATCGACGGGCAGCACAGACTCTCGGGCTGGATCCGGACGCGCGGTTCATCGGTCAACACATTGAGCAGGTACTGCCAGAGTCACGACTGTTGGACCTGATGGAACAGGGGGAGCCGCAGTTTGATCACGAAGTTTGGTTGCGGGAAAAACAGATGGTGGTTAATCGTTTGCCGGTGACCTTTGGCGGCAATGTTATTGGTGCGGTGTCGAGTTTTCGGCCGCGTAACGAAGTGGATGCCATCAGTCAGCAGTTAACCAAAATAGAGCAATACGCCGATACTCTGCGCAGCCAGGCGCACGAGTATTCCAACAAACTGCACACCATAGCCGGGCTCATTCAGCTGGATGCCAAACAGGAAGCACTGACCTTGATTGGTCACGAAACCCAGGATCACCAGGCATTGTTGGAATTGTTGCTGAAAGCAACGCCCAACCCGGTGATCGCCGGTTGTTTGCTGGGCAAGTTCAATCGGGCCAAGGAGATGGGGTTGTCACTGCACATCGATTCTGAGAGCGAATTAAGTGACGTACCCAAAAGCATCACCCAGGATCAGCTCGCGTCAGTATTGGGCAACCTGATTGATAATGCTCTGGAAGCGACCTTTGCCAAAACCGGTCCGGGTGGCGAAGTCTCGGTCAGCCTGACCGATATTGGTAATGATGTCATCATCGAAGTGCAGGACCAGGGACCTGGCATCGCGGAAGATCTGCAGCAGAAAATATTTGATAAAGGGTTCAGCAGTAAAGACGGTCATGCGCACGGTATCGGTTTGTATTTGATTCACAATATCGTCACTCAATGTGCTGGCCACATTGATATCGAAAACATTGAACCGAACGGTTCTCGTTTTATTCTGTACTTGCCCAAATCACTCAAGGTGGCATCCGCATGACTGTTTTAAAAGTGGCCATTGTTGAAGATGACCCCAAAAATGCTGAAATCCAGCGTCGCTTTCTCGAACGCATCGAGGGTGTTGAATTGGTTGGAATAGCGCATGCGCTGGAAGATGCCAAGAACATCGTGGATGTGTTTCAACCACAGCTGGTGTTGCTGGATGTATACCTGCCGGATGGTAATGGGCTTGATTTGCTGCGGCAATGGCGCGCGGAGAATGCCCAGCTGGATGTTATCCTCATCACGGCCGCCAAAGAAGTGGATACCCTGCGCAGTGCCTTGCACACCGGTGTGTTTGAATACATTTTAAAACCACTGGTGTTTGAGCGGCTGGAAGAAGCGGTCAAGCGCTATCAGGTTCATCAGGCGCGCTTGAACAGTCTGCAGCAGCTGCAGCAAGAACAGGTGGACTCACTGATACCCAGTGCTGAGCGTCGTCCTTCCACAGTAACGCGACTGCCAAAGGGTATCGACCCACTGACTCTCGACAAAGTGCGCGATATTCTCAAACAACCAGCAGACTTCAACGCGGAAGATGTGGGTGCCAGCATTGGCGCATCGCGAACGACGGCTCGCCGTTATCTGGAATATCTGGTCAGTATGGGAGAAATCAGCGCTGAAGTCAGTTATGGGCAAGTGGGTCGCCCCGAGCGCCGTTATCGTCGCGTTCACTGAATGGTTCAAATGCTGTTAGAAGGCTGTCGGTAAAAAACTTTAGGCTACACTGCAAATATTGTGAGAGCGAGGTAGCCATGACCTTTACCGATTATCTGCGAATTCTGGAAAAAAATGACGGGTCCGATCTGTACTTAAGTACCGGAGCGCCGCCCTGTGCCAAATTCCATGGTGTATTGAAACCATTGGACAAAACACCGATGGCACCCGGGACCATTGCGGATATTGCGCACGAGATTATGGACGCAGAGCAGCGGGAAGAATTTGATCGCGAACTGGAAATGAACCTGGCCATTTCGATTCCGAAAGTTGGCCGTTTCCGGGTGAATATTTTCAAACAGCGCAACGAAGTATCTATAGTCGCGCGCAACATTAAAACCGATATTCCAAAATTCGAAGACTTAAAACTCCCGGAAGTTCTGAAAGATGTGATTATGGCCAAGCGCGGCCTGGTGCTGTTTGTGGGCGGTACCGGTTCCGGTAAGTCGACATCGTTAGCGGCCTTGATCGACCATCGCAATTCACATTCCGGAGGCCACATAATAACCATTGAGGATCCGGTTGAGTACGTACATAAACACAAAAAATGCATCGTGAATCAGCGCGAGGTGGGTGTTGATACCCGCTCTTGGCATGCTGCACTGAAAAACACACTGCGTCAGGCCCCTGACGTGATTCTGATTGGTGAAATCCGTGACCGGGAAACCATGGAACATGCCATGGCGTTTGCCGAAACTGGCCATCTGGCGATATCAACGTTACACGCCAACAATGCCAACCAGGCCATTGACCGGATCATCAACTTCTTCCCGGAAGAGCGGCGCCCGCAATTGCTGATGGATTTATCGACCAACCTGAAGGCATTTGTCTCGCAACGCTTGGTGCCGACGAAAGATGGCAAACGGTGCGCAGCCGTTGAAATCTTGTTGGGTACCAAGACCATCAGTGAAATTATTTTACGCGGCGACTTTCACGATATTAAAGAGGTGATGGAAAAATCTGAAAATTTGGGCATGCGTACGTTCGATGGTGCCCTGTTCAGTTTGTATCAGGAAGGTCGTATTACCTTGGAAGAAGCACTTAAAAACGCCGACTCTCCGAACAATCTGCGATTGCGGATTAAACTGTCTGGTGGTGATGTGTCTGAGGCACCCGCCCCACAGCAACGCCATTCGGTATCGGACACCGGGCAACCACGGCCGGCGCCGTCATCTTCATTTGGTTCTTCCTTAACCCTGAGCATTGAGCCGCAGGAAGACGACAGTGACAATGAGCCGCAACTGTAAACTGAATCAACGTTGTGAGGCCAAGCAATACAAGGCCGGCTGGCAGCGTAGGGAAACGAAACCAATATGCGTGATATGAATAATTTCAGTCTGGTGTTTTTGCTCTGTCTCACCGGAGTATGGGGATTGGTCATCGGCTACGGACAAAACCTGATGTCGGGCAATGGGGATACCCTGCTCAACGCTGTTGGTGTGGCACCTTTGGCCTGGCTGCACTGGTTATTTAACCGAAAGAAACCGAAGTCAGTGACTGTTCGTTCATTGGTGGACAGCAGTTACAAGGACAGTTTCGACGAAGTTGCCTTAGGATTGGCTCACGTCGATTTGCAGGGTACCTTTATTCGCGTTAATAAATCGCTGTGTCGGTTTCTCGGTTACGACGAAGATGAACTGTTGAGGTTGCGGTTTCAGGAACTCACCTTGCCGGAAGAGCTGGAAGAAAGTCTGGTGTTTATCCGTGGTGCCCTGGCGGGGGACATACGGCACAGTTTTCAGAAAGTAAAACGCTACAAGCATAAAAACGGGCAATGGTTGTGGGCAAAGCTGACTACGACGTTACTTCGTGACGACAACGATAAGCCAACCTATTTCTTGTCCTCAATTCAAGATATTTCGGAACTGAAACACACGGAAGATTTGCTGAAAAAATCGGAACAAAAACTCAAGGTCATTGTGGAGTCCATATCTGGGGAGATCGCCGTTTGGTTATCACAGGCAAAACTCGGAAAAACTCTCTATGTTAATCGCGGGTTTGATGAAATTTGGGGGATTGACGCACAGGAGCTGTATCGCAATCCAGATGTGTATCTGTCTCAAGTGCATGAAGACGATGTTAGTGCATTGCGGGATATGCTCAGTAATCCCGCCGTACATAATTTTGAACTGGACTACCGTCTTGTTGATAAAGCAGGACGCACGCGCCACGTTCATCATGTTGGGCGCAGCATTAAAGAAGAAAATGAAATCGTCTACTTCGTGTCTTCGGTCATTGACCGAACTAAATTGATTGAGCGTCAATTGCTTTTAGACGATTCGTTGGTTCGCCTGAAGGATGCCTATCGGGAGTTACAGGAATTTTCGCGCCGTGACGGATTGACCGGTGCCCTCAACGCCACTGCGTTCCGGGAACATTTATCAGACGCTTTTATGCGTTATCAACGTTACAAAACACCCTCGACGTTGATCTTTATTGATATCGATCGGTTCAAACAGGTGAATGATCGCCTGGGTCATCTGGTGGGCGATAAAGCGTTGATTGCGCTGGTGAAAGTGCTCAATGAAAAAATTCGGCAGACCGATGCAGTCGGTCGTTATGGCGGGGATGAATTTATGGTGTTGCTGACCGACAGCAATGCATTGCAGTCAGCGGAATTTTGTCGACGGATCGGAACGCAGTATCCGGTTGAACTGGACGGTGGTGAACACGTCAATATCGGAATTTCCATCGGCATTCGCACGTTAACCGATGACGTCACTGACGTTGATCATTGGATGGTTCAGGCCGATACCGACATGTATGGTCAGAAAGGTTGATATCTTCACGGTAAATGTTTAATGCGCTAATAACTTTGATAAAAAAGATGACATAGCGTTAGCTCAAAAGTTTGTACTTCTAAACTGGTGCCAGACGTTAGTGAAGTTCCACACCTGATACATACCCCTAAATTATTTTCCTTCGCGCAAAAAAAAGCACCGGTAAGACCGGTGCAATTATCACTCATGGTTGAGCAGGTTTAATTATTTCGCAACCTTGTACAAGTCACGCGCAAACCAGTTTTGCTCAACGTTATTTACAGGCCAGCCCTTCACAGAAGAGTCCAGCATGAACACGCCAGAGTAGTGATAGATTGGAATCACAGGCATGTCGTTCGCCAGGATCTGTTCAATCGCTGTGTAGTTCGCGCTTGGATCAGCCATAGTCTTGGCTTCTTCCATCAGACGATCCACTTCTGGGTTAGAGTACTTACCGTCGTTGTAGCCGGACGTGGTACGCAACAGGTCAAGGAATGTAGACGCTTCGTTGTAGTCACCACACCATGCGCCACGTGCCAGCTCAAAGTTCTGCTCGCCACGTTCGGTCAGGAAGGTTTTCCATTCCATGTTGTTCAGAGTCGCTTCAACACCCAGTTTGGATTTCCACATCTGAGACATGACCGTCGCGATAGATTTGTGGCCTTCAGATGTGTTGTACAACAAGTCGAATTTCAGAGGGTTCGATTTGCTGTAACCTGCTTCTGCCAGCAACTCTTTTGCTTTCGCATCACGTTGGGCTTGTGTCATTTCGCCGAATTCTACTTTCGGTACCGTGAAGCCAGCGGTTGCACCTGGTGTGAAGGTGTAAGCTTCAGGCTGTCCGCCTTGCAGAATCTGCTCAACGATCACTTTACGGTCCAGTGCGTAAGCCAATGCTTTACGAACACGTGCGTCTTTAAATGCTTCTGGACCTGATTCGCTAAGGTTGAATGTGTAGTAGTAGTTACACAGACGTGGGAACGAAATAGCTTCTTTTGGGAATTCTTTTTTCAGTGCGTTGAACTGACCTGTTGGAACAGGACCCTTGTCCAGTTCGCCCGCTTTCCAGCGGATCAAGCCTTGGTTTTCATCTGGGATGACGATTGCAACGACTTTGTCCAGAATCGTGTCTTTGTCTCTCCAGTACATTTTGTTGCGGGTCAGTACAGTACGTTCGTTGACGACGTGTTCAGACAAAACGTAGGCACCGTTGGAAACCATATTGCCTGGTTTCGTCCATTCAGCGCCGTATTTTTCAATTGTCGCTTTATGTGTTGGATAGGTCGTTGTATGAACAACCATCATTGGGAAGTATGGCAGAGAATCTGTCAGCTCTACTTTCAATGTATAGTCGTCAACGGCTGTCACACCCAGCGTATCAACGTCGGCTTCGCCGGCAATGATTTCTGCACCGTTCTTAATAGACATGATTTCCATGAACCATGCATAAGGTGACGCAGTTTCAGGGTTAACAGCACGTTTCCACGCGTAAACGAAGTCGCCAGCAGTGACAGGGTCGCCATTGCTCCATTTTGCGTTCTTACGCAGGTGGAAGGTGTAAGTCATTTTGTCGGCAGACGCTTCATAACGTTCAGCAACCGCTGGGATCAGGTTACCGTCGGCGTCTTGCGCTAATAAACCTTCAAACAGGTTACGAACGTGTTCAGAGCCAGAAACGTCTTCAACAATTTGTGGGTCAAATGAGCTGTGCTCATCCAGTGCCCAGTATGTGAAGGTTTGGTCTTCAGCGAGTTTTTCGCCAGTGACCGGGTGGTTAGCAGCCCAGAGAGGTGAACTTACTAAAGCTGCAGAGACGATAGTTGCTGCCAGAGTTTTCTTAAAAGTCATTTTGTTATAATTCCTTTCAATTATTATTGTGATAAATATGCAAGGAGTTATTGCATAGCCTGCAAATAAAAAGCATTACCCTGCTGTTGTCAAAGGTGTTTTTCATTTGAAACGCTTGTTCTTATGTCAAACAATGCGGACAGGTGTTAAAAAAGTTATAGAAATTAATGACTTAGAGCAACGTTTTTTTGATTTAATTTTTTAGTCATCTATCCCTACTCTCACAAATTGATCCGGCAGTTAGATTGTCATAATGAAGCCGTGCAAATGAACCGCACATAATCGGTTCAGTTTTCGTAAACCTGTTTTTCTTTGGTGCATTTAGATGCACGTCGAAAGGCTGCAGAAAACTGATCATCCGCAGCCGTACCTCGTGCCTGCAAAATGGTGTTATCAAGTGACTCGAACCTATGTGCGTAGTCAGTCAAACACCCCATCTCAATGTGCATCTTTGATAACAGGTAAGGGTTAGCATGATCCATGCCGCCAGAGGTAGTTATGTCAGGATTTTTAGGGGTAAACGAGTATTCGCCTGATTCGAGCAGTCAATTCCTTGACCGTGCCGTTATTTATCGCAAAAAGTAGCTGAATTTCGTCAAAAAAATATCTGAAATGCTCATTTTTGTGTCGAAAAGACCGAGTGTGACGCAGTTACTCACTGAGTTGGACAATCCACTGATAAAATTGTGATCTCTTAAGCAGAATTATTACGGTAGTTGTATGCCGAAAATTAAATTAAGTGATGACGATTTCCGATCTCTGTGCCGGGTCATTTTTCATCGTGCGCTCCAGGATGTAAACGCTGTCATGCGCCCGCATCGGCAATTAAAGGAACCTGGTCATGTCAGCATGGCTTCTTTTGAAGACTATATTGCAGATCACCATCCCTTAATTCGGTATGCTGCGTCCATCGAGATGCTGGCCATGGTGCTGTATAAAAAAGCCGTAGACGATATTGCGTTTCAGGCCGATATTCTGGGTTTTCTCCTGCGCGAAATCCCCATCAAGGCGCAACGCGACAGTTGTCAGTTCGCCATTGAGCAGTTCAACAAGCAAAAAATATCCAAACATCAGGACCGCTCAGCGCGCTGAACTGCGTTATTCGGGAACAAGCGTGTCGCAACGGTAGTGCGGTTGGTTGTCCTGACTGACAATACTGGCCAGCGACGGTAACGCGGTCTGCATCGTTTTCATGAGTGTCCAGGGTGGGTTAATAACCAACATGCCAGAAGAGGTCATGCCCAGCCCAGGGCTGTCTGCTTGTGTGCCCAGTTCAAACAGATCAATATTCCGAATGCCTGAGTGCTTGAAGTGTCGGTGGATGTCGTCAACGCGGCGGCGATCCACCACCGGATACCAAAGCGCAAATATGGCTGTCGGCATCCGCTTGTGCGCCATTTTAATTGCGCTCACTACGCGACGGTAATCTTCTTTCACTTCATAAGACGGGTCGATCAGGACCAACGCTCTGCGCGATTGCGTTGGTAATAGCGCAGATAACGCCTGAAATCCGTCCTGTTGCCGTACCTTAATGGCGCGCTGCCCGGAAAACTGCGTTTCCAGGCGCTGAAAATCACTGGAATGCAATTCGTGTAACCAGGCTTTGTCGTACGGACGCATCAGACTGGATGCGATCACAGGTGATCCGGGGTAAAGCTTCAATTGCCCTGGTTTGTTTAACTGATCAACCACGGTCAGGTAAGGCTCTAATGCCGCCACTGTGTGCGTCGGTTGGGGACGGAAGTGACCGATTCCGGTTTGGTATTCCAGCGTCTTTTTGGCTGCTGTGTCATCCAATCGGTACATCCCGGCACCGGCGTGCGTGTCGATATAGTCGTAAGGTTTTTCTTTCTGAGCCAGATAATTCAGGATTTCAACCTGAACAAAGTGTTTGAGTAAATCGGCAAAATTGCCGGCGTGAAAGCCGTGACGGTAACTGAGCACAGACGGATCCTCTGGAAATGGCGTGTGCAGTATAACGATTGCCCGGCAGAATTCATCCGTTCTGATATGTCGTGCGTAAGAATGACGTGCGATCACTGCAAACATTGCTGTTTGGTAAAAGCCGTCTATAACAGTAACTCAAGTTTTAAAGTCGACCGGAATCTCATCTGAACAGGCCCTAAGGACGATCGGAGCACTGCATGTCAACGGAATCAACGAAACATACGACGTACAAAGAGACAGGTGTCAGCAACCAGCGTCACGCCAAGCCAGGCCCACCACCTCGTTTATCAAACGTGATCTACTACGCCGATGCAGCTGCTGCCCAGAGCCGCGATAAAGATTTCGATCCAAGTATCGAAGACGAAGAATGGGTCTTCACAGACTGACATTGTTCAGAGGTGTGTCAGATCCGCCGGGCACTGGATGCGAAAGTGGGCACCGCTATTCTCGGTTTCCAACAGTCGGATACGGCCATGCAACGATTGAGTGACCCATTGATGAACGCTGAACAGACCCACGCCGGACGTAATGGACATTCGGGTACTGTTATTGGCAAAGGGCAAAAACAGACTGTCCCGAACATCCGGCGGAATGCCAGAACCATTGTCTGAATAAGACAGGGTAAGCAAGTTGTCGCTCTTGTCAGCGCTGATGCAAATTCGCGAGTCTGCCGTGATCGTCTGAAAGCCATGTTTGTAGCTGTTGTCAATCAGCTGAACCAAACAGCTTTCAATGGCGATTCGGGGCAGGCTAACGACGAGGGACTCACTGATATCTATTTCAAATGTGGCCGGTTGCACTGCGCAGCTGTTGTGACGTTGCAAGGTCACTATGTCGGCGACCACTTCTCTGAGCGGAAAGGTTTCCGGTACATCGTCCGTGCGGATGGTGGAAATGGATTTGATTCGTTCGATCAGGTAGATGATGCGTCGAACGTTATTTTTTAACAAGGGTTCGTATTCTTCGTCGTGCGCCAGATCTGGGCTGTCCAACAGGGTAATCAAGTTGCCCAGTGGGGTGTTGAATTCGTGCGCCAGGCTCTGAATTAACGCCACCATGGTATTGTGTTTTTCGCTCTCCAGTACGTAAGCCTGAGTTTCCTTCAGTTCGCGTATTACGTTGTTCAGTGTCTGGTTTGAAATTTCAAGTGACTGTTTCTGCTTCACCTTATCGGTCATATCGGCCAGCGTAATGACAAAGGTATCCAGTTTTTCTTGAGTGACCAAACGCCGGTATTGAATGTCGATATAGCGTTGATTATGTTCCCAGAGAAAAACTTCATCCACCTTTAGTTGATCGGCAAACGGTAATACGTTAATACGGGTTCCGGGTTCCTTGATGGTCATGCTCAGAAGATTCAGCGCCTGTGGGTTCCATTCAATAATGCGGCTCTGGTGATCCAGTATCAAAATGCCCATCGGTAACTGAGCCAGCACAGGCAGTTGTGGGACCGATTGAAACTCAAACGCATGTTGCCGAAATAATCCGTAAACAATCGCCAGATTACCGACAGTAAAGGTAAACGGTGACAAATCGTTCAAACCAAAAATTGAGTAACCCAGTATGCTCGGAACGGCCATTATCAGCGGAAACAGTATGCCAAACAGAACGGCCAAAATTTGAACCCGGAAATGATGTTTCATTTGCCATTGGGCCGACACCAAAATCACGATACTGCTGATCATTAACATAAACGTCCAGAACACCGTCAAGTACAACAGCGGACCAAACTCATATCGCAACAGATTGTTTTCCAGGGTCAGGTCATAACTGACCCGGATCAGGTTGAACTGTGTGTCAAAGGGGATCAGCAGAACGGTAATGACTGGAACGGACAATGTCACCCAAGGATTGCCCATACCCTGAAACAGGGGTTTCCCTGCCAACGAGCGACTCATCCACAACCAGCAGGGGCTGATGAGCAGGTAGGGCAGAAATTGAACGTTGTCCCAGAAAAGTGCCGTTTGCACATGACTGGTTTCAATTTCCAGCAAAAAACCACTTTCCCAGAGAAACTGACAAACGAGTACCGCAATAAAGTAGCGGCTGGCCTGAAGTTGCCGTCGCGGCCACATCAACACCAGACAGACGACATTGACGAGCAATGCAGCAATAAGAATTGGTTCGAGCATGAGGCTAATTAATCATCATTTGCATTCACTGTAGGTGGCCACCCGGTAAATCGCAACGTTGACATCCAAGACCTGCTCCCACGCCGATTGGGTATCTCTGGTTTCTGGAAATCACACCATCCTCGGGTCTATTATGAGCGTGCACTTGGGTTCTGACTGAGTTCAGCCATTTTTACAAAACAAGCGGGAGGCGTATTTGAATACCCATAAGGTTGCTTTGCGGTTATATCAGCCGGACGATTGGCCTGCGGTGAATCGACTGAGCGTTGGCCGATCTCAGCAAAAATATGTGGCGACGATCGATGAATTGTTCCGCAAACCGAAGGTCCATTGGCGATATCATGTGATTGAATCTAATCCCGGCATCGTCGGGTTCTTTTGTCTTGATCTGCGCTATTGGGTGGAATACGACTTCGCACGTCATGGCGAGTTTGGCATTCGATCTTTCTTTATTGATAAGCATCATCAGGGCCATGGCTATGCCCGTGCAGCGGTTAAACAGTTGACTGGTTTCATCGCTGCTCACTACCCCGAATGTCGCTCGTTGTGTCTGACCGTTAACTGTCAGAACCACTCCGCCTATCGATGTTATGAAGCCGGTGGCTTTCAAGATACCGATATGCTGTATCTCGGTGGTAAGGTCGGTCCGCAGCACATCATGCGTTTAAACATGTCCGCTTGAATGCGTCGAAGATTGAAGCTTGGCTATTTGAATAGCTGACAGATTCATCAGTGTCGTCTAATTTACATAGCATCCGGTTCGGCGTTTTTCTTAGCTGAACAGTGACCAAAAAAATGATGCATTAATTCAGACGTTTTTCGCTGTTGTAACCTTTTCTGGAGTCAGAGCTTGCAGATGAAAAAAATGCTTGCCGCGTTGATGATGTTGGGCTCCGTTTTTGCCTCTGAATGGCCGCTGACTATCTATTCGGAGCAATACCCTCCATTCAATTATGTCGATGAAAACGGACAGGCGCGCGGTGCGGCCTACGATTTATTGATTCTGATTTTGGACGACTTACAACGTCCCGATCTGAGTCGGGATATTCAGTTTGTGCCCTGGGCCAGGGGTTATCGGGAGGCACAGGTTAGTCCTAATACGTTGTTATTTACCATGGTACGCAATGAAAGCCGGGAAAACATGTTTCAGTGGGTAGGACCGGTATTTGAAACGTCTCATGCGTTGATCGGCAGTCGGGAATTTGCAGCCACCTTACCATCGCCCATAAGCCTGATTGATTTAACTGCCTATTCTGTGGGTGTGGTTAAAAACGATATTGGTGAGTTATTAATAGAGCAGTCCAATGCACGATTTGCTCGTATCGAATCCGTGAGCTTCCCTGTGCAAGCTGCAAAAATGTTGGAACAAAAACGAATTGAACTATGGAGTTATGGCTTTGATGCGGCGCGCTTCATTATGTCCGAAGGTGGCGTGGATCCCGATAATTTTCAGATGATTTATCGCATGAAAGATAACAGTGCGCTGTATTACGCATTCAGTTTACAAACGCCGCGGGACATTGTGCTGTCATTCCAGGCCGCATTAGAGCGAATGAAAATACCGGACCCCAAAACAGACTTAAGCCCGCTGGACCGTATCAAACTTAAATACAAATTAGCGGATTTACTGAGTGAACAGTAGCTTGACAGAATCGATACGATGGGGCACCGGTTGGTGCCCCTTTTTTTAATGATGACTCAGTTCTGTTTCCAGACCCGTACGCCACCTTCATTCACCACCAGTGAAAAACTGCCTGATGTCACTTGATTTGGATTGCTCAGATTGGAGTCAATCGCAAACACGACTTTTTTACTGACGCCGGAAGTGACGCCGGTTAAGCCAGAAAAATTATTCTTAAAGGACACGCCGGACCAGGCTCGGATATCCGCTTGCTTGCGAATACTGATCAGGTTTTTAATGTAGTTGCGCAAGCCCCAGTCGTACATGTGTGGCCAATAAACGGTTGGTGTTCCGGGTGACATCAGGATGTAGGCGTAAGCTTTTTTACGCTTACTGTCATCCAACGGCCAATGGTGCTGACCGCCCAATGGGCCGGGAGAATAACCGGTATCGTGGTTGTCCACGAAAGTTACGGCGACTTCGCGCCACTGAACGCTTGGGTTGCCGTTCAAGCCATATTGCCATGAACGCACGCTGCTGTTCTGCATCCGTTCTTTCAACGCGAAATCGAAGACCGAACAATTGGATTGGTCAGAGAAATCTTTGGTGATGTCTTGCCAGCTCGCCGTATGGCGCCAATCCCAAGAAGGGTATTCGCTGGGTCCTTTCCACAATTCGCCAACGCAATAACCTGAATTGTGCGTGTCATTCATCCAGGCATTTATGCGCGCTGGATCGTATCCGCGAACAAAATCGAACCGGAAACCACCGGCAGAATAGTTGTTCTTCAGGTTGGACATTTCGTTTTTAAACAGATTGTAGATATCCGGATTTGCCGTATTAAAATCGGAGTCGCCGCTCATAAACGGATCGCCGTCGTCACAAGAACCACAATCCGTTCGGTATTTACCCTGGCCGTTGGCAAAATCCATCGCATCGCCCTGATGACCTCGGTTGTGGTGATTAGGTACCATGTCATAGATGACTTTGACACCTTTTGATTTCAGCGTACTGGCCGCTTGTTTCAGCTGCCAGTCGCTGCCATAACGGCTGTTTTTGTTAAAGTCGGTCCAGAAATAACCTTCACCACCAAACTGAGTACCGCTACCGGCATTCCATGAAGACTGGTCGCGCCATGGTGGTGGCATCCAAATAGATGTGAAGCCGTCAGATGCAATCATCTGAGCGTTGTCCTTCAGTATGTTGTACCAATTATTCTCGGCGGTGCGGACAACATTCCAATGAAAGCCTTGCAGAATAATTTCATCGCCGCCATGAAACCGAACGCCGGCTCCGCTTTTCCCAGAGATGTCGGCCGATGCTAACGGACCATATAGGACACTTGCTGCCAGCAGTACACTGGACGCAATCAATGTTTTTTTCACTGTAATTCTCCATTTTTGTATTTATTGAGTAACAGCAAACTTCGTGGGCTTGTGTACCCATTGCTTGACGCTATCGTATGTCAGCGGGATGGCGATGAAATCCTCTTCTGTGGGGGATATGAGGGAGGAAAACGATGAGGGGATGAAAGTTGACCTTTTGGTTGGTGTCGCCGTTTTTTCCACCCAACACCGATTCGACGTGTGATTGCCGGTAGCTACTTAACGGGTCGGGCTTGGAGAGACTGCCTTAGCTTCTCCTTCCGTGTCTGGTTATTACAGTGCCCGGCTTCCTGATAGTTCAGGGATTGGGCTATGCGGCGACCCTCCGCTCGGTTGCTCACCCCGAGCTTTTGATAAATATGTTTGATGTGCGAACGAACGGTGGACACAGCAATATTCATCGTGTTTGCAATGGCCTCATTACTGAGACCCTGACCGATCATTTGCAGTACCTGCCATTCTTTTGCTGTCAACGCCAGTGTGCTCACAGCTTCAGGTATGGATTCCTGAAAACGCGATTGAGTGGCCCGGCGCTTGGTCAGTTCCAGAATGCGCAGCAGGTGCCGCTTGACGCCGGGTTCCAATGTTGCTGACTTGTAGAGCTCAGCGTATAAACCAATAACGCAGGGCGGCAATTCCGTGAAGGAAGACACAGCGCGCATAGGTTCAGCCAAAGTCAGTGCATGTTGCAATGCGTGTTCAGCCTGAACCTGTTGGTCCATTGCAATGTGAGCCCAGCTTCTGAGCAGATGGCAGCGTAGCTCGCAAAACTGATAGCCATGTCCATTGGCAATGGTTGAAATGTGCTGTAAAACTCCGAGAGCCGGTTGCCAATAACCCACACTTAACATGGCAAAAGCAATGTTTAACGCGCGCTTCTGGTGGAAATGGTTTTGGATGTCGGCGTCTATGGTCTGTTGACTGAGCCAGTTTCGGATCGCTGGTTTGTTGTCCTGTTTTTGCCAGAACAGAAGTTGCACCTGCATGGCCATTGAAATCCAATCGCTGTGGCAGATGGTGTCCTTCATGATACGGGAGTTTTGTTCCAACAGTCGTTGCGCCTGGTCGAACTGTTCCTGGTGAATTGCAATATGCGCCTGGATTGCGTAAATCGGTAACTGGCAATGGGGCTCAAGCGTGCGAATCACGTTTAAGCCAGACTCACAGTGCTGCAGAGCTTCATGTAACTGTAACCATTCCAGGCACAGTTCGGCGCGTCTGCGGTGCACAAATTCCATCACCGGAATTTGCGACAGAAAGTGTTCACCGGCGACCTGAAATAAAATGGTTTGATGCTGATAAGATTCTACCAATTCACCTTGATAGAACAGAATGTCGGCCTGCTGAGCCATCGCCCACAACAGCGCTTGAATAGAGCGAACCTTGCGCGCCACCTTTTCAGCCTTTTGAAAGGTCATCAGGGCTTTGTTCAGTTGCCCTTGGCAGATCAACACTTCACCACTCACCGATAACGCCACCGCCGTGGCATTGCTTTGGGTATGAACGGCATGGTTGAGGGCTTGGTCTGCGTAATGCTGTGCTGAGTCGATATCTTCGACGGCGGCGCACATCTGTGCTTTTAATGCGTAAATTTCTGCACTGACTTGTCGCCACTTTCGATCTTCCGGTTGGGACGGAATCAGTTGTTCGACCTGACTCAGGGCTAATTGCAGTGCGTCAGCGTCCGCTTGCGTAGTGGACACCCAAGCTTTCAGTAACGCCAGCTTGTAATGTTCTGCGATCAGTCTGGCTGGCAAACGAGCGAGGCTTCGTTCAATTAGCGCAATGTGTCCCTGTTCGAAAAGCGTCCAACCGTGGCTTTCTAATGTGGTGACAATGAGTGATTCATCGTGGCATTGCAGGACATGGTGCAACGCCTCTTGCAGGTTATCGTTAGTCAACCACCACTGATAGGCGTGCCGATGCAGCGTCTCGATTTGCGAGTGAGGGTGTTTCAGCTGACACTGATGGCGCAAGAAATCGACAAAAAAAGGGTGGTAGCGATACCACTGATTGGTATCGTCCAGTGGCGTGATGAATAAGCCCAGTTTTTCCAGCGTTTGGATCAGATGGAAACTGTCTGTCCGGTTGGTCACTGCTGTCGCCAGATCGGCATTAAACCGGTCGACGACGCTCGACTTCAGCATAAATTCCTGCAATGACTCGGACTGTTTGGAAAGAATTTCTTCGGCAAGATATTCCAGCACATGTGCGTGAGTGCCGTTAAATTGACCGAGGAACTGTGCAATGGAATCCGCCGTGGGAGCCGACAATGCAATAATCTGCAACCCCGCTGGCCAACCGTTCAGTCTGTGCAGAACATCCTGAACCAGTGTGGCCGGTTGTGGCAGCGCTACCCGATCGGCCAGAAACTGATGCGCCTCTTCGTGGCTGAATTTCAGTTCGTCGGCACTGATTTCCTGCACGGCACCACTTAGCCGGAGTTTGGCAATGCTGATTGGGGGATCATTTCGGGTTAACAGAAAAATATGCAGATGCCAGGGTTGATGCTGCAGCAGCAAGCTGACGGCATCGTGGATTTTTTGCAGATAAATAACATGATAATTGTCGAAAATCAGGAAAATCTGTTGCTCCAGTTTTTCGAGCGCGCTGCACAGCTTGCCAACGAGCCACACCAGATCATAAAGATGCATAACGTCACTGATCCGTTCTAAATCGGCGTCCAATTCCGGCAATTGTTTCCGTAACGTTGTCAGTAAATAATGTGCAAATAAGGTCGGATCGTTGTCGAGTTCATCGAGTGAATACCAAGCCATTCGGCTGGCCTGACGACGGGCCCAGTAAGCCATGAGTGTCGTTTTGCCAAATCCAGCGGGTGCGCGCAACACACCCAGCTGAATGCTGGTCATCTGATCCAGAGTCACTTCCAATCTGGGCCTGGACAGGGTATTCGGATCCAGACGCGGCAAATACATTTTGCTGGGAATCAGCGGCCGCGCATCGGGCAATTCGTATCGGGACAAGGTCTGTACTCCAGATCGCCAAGCAGCATGGTTGATAAATACAAGGCATGCCTACGCGCTTTTTTTATTTTTGTTGAGACATAAGTTTACCCTCCCCCCGGGTGATTCAAAAGGGGGAGATGGCAGGGGAGGTTGATGAACGAATAGGTTGATTAATTGTTTCGGTTTAACTGTCGGATAAATTGCTCAACTTCTTCTTCTGTGGTTCGGAAGGAGGTGACGAGTCGGACTACATCACTGGTGTTCTCGAGTTGAAAGTCCTCGGGTAAAAAAGTGCGCGGCCATTCGTAGAAGACCGCACCCTGTGCGCGTAAGGCTGTGATGGTCTCTTTCGGCATAACGACGAAAAGCTCGTTGCCTTTGACTGGCCAAGCCACCGTGCAGTGATTGTGTTGACGCAGCGCTTCGGCTAATTTTGCCGCCATTCTGTTGGCGTGACTGGCGAGTGCTAACCAATGATTGTTTTGCAGCCAGCCGACAAACTGAGCACCAAGCCAACGGCTTTTGGATATCAGGTGCCCGGAGCGTTTGCGTTGCGCGACGAAGTTTTTTGCCAGTGATTTATTGAAAAACACGACGGCTTCAGCGGAAAGCGCTCCATTTTTTGTCGCACCCAGACACAAGACATCCACGCCTGCTTTCCAGGTCAGGTCGGCCGGGCTGCATTGCAACGCCACCAGTGCATTAGCAAAGCGTGCGCCATCCATATGCACGGTAAGGCCGTGGTTATGTGCAATCTGGCACAGCTCAGTGACTTCGTCGACACTGTATACCTGACCGGACTCATTCAGTTGCGTCAAGCTCAGCACGCTTGGAACGGCATTGTGAGGAGGGTGGGCAGCCCCTTGCGCGAGATAATTCTGTAAGGATTCTGCTGTCAATTTCGCGAGTCGGGTGTCCAGTCCGACCAGCCGGGCACCACCGGTAAAGAACTCTGGCGCGGTCAGTTCGTCATTGATAATGTGTGCCTGACCATGGCACACAACGCTGTCCCAGGGTGCCGACATACAGGCCAGTGCCAGCGAGTTCGCTGCCGTACCGGTACTGACCAGAAAGACTTCGGCGTCACAGTCAAACAGTTTTTGAATGTCTGCAATGGCCTGTTTGCTCCACTCGTCTTCGCCATAAGCGGCGGTGACACCCTGATTTGCCTGTTGCAAAACCGAAAATACCTGTTCCGATGCGCCGGTTTGATTGTCGCTGCCAAAATACATTTGTTTATCCTGATTTACTGAAAGCCGAAACGGTACCATTGTGCGCAGTTATCTGACAACGGTGGCTTAGCAGGCCCTGGTCAGGCTCTCCAGTGCTGCCTGTGCAAGTGCGGCGTCCTCTTCCTCGCTGAGACCGCTGATGCCGATAGCACCAACAACGGTGTTGTTCCGCTGGATTGGCAGGCCGCCTTGAATTCCGGTGAAGCGGGCATCTGTCCAGTAACCCATATCCTTGCCGGTGGCTTTCGCCCATGCCGCCAGATTCGCCGTCGGTTGTCGATCTCTGGCCGAGGTATAGGCTTTGTTCTGGGCCAATATACCCGCGTGATAAGCCGTGTTGTCCATTCGGGCGAATGCCAGTAGTTCACCGTGGTCATCGACAACCGCCACCGCGATGGATTGACCATGTTGGGACGCTAAGGCGATGCTGTTATGAATGAGTTGTTGGGCGTGATCGAGGGGCAATGTTGTCATGATGCTGTCCACTAATAGTTGATGCCGGATTATTTCGCGGTTGTCGGAGCGGAACAAGCGCATTTCGAACCAGAGTACGAACAAAGGACGATCCCTCATTTATTCGCTAAACTGTTGCTGAAGTCAGTGTGACGTCTAACGCTGACACGACAACCGTTTTTTGAGGGTGCATGAACTCCTATCTGAAGCATTTTGTTATTCCATTCTTTTTCTTTATGGCGTTGATCATTGCCATGGTTGGATTGCAGGTGTCCTGGATACCCTACCGCCAACTGTTGCTGGTGTTGCCCTGGCCACTGTTTCTGATCAGCTCTGTTGCGGCTCTGTACCTGTTGCAGTTTGGGTTTTTCTACACCGCCGCATTGTATGCCGCTGTTTTGGGTGTGATTCAATGGCACTTACAAAGCACACTGGCCGATCCTCTGACCTTCGCCGCATTTGCTGTGGTGAATATTTTGTTTCCGCTGCTCATGATGGGCGTTGTTCTGGTGAGCCAATCAAGACTGCTGTCTTGGCCGGGTTTGACCGTCTTGGTGCTGATGGTCTGTTTACTCGGCTTGCCTTTTCTGTTCTGGTCAATCGACACGGCCGCGTTATTGGCTCACCTTCCTGACGTTTTATGGCGGCCTGTCGTTCCGGGTTGGCAAATGCCGTTGGGATTGATGGTCAGCTATCTGCCGGTACTGATTTTTTTGTGTTTGCTTTACGGTCTTAACCCGACGGCGCTGACGGCGCAGTGGCTAACCGGACTACTGGCGGTGTTTGCAACCTTTACATTCTTTTCCACGCCGTTCATCAGCGCGTTGGTGTTTTCTGTGTTGGGATTGTTGTTACTGATCTCGTTGATTCAGGAAGCCTTTCAACTGGCCTTTGTTGATGAATTAACCTCGATTCCCGGGCGCAAGGCATTGCAAAAACAGATGCTGGGGTTAGGTCGGCGTTACAGCATCGCCATGCTGGATGTTGATCATTTCAAATCATTTAACGACACTCATGGGCACGATGTAGGTGATCAGGTGTTGCGAATGGTTGCCGCGAAAATTGCGCAGGTAAACGGTGGTGGCAAAGCATTTCGGTACGGCGGTGAGGAGTTCACGATATTGTTTCCCGGCAAGACGGCTCAGCAAACAATGGACGCTTTGGAGCAAGTACGTTTGGCGGTGGCGGGATATCAGTTACAGCTACGAGAACCCTCCAGACCGCAAGATAATAAGTCGGGTAAGAAACAACGGCAGGGTGTTAAGCGGAAAAGTGTCAGCGTGACGATCAGTATTGGCGTCGCTCAGGCAACAAGTCAGGTAAGTGAACCGGAGCAAGTGATTAAACTGGCCGACAAAGCACTGTATGCGGCCAAACAGGCCGGTCGCAATTGTGTTAAACGGGCCAAGCAATAATTGTTCAGATGGGACTTTGTACCGTTAATGTTCAGGTAAGCAATAACGTACCGATTCCCAGAAACGCCACAAAGCCAACGATATCGGTGACGGTGGTCAGCACCACAGAACCCGACAGTGCCGGGTCCAGTTTGAGTTTATCTAGAATGATTGGAATCACGACGCCAGAAAAAGCCGCGGCAACAATATTCATTAAAATCGCCAGCGATATGACGAAGCCAATAAGGGCACTGCCAAACCAGAAAGACACCACAATACCGACCACGATGGCCCAGATGATGCCATTCAACCCGCCAACACTCATTTCTTTTTTTAACAACGCTTTTCGGTTACCGCCGGTGACCTGACCGAGTGCCAGGCCACGGATAATCAGCGTCAGGGTTTGACTGCCCGCAATGCCGCCCATGCTCGCGACCACTGGCATCAGCACGGCTAAGGCGACGACTTCCTGTAAAGTGGCTTCAAACAGACCGATAAACCAGGCCGCTGCGAACGCCGTTACCAGGTTAATGCCCAGCCAGAAAGCACGATTTTTTGCACTGGTGACCACCGGGGAGAATAAGTCTTCGTCCTCATCCATACCGGCGCTGGCCATGATCTGACCTTCGTAGTATTCGTTGACGATTTCACTGGCGGTGCCGATGTCCATCCGGCCGAGCAGTGTGTTGTTTTCATCGACCATTGGTAATGCGGCGTAACCACTTTTCTGGACTTTCAATGCCGCGTCGAAGGCGTTCTCGCTGGCACTGACGGTGGGAAATTCTTCTTCGCCGATGTCCGTCAACGGAACGTGATCCGGTGAGCCAAAGATTGCGCCGATTTTCACGCCTTCAAAAAAATGGCCGGTTCGGTTGATCAGATAGACCGCATCAACATACTCCGGTAATTCCCGGCGCAACAGTCGCAATGCGTCGCGAACCTTAGCATTCTGAGGCAAGGTGAGCTGGTGGTGATCCACCCAGTGACCGGCCAGGTTGTCGGCGTATTGCTGAGCGTCTTCATAGTATTTCCGTTGCTTGGTATCCATCGCCTGTAAGGCGCGGTCTACCAGACGCGAGGGCAGCGATTCGGTTAATTCGACCAGATCTTCTGCGTCCAGATCCTGAAACAACATGTCCAGCTCATCGAGTGACATGGCATCGAGCAGACTTTCACGCGGGTCGCCGCGCATCGCCACCAGAATGTCAATACGATTCTCAGCCGCAACCTGTGCCCAGGTCGCCAGTCGCTGTTCCAACGGAAGTGATTCCAGCAGCAGCGCCAGGTCATCAAATTCCCGTTGAATAATCATTTTCCCGATGAGGACATCCTGTTGTGTTTTAGCATCCACAACTTCTTCGATCAGGTTGGACAGTTCTTCGGCCAAAAATCAGTCTCCAGTTGGTCAGGTAAGTTCGTATCAGAGTCGGATAATGCAGATCGCGCAAGTGTACCGAAAGTCAGTACGCTTGTCTGTGGACTGTTTCCGCTCTACAGTCGGCTCAGCCAGCTTTTTAACGTCTGTTCCAGAACGTCTTTGCGCAACGGTTTACTGATGTAGTCATCCATCCCCACTTCAAGGCATCGATCTCGATCACCCTTCATGGCATTTGCGGTCATGGCGATTATCGGGATGTTCAGATAACGGTCTCCCGCTTCACCGATACGAATCTTGCGCGTTGCTTCAAAACCATCGAGGACGGGCATCTGACAATCCATGAGAATCAGGTCGAAATTTTCGTCGGTTTTGGTCAGCAAATCGAGCGCGACTTGACCATCTTGCGCGACTGTCGCGGTTAACCCCAGGGTGTTGATGTATTTTTTGGATATCATCTGGTTAACCGGATTGTCCTCGACCAGCAATACCCGATACGCTTTACTGAATGACTGCTCTCGACGCAGACTTCGTACATAGTGTTGAGTCACCAGCGGACTGGCTTCCGACAGCGCTTTGCCATCGTCAAACAAAACGCTTAAGGCGTCAATGATGTCGGTGACGGTCGCGGGTTTCGGAAAGTAACCGGCGTATCCTAAATCCGCGAAGTACTGTGCGTCACCCCGTTGGCTGATCGACGTCATTAATACCAATTTCATGTGTTTGCATTGCGGCATTTGACTAACCCGTTTACCAAACGCCGCACCGTCCATTTCCGGCATGTTCATGTCGACAATGGCTGCGTTAAATCGATCTGGATATTGCGACAACAGAGCCAGTGCATCGTTAGCGCTGGCGCAGCTCTCCGCTTCAATGCCCCATTTTCCCAGCTGTTTTTCCAGTACTTTGCAGTTAGTGGCGTTGTCGTCCACCAATAAAACATGTTTGTCTTTTGTGTTGAGTGGCGGTAACACAGGTGAAGAGCGATCGCTGGGACGCAATTGAATATGAAAGCCAAACGTACTGCCGCGATTGGCTTCGCTGTTTACCCAAACATGCCCATGCATGGCTTCACAAAGCTGCTTCACGATGGCCAGACCCAATCCGGTACCCTGTTGCGCGCGTTTGTGTGAGCCGTCGACTTGGGTAAACGGGTCGAATAGATGCGCTTGTTTTTCATGCGGAATGCCAATGCCGGTGTCTGTGATCGTCATGTCTAGCCACAACTGATCTTCACTGAACTCATTCAGTTTTGCATGAATGACGATCTCTCCGCGTGTGGTGAACTTGATCGCATTGCCCACCAGATTGGTCATGATCTGACGCAATCGGCCTGGATCACCTTTCACATAAACCTGATTAATTTCACTGGAGTCCAACACCAATTCCAGATTTTTACTGTGTGCCTGGTGTGCCATAGAGTCGACAAAGCCGTCCAACATGTCGCTCAGATTGAAGTCGATTTCATCCAGGGTCAATTTACCGGCTTCGACCTTGGAGAAGTCGAGTATGTCGTTGATGATGGTCAATAAGGATTCGGCGCTGTCCTGGGCAATGCTGACGTAATTTTTCTGTTGTTCGTTGAGGCTGGATTCATTCAGTATGTCTAACATGCCGATTACACCGTTCATGGGTGTTCGGATTTCATGGCTCATACTGGCCAGAAACGACGATTTAATCTGGGCGGATTCCTCGGCTTTCTGTTTGGCCTCTAATAACAGTTGTGCCGTCATCTGTTGCTCGGTGACATCCTTAAGTATGCCGAGATAGTAGTGTTTCTGTGTTTCGGTGTTCAGCTTGACGGTACTGAGTGATATTTCCAAGTGGAACGTACTGCCGTTACTGCGTTTGCGTTCCAGAACTTCGACTATGGACTTGCCGGTTGAGGTCGCTTCGATAATCCGGGACAGCGCTTTTTCATCGGTATGTTGTGAAGAAAAAATGGACAGCGTACTGCCTATGATTTTTTCATGGGCGATACCAATGAAATTTTCTGCACCTCGGTTGGCGTAAATGATTTTCGAGTATTCGTGGATCACTTCCAAAATAATGATGCCACTGTCGGCTTCATCGATGGCCGCTTCCTTCAATTTGATTTCGGCTTCCAGTTCATTGGATTTGGTTGTATCCATGCCTACGAAGGTAATACCGGTGACCTGACCAAAGTCGTTGAATTGTCGGTGGCGTGTCCAGCGAACGGAAAAATATCTCTGCGATGTGTGCGGATTCTGGCTGAGATAGTGTTTCTCTACAGGTGTGAATGGGTGTTCTATATCCAGCACTTCTTCAGGTTGCTGGCCGAAAAATATGGTTTGGATCAGGTTATCCGGTTCGAAAGACGTATTGGTGAGAAATATGTCAAATGCCCGGTTAGATAAAATCATCTTGCCATTCAGATCAAACACCACTAACAGGTCATTCAGTGAGTTCATCATGGCTGAGACGCGTTCGGTGGACAGGTTCGATTCACTGAGGCTGGTCAGCAGGGAATCAAACTCCTGACGCAGTTTCTTTAACTCGATTGCGTCGGAGTCGAGAGACTGAAGTTCGCGCAGATTTTCATTTTTCCTGACCGTTGCCAGGGAATTCAAAAAGCGTTCAATGGTCTCTGCACTTAATTTACCCGCAGCGCGGGCGCTGAGCAGACTGCTGATGATAATGAATGACACTGGTAAGAGTGCAAACAAAAATAGCCTGAGAAACTCACTTAAAAACAGACCCCTGGACTCTAGGCCAATGAAGGCAAAGTCATCGTTGGTTACCTCATAACCTACGCGCCATTGTTTCTGATTTTCCAACGCCAGCGTTTCAAAGAGTGGTAGTTTTGCGGTATCGGTTGAATAGATAACCTGTTGATCGGTCGTGGTGATGACCACGACAGAATCTTCAAAGTTAAACTGCAGTAAGGAGTCGAAGCTTGGAAAAGAGGTAATGAGGGCACCGATGACTTGGTCCGCATCGATGACCGGGGTCACCAATTCAATGGGGGCGGAGCCTTTGCTCTGGAAGCTGACTTTACGGACGAAAACCGGGTTAAACCAGGGCTCCGTGGCTAAAGTGATGGTGGTGTCGTTCTCATCACTGATATTGGACGCTAATACCTCGCCCGACAATGTCACTAAGCGGATAGTCGCTTTACGCAGCGAATCGGAACTCATCGCAGACAGGTAGTCTCGCAGCAAATATTTGGTCAGGGCGGAGGTCTCGGTTAAGGCCTGTAGGGTGAACCTGTTGGTGGCGATGACGTTAAGTTGCCGGATCTGTTTTTCCATGACCTGGGAATATTGATCCAGAACCTTGGTCACCCGTTGTGTGTGCCGGTTTTCGATATCGTTATTGACAATCAGAATAATGCCAATGAACAGCAATAGAGCAGAACCGAGCGCCAGGGACACGAGCGTCGGTAAAGTTTGGCTCAAAATGACTTTCCCGATGCTTCGATTTTGCGGCACAACCTACCCCGGTAAACGTGAAAGACAGCATTGTTGAGTGATAACCTGAATCGCTGTTAGTTTAGCAGGTGTCCTGTAAAATGCCTGAAATTCAACTGTTTACCGAGTGTTGGTATCGGTCAGATTGGTTAGCATAGAGCGGATGGTCGCCAACGCGGCCAGTGAGGAGTAACGGGGGGCTGAAGCTTTCAACCCTTCATAGGTATGCATCGCCGTTGGGTGGTGAAAGCGGGACGGATCGGTGTGTTCCTCTTCGATTATCCACAGGTTTTTGGCTTGAGCGGCCAGCTTCAGATTCTCATCATTCATGGTGCCAACGGGGAATTCGGTCAGCAGTGTAATATCGGCATGGTGTACCAGATGCTCGGCGCGAGCAACGTCCTGTGAGGTAATGGCGGAGAAAGCGGCAACCTTAATATGTTCAATGCCGGTGACCTGCCAGAATTCGGTATCAGAATCCTGTTCGTGGCCGATACCGGCCGTTACCTTAACGCCCATTTGTAACAGCGTTCGGACCAGTGCCACGGTACTGCCCGCGCCGCCGATAAGGTGCACGGTAAAATTATGATGCAGTTGTCTTTCCAGCAGGGGCAGCACGGTGACAGTTCCGGAAACCGGATTGTGACTGACCATAACCTGTTCAGCGTACAGCTGGTTCATCCGCGCCTGGGTAATGACATCTTCCGCGCGACCGCTGGCCAGAACTTCACCGCGATCCAACAGGATTAACCGATCACAGAAGGCCGCGGCAATATTCAGGTTATGGATGGCAACCAACGCTGCGGATCCCAATCGACAATGATGCCGGAGCAGGTTCATAAGCTGCGTTTCATGGCCGATATCCAGTGCCGCTGTGGGTTCATCCAGTAACATCAAGGGCGTGTTTTGCATTAATATCCGGGCAAAATGTACCAGTTGAGTTTCCCCGCCCGATAATTCGTCTAATTTCCGGTGCAATAATGGATGCAGGTCCAGTTGTTCAACGATGACCTGAAGCCGCTCCTGTACCGTTTGACCGCTGCCGTGGGTGAGATGCTGCCAGTGATACGCGCCCAGGCAAATGGTGTGCTCTACGGTAAAGGCAAAGGCAGCTTGCTGTTGCTGAGCAAGATAGCTGATGTGAGCAGCCCGTTGACTATGAGACAGCTGAGTTAAGGGGTTGCCTTGCACGGTTATCGAACCGTTGTTTAAAGCATGAATTCCCACGAGGCATTTGAGCAGCGTGCTCTTACCGGCACCGTTTGGGCCGATAATGCCAACTAATTCGCCGGGCTTTATGGACAGGTTAATGTCATTTAACAGCGTGCGGGAAGCGCGTTTGAAACTTAGCGAGCTCGCACTCAACAAAGGCTGTGTCATAGCTGCCCCCGTTGTTGAATGCGCGCGATCAGAAAAATGAAGTAACTGCCACCGATCAGCGCAGTAATGATGCCGACCTTGATTTCGTGTGGTGCCACAATGGTTCTGCCAATCAGGTCTGCTAACATCACAAACGTCGCACCAATGATGGCGCTGACTGGCATTAAGCGGCGATGATCCGGACCGACAAACAGACGGACCAGGTGCGGAATCATGAGACCGATAAATCCGATTGGACCGGAAATAGAAATCGCGAGTGCAGTGAGCAGGGCGCTGCCGAGCAACGTGAATTTTTGTGCTCGGGGTACATCCAGGCCCATTCCATGTGCATTTTCTTCTCCAAGCGCGATCAGATTAAGAGCCTGAGCCTGGCGCCATAGCAGCAGGCCTACCAGGACGATGGCGGGGGCAGGCCACAACACGTGTGCCCACAGTCGACCTTCCAGCCCGCCCATGGTCCAGAAAACATATTGCGAAACTTCGTATTGCTTGGCCATCAACAGGGTCGCTGAAATGGCCCCAGTCAGTAAACTGGACAAGGCCAGACCGGATAAAATCACAAAAAGCAGTTGTTGCATCATGGCTTTACGCAGAGCCAAAAAATACACCAGCGCCGCCGTCAGGGCGGCTCCCATGATGGCACTGACCGGTATCACTAACGGATGGCGCATGGACCACCCCGCTGTTATGGCGATGACGGCCCCCAAACTGCTGCCCGCGCTGATGCCGAGAATATCTGGGCTGGCCAATGGGTTACGGAACAGCCCCTGACTGGCGACCCCCGCGGTTGCCAGCGCGGCACCGGCCAAAATGGCTGCAAAAGTTCGAGGTAATCGAATATGCAACAATATGGCGGTGGTCTTTGGGTACAGGCTTTGAGCCTGATCCAACTCCCCTTGGATGGCCAGATTTAACACCGCCACAACGTCGCTGACGGGTAATTTGATAGCACCCAAGGCGAGCGATAGTACAAAGGTTATACCCATTAGTGTGAGCAGGCATAACCCCAAGAAGCGCGGATTGATGGCGCGGGCATTCATAAGGTTTTTATTCAACAGCGTCCGCAACTGACTCAACAACGTAACCGATGGTGTCGACAATGTACTGGCTGTAGGTGCCACGCAGATTTTCCGGGATCTGATAGACGCGACCTTGCTTGATAGCGGTCACATTGCTCAGCGCGGGGTCGTTGGCGACCTGATTATAAAAACTGCTGGCAGCATCGCTTTCGCCGTAGATCCATCCGGGCAGAAAGAGAATATCAGGATCGATTTCGACAATGAGTTCTTTTGACATAGGCACCTGACCATAGGCACCCTGTTCGTATTCTGCTGAGCCATTGATGATGCCAGCATTGGTTAGTACTGCGTTCCAGGTGGTATCAACGCCACTGGCCGTGCCCCAGCTGTTATAATCCAAAGCGACCCACTGCTGTTTCGCAATGATCGAAACCTTCGACTGGTAGGATTCCAGTTGGCTGTGCATGTCGGCAACCAGTTGCTCAGCTTCCTCCACCACATTGAGCAACATTCCCAGTTTCAGGATTTCCGCTTCGATCCCTTCAAGTGTATTAGGGGTATTGACCAGATAAACCTGAATACCGGCTTGCTTCAGTTGCTCCACTTTACCGGCGTCGCTCCAGTTTGCAGCAAACACGATATCCGGATAATTGCCGATAATTGCCTCTACGTTGAAATCCAGCAAAGGCACGTCTGCGGGCAATTTTTCGGCAATATTGGAGAAATTATCATCGCTGGCGAAGTTGGTCAGGCTGCTCAGGCGACTGGCATCAAGTAAGTTGAGCAGGATTTCATCGGTAAACAGGGTTTTGGATGAAATTGTTTTCGGAGCAGACGTTAGCGTTATTTCCTGTCCCATTCCATCTTGAATGGTCAGCGGATATTGCGTTTGAGCGAAACAAAGGGTGGTTAAGGTCGCAGCGGCAAAAAAAGCAGCCGCCTTCAAAAAATGAGGCATCTGTGTCTCCTGTAAGACGCGTACAGTTTAAAAATTGTGTAGCTCACGTCTCCTGGCTAATAACATTAACTGTTAATTACAGTGGCGCGTCCGCTGCGGATTCTAACCGCATTCCGTATGAGCAGGCGCGAATTGGACAAGGAAAGGGGGGGTAAGTCAATGTATTTGTGTCATTCCATTTTGGTCCAACAGCCCTGAGGAGATCCATTGTGTTCAAATTTAATGGCGACATTGATGAAATGAGTTATCCGTTCATCTACGAAACATCAACTCTGTGTGATTTTGAGATTTTAACCGATGAACTGTGCACGCAAGTCGGTTTGGCGGGCAGTGCCTGCATGGAAAGAGATACAGACTTGCAGCAGGTGTTGTTTGAAATTCAACCGAAGATGTTTGATTTGAACGGCTCTATTCGAGGACGTTGCGCGATTGGTGATGCTGAATTAGACGAACTTAAGAGCATTTATAGCCAGCTTAAGCAATTGCTGGTGGCTGATAACCGGAAATTTGTCTTACCTCGTGGCACCGGCGCAGTGGTGCCATTGCATTATTGCAGGAGTTTGAGCAAGAAAGTAACCAGATTGTTGGTTCGATTGGACCAAGACGGTGTCTCGGTACCACCGATTTTGCCAAGATACACGAATGTGCTGACGAATCTGTTTTTTGTCGTGACCCGTATCATCAACCAACGTTCCGCAGTGGAAGAACCTGAATACATCAGCTCAAATTACGGAAAAGCGCGCTTATCGCGTGTTGAAAACCCGTAGTCTCTGCATGGATTTATTTGCTGGCGGATATGATATTATGGCGCGCTAACTCGCCGATGGCGGCACCCATTGTGTGTGTCGCCAAAAGCCTCCGGTGGCGATGCTCGACGAAAAACGCAAATTCAGTAGGTACAGAAAATTATGGCAATAACCGCCGAAGCAATCGCTGTTCGCAATCGATTAATTGAACTGGGATTGGAAACTCCGATGCTTGAACAGACATTGTCTAAGCAAGATCGGGTGGCACGTATTGAGTCGTTGATGACCGAAGTGATGGGTGTCTTGGCGCTGGACTTAGCTGACGACAGTCTCGCGGAAACGCCCCATCGCATCGCCAAAATGTATGTTAATGAAGTGTTCTCCGGTTTGGATTATGAGCACTTTCCCAAAATTACACTGATCGAAAACAAAATGTCTGCATCAGAAATGATTCGGGTAAAAGACATCGATCTGACCAGTACCTGTGAACACCACTTTGTCACCATCGATGGCAAAGCCGATGTGGCCTATATACCGGGCAAAACCATCATAGGTTTGTCTAAAATTAACCGGATTGTCCGCTTTTTCGCACAGCGACCACAGGTGCAGGAACGGTTGAATCAGCAGGTGCTGGTGGCGTTGCAAACGCTGTTGGGTACTGAAGATGTGGCGGTTAAAATCAACGCTACCCATTATTGTGTGAAAGCGCGCGGCGTCATGGACAGTACGTCATCCACAGAAACCCTGTCGTTGGGCGGCCAATTCTTGGCGGACCGAGATCTGCGACGAGACTTCGTGCGCTAACAGAGCGGGGTTAACCCGCTCGTGAATGACTTTCCATCGTAATGGAAACGGAATCTGCAAACCGCAACGCATGCGGTTTGTCCACCGATACCCTCGCAAAAAGCACATCCGGATGGGTTTGCGCAATATCGAGCAAATCGCCCGCCAGTTTTTCCAGCAATTTGAATTGTCCTTGTTCTACATGCTGAATCATCTTTTTGGTGATGTCCTTGTAATTGACCGCGTTTGACTCGCTGTCGGTTGCCAGTGCCTGGTCAGCCGGGTAGTGGATTTCAGCATTGATGACTACATCCTGTTGTTTCTCGAGCTCTTCCGGATTAAAGCCAATGTATGTGCGCAGACGCAGATTCTTGATGTTGATGATGGCTGTTCGCATGGGGTTCCTTTATCGGCAAATGGACCGGCCGCCGTCTACTTTTATGGCAGTACCGGTAATGAATGGATTGTTGAGAATAAACTGAATCGTCTGATAGATCGGCTCGAATCCAGCTTCCTGTTGAATTAGCGCTGCTGACAGCACCGCTTGTTTTGCGGCATCGCTGTGTTCTGGCAGAAACTTGAGCGCGCCAGGCTGAATCGAATTGACCCGGACTTCTGGCGCTAACCTTTTGGCAAAGGATTTTGACAGGTTTTCCAGGGCAGCTTTTGAGGCGCAATAGTGACTGAAACGACTATTCGGATTGTCGACATAGATATCGGTCATATGAATGATATTGGCGTTTGCTGATTGCTTGAGCTGTCCGGTAAGTGCGTTATTCAGAAACATCGGCAGCGCGACATGAGTTTTCAACATTTGATCCATCTGGTCGAGCGCTTCGCTCGTCTCCTCAGCGTCTGGCGCAAAATACGAGGCGTTGTGAAACAGCAGGTCGATGGTGTCCTCGCCAATTTTCTGCACCAGGGCTGCAAAATTTTCGGTATGACTGTAATCCGCACTGACCAGCTGTAAGTTGGTTTGAGCCAGACCGAGAAGGGCGTCACTGGGGCTGCGGGTAATGGCGGTCACCCGCCAGTCAGCCAACAGAAATTGTTCGGTCAGGAATAAACCCAGTCGGCGACTTGCTCCGGTAATGACCATGTGTGGCATAGAATTGTCCCTGGTGATTGAGGTCGCGGTAAGACCCTAAATATTCATTTCATGACCGCTACCCGTGAATGAGTCACTGGCGGCAAGCCCGAAACAAACAGTACTAATCGTTGTTTTTGACTCAGTAGCCTTGCGACCAGTCAGCTTTAACGGCTTGCCAGTGCAGATTGCTATCTCAGTCGCTGAGCCTAATTTGCCTACCGTTCCAACGCAATAGCGATTGTCGGACCCGTCGTCACAAACTCAATTCACAACGGATAGGCGGTTTGTTGTTGGTCAAGCAGATTACGTGGCGATACCCGTTTCAGATGAAGTTAACCGCCATTTTTTGCAGCTCAGCGAGGTTTCTGGTTTGTGATGACGAAAATAATGCTTTGTCTATATTGAAGTTAGTTGATATAGTTTTCGGAGTCAAAACCGCTGATTTAGAGTGTCACTTGCGAGCGGTATATAAAAGCAGCTAAAGCGCACCGCACACAACCGTGTCGCTGCCTCGCAAGTGTTCATTTGGGAGGTCATTATGAACATTATTCAATCTTTTTTGTTACATGCTTTACAGGTTCCCCAGGCAGATCTGCGTTCAACTCTGGAGCGGGCATTTGCGAAAAGTGAATTTTCAGCCAGCTTGCAGCATCGTATTGATGCGTTATTGAGAGCGGAAGATCAATTGCGCGATGATCTCTGGAAAGTCAGCTTGAGTCTTGAATTACCGCATCAATTACTGTTTGACGCATTTCTGTTACAGCAACAGGTGTCATACACATTCGAATCTCGGCTTAAAGTCGGGTAGCCCGGCAACGTCGGTGCTGGTAAGGTCGCCTGCTTCGAAATGATAAGGTCGTGTCATGGAACTGTCATGGTTTATGCTTGCTCTACTGACCATCACCGGATTTGTCGCCGGGGTTATTAACACACTGGCCGGTGGCGGTTCTAATTTGACCTTGCCTGCTTTGATGATTCTCGGTTTACCCGCGGATGTTGCCAATGCCACTAATCGTGTTGGTGTTTTTATGCAATCCCTGGTAGGTATGCGTGGTTTCAACCAGCATGGTCAGCTGCCGCTGCACGACCTGAAAGGTATTTTGTTGCCGGTGTTGGGAGGCGGATTATTGGGTTCTTCGTTGGCATCCTATCTCCCGCCGTCGCTGCTAAAGCCTGTCTTGCTAGGGACGATGATCTCCATGTCCGTGGTTATCCTGTTCCGGCCATCGACCGTTTTTCCGGGACCGGATGAGCAGAGTTTGACGGTGAAGGAGTCATCAGGCGCATGGTGGATTCTGTTTATAGCGGGTATTTATGGCGGCTTCGTGCAGGCTGGTGTTGGTTTTGTCTTAATCGCCGCCATTGGCGGCAGTCTGCGTTATGATCTGGTAAAAACCAATGCATTGAAGATGCTCTGTACCGCCGCCTTTACGTCGGTGGCACTGGTAGTTTTTATTGCCCGAGGTCAGGTCGCTTGGTTGCCAGGAATTGTTCTGGCGATGGCGACCATGGTCGGTGCGCGCGTTGGCGTTCGATTGGCGCTGCGAGTGAGTCAGCGATTTATGAAATGGTTTTTGTTTCTAATGACCGTGGCCGCCAGTTTGGCGGCATTGCTGTAAAAATAGGTAAACGGTTTATTCGAGGCTCAGATGACTGATATCGACACGCACGGGCGCTTGGTGATCGTCTAATGTATCGATAGTCGCGCCAGGATCTGCCAACGAGATAGCGTCAGTATTAATGACCGGAGTGGGCTCTTCAAACCCGGAATGAATGATCAGGTCAGCACCCGGGGCGGCAACCGATAAATCACTGGTATCGATATTCGCAGGCACAAAGGGCGTCTCACCGCCCAGTACCGCGCCCGGAGCACTTACATCCCAGCTAGGGACGGTCGCTGGTGCTTTAATATCAGGCTGGTGATGTTCTATGAGGTCATCGGCGTTTTCGCCGGGGGCAACGGCTGTGGTCGTTCCCAGCTGAGCTGGAATCCCTGTTGGCGCCTGCGGCTGGACTGGGCGGTTCGGTACGGATTTAGTATCAGGGGCAGCTGATGCTTTTACAATGGGTGTGGTGGGCTGAGCCGATGGATTGTGAATTTTAACGGTCAGTTTGGCGCCCGCTTTTTTAAAAGCCTGCTGGAACTTAATCGCCGTTGCCTTATCAACCTTACGCTTGATGATCTGTTCCTGACCGGAAAACAGACCATCAATATAGTCTTGGCTGGCTTTAAACAGAGTCTGCAGGTCCGCTTTGACGAAATCGACATAGTGGCCTTCAAGACATTGTCCGCTGAAAAGTAAGTCGTATTGCTGTTCTGCCATGTGCTTTCTATCTTTCTAAGATTGCTGCAGTATAGCAGCGGCATGGACGTCTGGATAATGTCAGTCCAGTCGGGGATCTGCCCGTCAGGTGCCTCGTGTGCGACCGATCAAACAAGTGTTTCAGGATTTGTATGTGAATTTAGTATTACTGATTGCATTGCTGGTAGGGACTCAAGTCGGTCTGTCGGATGGCCTCATACTCCCAACATTGGTCGCACAACACGGAAACGGCAGCTTCCTGCTGTTCTACGCCTTTCTCAAACTGTTGTTTATTCTACCGGTTTTGCAAGCGGAGCTGGTCGCTGGCCGATTGTACAGAGTAACACCGTTTGAGTTCAGTTTTTTGGTTCTAAACCGAAGTTGGGCTCGGCTGGCATTCGGTATTCTTTTGATGGCCGTGGTTTTTGTGATGTCCACCAATTTATTTAACACGGCTTGGGCACTGATATTCGGCATCGACGGCCTGCAAGGGGAATTGTTGGGGTTGCGTCCGCTGGACCAGAACCTTTATTGGTTCGAGCAAAGTCAGGATATTTACCGGATTATGAGCTTTGTCATTGCGCAAGGCATTTTGTTGATGCTGTTGGGTGGGCTTGCCTGGCACGGTATCGCCGCCATTTTCGTTCTGCTTATTCCTATTCTTTTTGTCTTCATCCTTTATTGCATTCCGAAGTTTGTTCCACTGTTTCTGAGCCTTCAATGGCCGACGTTGACATGGGACGACATTTTAGCTGCCATGCAACATGCACTAACCTCTTCAATGGTGGGACTGCTGGTATGGTATGTGTTGGGCACTAAAATATCGGATCGCTTGCCTACGGCCAGGGTGATCATTCTGGTGCAATTGTTTGATCTGTTGTTCGGGTTGGCGATGTTGTCGATCTCATGGGAGTGGCTGGCAACCCTTAATGGCAGTGGTCTGGACGCTGGCAACGTGCTGCGATCATTGGTGAATTCGTTGCAGAGTGCAGATTCTTTGCCCTTCGATGTCGCTCTGTGGCTCACCATGCTGTGTATGGTGGGTTTAGCAAGTAGTTTGCCGTTGTTGTTATTAGTTGCTCAGGAGTCGAATGTGTCTTTGAGGCAATGGCTGTTGGCAGCCACCGTCTGCAGTGTGGTGGTACTTAGTGGCGTTTTGGTGTTTTCGCATGATGTCTATTCCCCGCTTACCTGGTATGGCAAGCCGATTTATGAAGTGGTTCAACGAGTCGGGCAAGGTGTGATAATTCCGACAATTACCGCGGGTATTGCAATTTGGGTGGGTTGGATCGTTTGGCCAAACCGGGTATTGCAGCAAGTGAACCCACATGGTGGTTTCCGTTATTTTCTCTGGCGCCTGGTGTTAAGATTTGTTGTCCCTCTGGTGCTTGGGTTAGTATTCGCCCGCGCGACGCTCAGCCTACTGGCACTCAGCTTGCCACAAGTGATGCTTTCGCTCGTGGTGTTAATGTTAATTGTTCGCCTGTATCAATGGGTGAAAAAACGGGCAATATTTCCTGGATTATGATTGAAATTCATCGCTCCGCTCTGGTGTTAGTTCCGGCGGAAAAATTGTATTCGTTAATTAACGATATTGAAGCCTATCCTGAGTTTCTGGAGGGTGTTAGTGCTGCGGAAATTCTTGAGCAATCCGCAACTGAGATGCTTGGTCGACTGGTGGTAAAAAAGGCGGGGTTTGAGAAAACCCTGATTACCCGCAACCAGCTTACCTACCCAAGCCGGATTGAAATGAATCTGGAACAAGGGCCGCTGGAATATCTGAATGGTATCTGGCAGGTCAAAGCTCTGCACGACACGGGCTGTAAAGTCAGTCTGGATCTGACTTTTTCCGCTGCCAAGGGTTTGAAAATGATGGCGTTCAGTGCGCTGTTCAAACAGATTGCCGACAGTATGGTGGGTTCTTTTGTGGATCGCGCCCACACTATCTATTCCTAGCAGGACAACAATATGCACGCAAAGCTTATTAAAGTGGAAGTTGCCTACGCAACACCAGAGAAACAATTAATTGTGGAAGTCGAAGTGCCGGAAGGGTGCACCTTGTTGCAGGCCGCGTTACAAAGTGGCATTGATAAGGAATTCCCAGGGCTGGATATCCAACAGTCCGCGATGGGGCTTTTTGGCCGAAAAGTTGCCAAAGTAAATGAAGAAATTCTTCGCGAGGGTGACCGCGTCGAAATATACCGCCCACTGCTGATTGACCCAAAACAGGCCCGGTTGAACCGTGCTGCAAAGAACAAGAAGGAATGAAAGGCTGAATTTCGTCGTTGTTCCCTCTTAAAAAGCGCTGTTTTTGCTCGTGGTTCGGTCTTGACGCCCGCTGGGACTGTCCAAAGCTTCTATTTCGCCGCCAGGGTCAAATAAGACCCTGGCGCTTGCAAAGGTTAGATTTACTGACGGGTGATGTCTGATACCATGCCATTTTCAAACTGAATGGACAGGATCTCATAACCGGATTGTTCATTTTTAAGCGGGTAGTTCCAGCGGGTTTCCCGGGCCTCCCCTGTTAAAAGTGGCGTACCCAGCAGAAACAGTACCTGTTTGGGGGTTTGTCCAACTTCTAGCTGGTCAATTTGTTCTTCTCGAATGAAGTTACCCTGACCCAATTCCGCTTCATAGGGTTTCAAAATACTACACCCAGTTATTGACATAGCAACGCAGCAAAGCAGGACTGTTTTTGTTAATCTAGCACTCAAGAACGTTAACCCCATGGTCGGTTTGCATGAAACCGAGCATTGTACACACATATTCGGAGACGAGAAGGTGGCTATACAAAATCAGGAATTAAAAAATGCTGGGCTCAAGGTCACGTTGCCCCGAGTGAAAATTTTGCAGATGTTTGAAGGCGAAGAAGGCGGGCATCTCAGCGCTGAAGACATTTATAAGTCCCTGCAGGATTCCGGGGAGGATGTCGGTTTGGCCACTGTCTACCGTGTATTGACCCAGTTTGAAGCTGCCGGCTTGATCCGCAAGCATAACTTCGACGGTAACCACGCCATTTATGAGTTGGCGTCAGAAGAACATCACGATCATATGGTAAACGTCCAAACCGGCGAAGTGATCGAGTTTGTGGATTCAGTCATCGAAGAGCGGCAGCATCAGATTGCTGAAGAGCATGGTTTGGAAATTGTCGACCATAGTTTGGTACTTTATGTAAAGTCGAAGAACTAATTTGTCATATCGTGAACGGCTTCAAACACTCAAACTGCCTTTACATGAAAAAATACGCACATGTTCCGCTGAGGTTCAGCTAGTGTGCGTAAACTGACTTATAACTAATCAAGTTGTGGTAGAGGATGAGAGTATGTTGAAAAAGATGGCGTTTTTGGTGATGGGGCTGATGATCACCGGTTTCAGCGCTGCTGAAGTGAAAGTAGGTGATGAGTTCCCGGCGTTTAAGATCCCCACGCTTGATGGCAAAGTGCTGGACACGGCGCAATTGAAGGGGCGCGTCCTGTATGTTGATTTTTGGGCGAGCTGGTGTACGACTTGTAAAAAATCTTTCCCGATCATCAGTGAGTTGAATACTGAATTGAAGGGGCAGGGCGTCTTCTTTCTCGGCATAAATACCGATGAAGATGTGAAACTGGCAAACAAATTTCTGGAAAAAACACCGGTTAACTTCCTGAATGTGTCTGATAAGAGTCAGAAAGTTGTGCAATTTTTCGAGCCAAAAGGTTTCCCATACGCCTATATTGTGGGTAAAGACGGCAAAGTCCATACAATTAAAGCGGGCTTTGCAGGTAAAGAAAAAACCAAAGAGTTGCTATTAGAGCTGGCGGCTCAATAGCTAAAATTAGACCGTCTAAAGCCCGTTATCGGGCTTTTTTTTGTTTCAAAATTCTGTTGTAGCCGACGACATCTCACTCAACAATTCTTAGTGTCCTGAGTCAGAAGTTCGCAAGAATTCAGCGTGCCATTCAAGCTTTATAGCTAGGCGTGTCTCGCGGTCAATGGTTATTCCATTGGCAAGAGACAGAACAACGCTAGAGAGCTTGAATGACGCGCCCAAAGGGAGCTCATGGAAAACACGATTACGGCGTTGCTCTTTTTGAAAAGATCTCGATATTCTCTACAAAGAGCGCCTTGTACTAGCGCTTCCCATGAGCTCTGAAACGATACGAACTTCAGACTCAGGACACTAGGGCAGCTCTGATTAATTCAAATCACCTCAGTCCTATCAGATCGATGGTTGAGCGAAGCGTGTGTTGCAGGGAATGGTGAGTCCTTTTCAAAACACACAACAAAGCTCAGTCATCGATCTGAAGGACCCGGAGGGCGGGTCTGAAATGGCAAATTTCGTTGTTAAGTCCTTTGCCAAGATAATGAATCTTGCCTGTAGAACTTGCCTCGAAATTTGATCATTTCTTCACCCGCTGAGGTAGATAGCAATTATTCAGAGCTGACCTAGCTTCTAAACGATAATTGGCAGCTTGCGCTGCCACTGCTGACGAACAGCAGAACGTCTATTTATTGTTGGCTTTTTTGACGGTTTACTCGATTGTTGCCTTCAGACGGAATACATGGCTAGCCACTTAATGCTCAGTGTGCCTGACTGTGGCTACGCAGCATTTCTTCAGCGTGCGCTCGGGTTTGCGCGGTAATGTCTATACCCCCCAACATTCGCGCAATTTCACTGATGCGCTGTTCTGAATCTAGCCTCACTATATTGGTGGTTGTCTGAGTTTCGGTGTGTTGCTTTTTCACTATACAGTGATTGTGGCCCAACGCTGCAACCTGTGGCAGATGGGTCACGCAGATAACCTGTCCTTGAGCCCCGACACTGCGCAACATATGGCCCACGATTTCTGCGGTTGCTCCGCTGATGCCAACGTCGACTTCGTCAAACACCAGCGTTGGAATGGTGGTATGTTCGGCGCAGATTACCTGAATGGCCAGCGATACCCGGGACAATTCACCGCCGGATGCGACTTTCGCCAGAGGCTGTAGCGGTTGGCCAGGGTTCAAGCTAATATGAAATTCAACCGCATCAATACCGTTTGACGCCTGTTTTGGCTGTTCTTCGAAGGCAACGTTGAACTTGGCGCCCGGCATGGCAAGTTGCGACAGCTTCTCAATAACTTCTTTCTCAAAAGACTTGGCAAGTTGCTTCCTCTTTGCGGATAACTTCTGAGCCGCTGCAAAATAGAGCGTCTTGCGCTGTTCAACTTCTTCCGCCAAAGTTTCCGAGGCTGCATCGGAGTCGGTCAACTCGTTGAGTTCTGCGTCCAACTGGTAATAGTGGTCGTGCAGGTTTTCTGAGGCCACAGCGTGTTTTCTGGCAAGTTCATGGATTGTGTTTAGTCGGTCTTCGACCAGAAATCGGCGTTCATCATCGAAGTCGAAACTCTCGATGTAGTTTTGCAGGTCATGACCGGCTTCTTGCGTCTGAATTAATGCGCTTTCTATCAGTGAAAACGCACTTTTCAACTTATCTGAGGGGTCATCCAGGCATTTAAGCTCGTGCAACACGGCTTTCAGTGCTGACACGGCATTCGGTTCTTCATCCCCATTCAATATGGATTCTGCTGCATGGGCTCCCCGAAGTAAGCTTTCGCTTTTGTTCATGCGTTTGAATTCAGCATCCAGCTCTTCCACTTCCCCTGGTGCTAATGCCAGGTTTGCCAATTCTTCGCATTGATACTGTAACAGTTGTATTCGCGCGGCTTTTTCATCCGCATTCTGTTTAAGCTGGGCGTATTTACGCTCCAGACCCTGCCAGGTTAGCCAAGCTTCTTTCACTGTTTGGCGCAGTGGGGTCAGCCCCGCGTATTCATCCAGTAAGCGCAGATGCGTGTCGGTTCGAAGTAGAGACTGATGCGCATGCTGGCTATGAATGTCGATCAGGAACTCACCGAGCGTTTTGAGTTCAGCCAAGGGCACTGGTTGGCCGTTGATAAAAGCCCGGGATCGGCCCTCGCTGGAAATGGTGCGCCGTAAAATGCATTCGTCAGCGTTGTCCAGATCCCGTTCCTTTAGCCATTTCAGAGCTGCTGGAATCCGACCAACGTTAAAAGTGGCAACGACTTCAGCGCGTGACTCACCGTGCCGAACTATGGTGCTATCCGCTCGGTCACCTAAGGCGAGGCTGAGGCTATTTAATAAGATGGATTTACCCGCACCGGTTTCGCCCGAAATGGACGTCATACCCGGTGACCAGTCGATATCAATATTGTCTGCAATGGCGATATTACGGATTAGGATATTTTGTAGCATGCGCATACGCTCCATACAAAGTCTGTATGTTTATACAGTTGTTATGGATGTGCATCAAGTACTTGCCGTGAGATTTTACAATTTCAATGAGATTAATGTGTCGTAGTTCTGAAATTTGCCGATTAAATCCCCTTGAAAAGGGAGGGTAAAGCCCCATTACTGGGCCCGTTGGATACATATTGCTCAAGCATTTAAAGAAGGTAAACCATGACCGGCGAAGACAAATCGTTAGATGACGTAGTTGAAAATGAGACGGTATCTGAATCTGCAGAGATTGAGGCTGATGCCGCAAATTTAAACGGTTCCGAACCTGAGGGCGAAGATCTTGCGAGCCAGCTGGAAGCTGCTTTAGCGGAAGCGGAAAAATTGAAAGATCAATACATCCGCACAGAAGCAGAAATGGCTAATTTGCGCCGACGGGTTGAGAAAGACATTGAGAATGCACACAAATTTGGTCAGGAAAAGCTATCCAGAGAGCTGTTAGCCGTTGCCGATAATCTGGAACGTGCCATCGAGTTTACGGAAGGCGATTCCGCTGACGTAACCGCCATCAAAGAAGGCGTTGAAATGACCTTGAAGGGGCTCTTCGATGTGTTTGCGAAGTTCAACATTGAAGCGGTTAATCCACACGGTGAACCGTTTGACCCGCAGCTGCATCAGGCTATGTCGATGGTGGAAAATCCAGAGGTAGAGCCGAATACCGTCATTGCGGTGATGCAAAAGGGCTATCTGTTAAATGGCCGTCTGATCCGCCCTGCGATGGTGATGGTCAGTAAAGGTGGCGATAGCGCTAAGAAAATTGACGAGACTGCCTGATTTTTCATCACAGGCCTTGAAATTGATTGGATTGCTCGCATATTTGCGGGCATGAAACAACGAACATTTACGGAGTAATTGAAATGGGCAAAATCATCGGTATTGACCTCGGAACCACTAACTCGTGCGTATCCGTGCTAGAAGGTGGCAAACCTAAGGTAATCGAAAATGCCGAAGGTGACCGAACCACCCCTTCCATCGTTGCCTTTGCAGAAGATGGTGAAGTTCTGGTTGGCCAACCCGCTAAACGTCAGGCGGTAACGAACCCTGCGAACACGCTTTACGCGGTAAAACGTCTGATTGGCCGCCGATTTGAAGACGATGTCGTACAAAAAGACATCGGTATGGTTCCATACAAAATCGTGAAAGCCGACAATGGCGACGCTTGGGTTGAAGTAAAAGGGGACAAAAAGGCACCACCTCAGGTGTCCGCTGAAGTTCTCAAGAAAATGAAAAAGACGGCTGAAGAATTTCTCGGCGAAAAGGTAACCGAAGCCGTTATTACCGTACCTGCATACTTTAACGATGCTCAGCGGCAAGCGACCAAAGATGCCGGTAAAATCGCCGGGTTGGACGTTAAACGTATCATTAACGAGCCGACAGCCGCAGCTCTGGCTTATGGTATGGACAAAAAACGTGGCGACAGTGTCGTGGCGGTATATGACTTAGGTGGTGGTACCTTCGATATTTCAATTATTGAAATCGCGGAAGTCGATGGTGAGCACCAGTTTGAAGTGTTAGCGACTAATGGTGACACGTTCTTGGGTGGTGAAGACTTTGACATGCGTGTCATTAACTACCTGGCCGAAACCTTCAAGAAGGATTCTGGTATCGACCTGAAAGGCGATGCATTAGCGATGCAGCGTCTGAAAGAAGCTGGTGAGAAAGCGAAGGTTGAACTGTCCTCAGCGCAGCAAACAGACGTTAACTTGCCATATATCACGGCTGATGCCTCAGGTCCTAAGCACCTTAATGTTAAGTTGACTCGTGCAAAACTCGAATCATTGGTTGAAGATCTGGTTGAACGTTCTTTGGAGCCTGTCCGCATCGCATTGAAAGACGCCGATCATGACATTTCTGATATCAGTGAAGTAATTCTGGTGGGCGGTCAGACTCGTATGCCTATGGTTCAAGCCAAAGTTGCCGAGTTCTTTGGAAAAGAGCCTCGTAAAGATGTGAACCCAGATGAAGCCGTTGCCATGGGTGCTGCTATTCAGGGCGCTGTTCTGTCAGGTGACGTGAAGGACGTATTGTTGTTGGACGTTACACCGTTGACTCTGGGTATTGAGACAATGGGTGGTGTGATGACTCCGTTAATTGACAAAAACACCACGATTCCGACCAAGAAGAGTCAGACGTTCTCTACAGCGGATGACAACCAGGCTGCGGTGACCATTCACGTGCTGCAGGGTGAGCGCAAGATGGCGGGTCAAAATAAATCACTAGGTCGTTTCGATCTGGCGGATATCCCACCCGCACCGCGTGGCGTACCGCAGATTGAGGTGAGCTTTGATCTGGATGCGAACGGCATTCTGAACGTATCCGCCAAGGATAAGGGTACCGGTAAAGAACAGTCTATTGTCATCAAGGCAAACTCTGGTTTGTCGGATGAAGAAATCGAACAAATGGTGAAGGATGCGGAAGCGAACGCAGAAGAAGACCGTAAGTTCGAGGAACTGGCTCAGACCCGAAACACTGCTGACGGTTTAGTACATGCGACTCGTAAATCTTTGAAAGAAAACGCTGACAAGGCCACAGACGAAGAAAAAGAGTCCATTGAGAAAGCCTGTGTCGCTGTTGAGGACGCTCTGAAGGGTGATGACAAAGAAGCCATCGACAAAGCTGTTGAAGCGTTAAGTCAGGCTTCCGCCGGATTTGCTCAGAAGATCTACGCTGAACAGGCTCAGGATGCTGGAGCTGCCGAATCGGCCGCGGATGATTCTGCTGGTTCTGACGATGCAGTCGATGCTGAGTTTGAAGAAGTGAAAGATAAGTAATGACCCAGTGCTCGCGTGCATGCAAGTACAGTGTTATGTAATGTGAGCTGGGCGTTTATTCGCGGGTCAATTGACCCGCGTTTTTGTATTGAGCAAGGCCTTGGAAATTATGTCAAAACGCGATTTATATGAAGTGTTAGGTGTCGCAAAAAGCGCCGACGAAAAGGAAATTAAAAAAGCCTATCGTCGCATGGCGATGAAGTTTCACCCAGACCGTAATCCTGACGATAAAGACGCAGAAAGCAAATTCAAAGAAGTGAATGAAGCTTACGAAGTGCTTTCAGACTCACAGAAACGCCAAGCCTATGATCAGTTTGGGCATGCAGGCATTGATGGCCAGAGCGGCTTTGGCGGTGGTGGTGCCGGAGCGGGCAGCTTCAGTGATATTTTCGGTGATGTTTTCGGGGATATCTTTGGCGGCAGTGCCGGTGGCCGCGGGCGGTCTTCTGTGCAGCGTGGCTCTGACCTGAAGTACAATCTTGAGTTGACGCTGGAAGAAGCCGTAAGAGGCATCGAGAAAAATATTCGTGTTCCCACTTTGGTGAACTGTAATACCTGTGACGGGTCTGGCGCAAAGAAAGGAACTTCACCTGTAACCTGTACGACCTGTGGTGGTTCTGGTCAGGTACGAATGCAACAGGGCTTCTTTGCTGTGCAGCAAACATGCCCGGCATGTTCAGGGGCGGGCAAAATTATCAAGGATCCCTGCACCAGCTGTTATGGTCGCGGTGTAAAAGAAGAAACCAAAACGTTGAATGTTAAGATTCCTCCTGGCGTGGATACGGGTGACCGGATTCGTTTGTCTGGCGAGGGTGAGGCTGGACGACATGGTGGGCCCGCCGGTGATTTGTATGTCGAAGTGCATGTAAAACGCCATGAAATATTCGAACGTGACGGTGCGAATCTGTACTGTGAAGTTCCTATCAGCTTTGCCGAAGCTGCCCTCGGTGGTGAACTGGAAGTACCTACGTTGGATGGCCGCGTTAAGTTGAAGATTCCAACTGAAACTCAAACCGGAAAGCTGTTCCGGTTGCGTGGCAAAGGTGTTAAACCGGTTCGTGGCCACAGTGTTGGCGATCTGATGTGCCGGGTGGTTGTAGAAACACCCGTTCACTTAACGGCACGCCAAAAGGAACTGTTGACGGAGTTCCAGGAAAGTTTGGAAGGCAAGAAACACTCGCCGAAAAGCAAAGGTTGGTTCGACGGCGTTAAAAAATTCTTTGGCGAAAGCTAAAGCGCTCAGGCAATCGAAAAAAGCGACGCGTTGCAAAACCGTCGCTTTTTTTATGCTCAGAACAATGCAAGACAGTGCTGATAAATTGCAACTGGACGTTCCTGTTAAAGCTTGCCATCCTTGATTTATATGATTTAACAATGGGCTTCCTTCAAGCCCTTCACGAAATGAGTAAGATTATGCAAAAGATTGTGGTGACCGGAGCCGACGGGCGAATGGGGCGGGCCTTATTAGAGGCTGTTTGCGCGATGGACGATGTAGAATTGACTGGCGCGTTGGTTAAGCGTGACTCGCCTTACATTGGGTTTGATGCCGGTGAGTTAATTGGGCAAGGCAAATTGGGCGTGTCTATTACGGATGATGTCAAGAGTGTGCTGAATTCAGAGGTGACCGTCATTGATTTCACGGCACCCTCTGCCACATTGACGCATTTGGCGATTGCAGCTCAGGTCGGTTGTAAGATGGTCATAGGGACCACTGGTTTCAGCGAACAGGAATTAGAGCAGTTGCACCACTTTGGCAGCAGTGTCTCGATGGTCTTTGCCGGTAATTATTCTGTTGGCGTCAATCTCTCTTTGCAACTATTGCGATTAGCGTCTTCCATTCTTGGCAATAGCAGCGATGTTGAAATTATTGAGGCGCATCATAAGCACAAGGTCGATGCCCCTAGCGGTACTGCGTTAATGATGGGGCATGCAGTTGCGGATGGTCGTGGTGTGCAATTGAACGATGTCGCCGTTTACAGTCGTGAGGGTATAACCGGTGCTCGGGAGGAGGGCGCTATTGGTTTTTCCGCGATTCGTGGTGGGGATATCGTCGGTGAGCATACCGTCATGTTTGCCAGCGAGGGCGAGCGAGTAGAAATTACCCATAAGGCAAGCAGTCGACAGACTTTTGCCCGTGGTGCAGTTCGGGCTGCAAAGTGGTTAAAGGGACAAAATGAAGCAGGCGTTTTCGATATGGAAGATGTGCTGGGTTTCAAGAAAAACTGACGGTTTATGTCTGCAAAATCAAAAGTCTTGTTACTAAAAAATTCTGATTCAAATCAATTAAATAGCCGCCAACGCAAACTTCAGCTCCGGTCATATTCAAACATATGTTTGAATATTGTCTGGGCAACTTGCCATTGTGGAAGGTTAATTCAGTTGATTTTCATCAAGGTGGGATCTATTGGGGCTGGAAAAGCCCAAATACTCGCCTTTCACGGTAAAAAAGTGGTTGACCAAGTCTTTGCGCTCTGGTTTTATAGACCGCGATGGTTGGTCGGGCTACCGGACAACCCTGGGATGAAAAAATAAACACAAGAGTCACCATACCCAGCCGATGTGAATCGCCAATTTTAATATTGATGACATCTTTGTAATTTATACTTTCTCTCAGTTACGTTTTGACACTGCATGCGAATTAAGATAATTGTATGCAGCGTTAATGATAACAAGGGTGAAGAGTTCAAATTGAACTTCAATCCCAATCAAGTAGTCTGGTCACCAAACCAGTATTGATAATAAAAATAGGGGAATCTAATGAAAGCTATTTTTGCAGTTTCTGCACTTGCTGCTGCTATTTCTGCTCAAGCCATCGCGGCTGACACAGAAGCGACTACAACGTACACCGGCGGTGTAAAAGTTGAGTTTACTCATGACCTAGACGCTTCTCAGGGTGATGGTCCAAACATCAATGGCGATGACACTAAACTGGAAGGTTCAGTATCAGTTGCCAATGGTCCTTTCTCTGGAACTTTAAAGTTCACTGACGGTGATGAAGTTGAAGTTAGCGATCTTAAAGTAGATAACGGGACTCTTTCTTTCGGCGATATCGGTAGCATTGTTACAACAGAAGCGCCAGTTGACGGTATGTCTGAAGACACTGATTATGCGGTCGACGCAGCGTTCCGTTACACAAATGCTGATATGGGGCTGAAAGTCCAGTTCGAGAAAGGGATCACTAAAACCACTTACGAATTTGACGTTGATGGCGACGGCGCAGCGAATGACAAAGTACAGATCTGTTCTGCTGATAGTACGTCTGCAGGTTACTTAGTAGATGGTACTGCTGTTTCTGCTACTGCTCCTGGTTCATGTGACGAAGAGAAAGAGTGGGAACTTGAGAAAACAGTAAATGGATCTGCTGGTTTGGCAATTGCTTACATGGCTGATTACGACGTTGCTGCGGTAACTGCAGATCTTCAATATCGTGTAGATGCTGATTACGAAGCGTTCAAACCTTATTTAGGCTTGAAAGTTACCTCTTCACCAGTTGACATGTTGTCATTGACTGCCGCCTACACTATGGGCTCTTCAATGGCATTGGCAAGCGGTACTGACTCTGCAGTATCTTCTTACGGTGTGCGTGCAGACGTTACAGCGATGGAAGGTGTAACTGCATACGCTTCTTACGCTGATGCGGATGGCGATACTAAGACTCAAGCCGGCGTCAAGGCTGTATTTGCTCCTGTGACAGCAACAGTTGATTGGGTCGCTGATGATGAAATCACTGCTAAAGTATCTGCTGAACAAGCGATGGATGCGTTGACATTGTCTGGCTATGGTCAGTACAAAGTTGAAGCGGCTGAATTCGAAGCTCAAGCGAAGGCAGTTTACGCAATTTCTGACATGACTTCAGCGACTGCTTCTGTGACATCTTTCAACGGTGACAATCTTGAAGTAATTGCTTCTGTAACTCACACAACAGAAGATGGTATCTCTTTGTCTGCTACGTTCGAGAGCGATGATCGTCCTTCTCCAGTTAGCAATGCCAAAGATGATGACAACTACGAGAACAGCATCAAACTTGCTGCTTCTTACAGCTTCTAATTTCAGATTCCTCTGAAAACTAGAATCGGGCCAACCTTCGGGTTGGCCTTTTTTATGTTATATACACTATGATAAAGGCGTCTTCTAATTTGTAAGTGGACCACGCCACTTTAATTCGATTTGATTTCTCCTTGTGTTTAGATTCGGTCATGCTAGTTTTGTACTATGCCGTGTCGCGACATTTTCTTAAGCTTTAATGCATCTAGAAGATCGTTGCCCGATAAAACTGATAGTCCCCGTCACTTTAGTGAGGTTTCAGGAGAATGATGAGCGCTGTAATAATAGAATAGTTCGTAACTGCTCGGAGTTAGAAGCATAGTCTGACTTTTAATGATGGATGTTAAAGCGTAACTTCTAGGAATTGTCCTTTGTTTTCTTGCAATGCACTGGTTTGTTCGTTTGAATATTAAAACATTTAACGAATGACAGGGCATATGGTTGTAAGCAGTGTAAATTCAAAGTTTCCGTAACGACGGGTAACTAGAGTTGTTCGTACTTGGAGGGTTTCTAGATTGCCACTGAGACCACTGATGATCTTGGTATTTATTTGTTAGTTTTTTACATGAAAGCAATAAGACTAATCGTACGAGTCAGAAGACATTCGTCTAGTGACTCGTGTTTAGTTTTTACCTTAACAGGATGCTGGCTACCATTCTATCCTATATCAGTCGGAGTTAGTGATTCAGCAATTTCTACCTGCTTACTTATTAAAAATCTTTGACCAATCACGGAAACTATTTGGGAAGTGGACGCTGATACCGCCGGATACTTCCAGATAGTTGTTTACTGTTTCTGCCGCTCCAGAACTCAAGTTCAGATTAAATAATTCAAGTCTTGAGTACAAGGAGACTCTCTCTGTCAGATAATAATCTACACGGTAGTAGGGGGTGATGAACAAAACTGGATCGTATTTATTACCTGCGGAATCGGTATACGAACCACGATAGGCAGAGGCGCCGACTTGCTGTGCAAGACCTGTCTGCGCCATTTCATCATAGCCAAATACGTAGCTTGCCCCAATGCTTAATTCTGTGTATTTGTCTTTAGCTCCACTAAATCCTTCAGATTGAAAAAAGAGCCCCGTTGAAATGGCTAAATTTTGCTTCGGAAAGAAAGTTGCATTTGGGGAAAAAGTGAATCTTGAGAATTCAGAGTCGGCTGGACTGTAAAAGCTAGTATAGCCTCCTAACGAAAAACCACTGGCTTCATAATTTTCACCGATCGTGCCAGCAAAACCTGTACTTGTAATGGCGATTGACGCTGCAAATAATAATGTTTTTTTCATGGAAGACCTCTAGTGCTGTCCGAAAGTAAGGGCCGCGAACAGTTGAACTGAATTGCGGCTGTATTTGTCAATTGATGCGCTGCTTTCTATCGAGTTAAATTGACAATGTGAACTTATTGGATTTTTTCAGAAATAGCAATGTCAAATCGGTGAAAAAATGATGTGAAAACTGTGCTTGCATCTAATGTATGCTTGTCAAGTAATGGCCGCTTTCGCGGCCAAACGAGGTAGTGGGTGCAATTTTAAGCAGCTGATGTGTTAACACTAGTGGTCTTCGTTATGTTCGTTGTACTAGTGATGTGTTCCACTTTCCTCTGTTTCTCATACAAAAATTTCAATACCGCAGAACGGTAATGGTTGTAGGTCGGGTCATCCGCAAGTGCAATTCTGTTGCGGGGTCTGGGTAAGTCAATGTCCAGTATTTCACCCACTGTTGCGGCCGGACCGTTGGTCATCATGACGATACGGTCAGACAGCAGAACGGCTTCGTCAACGTCGTGAGTGATCATAACTACGGTATTACCGAGTTGGCTTTGTATCTCCATTAACGAGTCCTGCAAATGCGCGCGGGTTAGGGCATCCAGGGCGCCAAAGGGTTCGTCCATTAAAAGTACCTGGGGTTGCATGGACAATGCACGCGCGATGCCAACTCGTTGTTTCATTCCGCCAGAGATTTCATCCGGACGTTTGTGCAGTGCGTGAGACATATGAACAAGATCCAGATTGTGCTCAATCCATTCTCGCTTTTCTTTTTTTGACATGGTGTTCTTAAACACCTGATTGACCGCCAATTCAACATTTTCGTAAGCCGTTAACCAGGGCAATAAGCTGTGGTTTTGAAAAACAACCGCGCGTTCTGGTCCGGGTTCGTTGACTTCTTTCCCATCGAGCACTGCGCCACCTTCGGTAGCCTGGTGCAGTCCTGCGATGATGTTCAGGACCGTTGATTTACCACAACCGGAATGACCGATGAGTGATATAAATTCGCCTTTATTGATTTTCAGGTTGACGTTGGACAGCGCGCGAAACGCCCCCTTTGGTGTCGGAAACTCAATGCCAATTGCTGACAGTTCCAAATGCAGTTTACTCATGATTATTTACTCCAGTATTCGTGTTTTCGCAGACGGTGGGGTTATGTTGCTCCGGCCTTCCGTCTTTTCGGTTCGGCCTTTCTTAACGAACCTGCGTAGATTTATCCCAATTCACTCTTTGCTGAATTAGTAACATGATGCGATCCAGGCAGTAACCGACAAAACCAATGGTCAGAACTGCGACAATAATGCGTGCCAGTGAATTCGAGCTGCCATTTTGAAATTCATCCCAGACAAATTTTCCGAGGCCAGGGTTTTGCGCCAACATTTCAGCGGCGATTAATACCATCCACGCAATACCGATTGACAGCCGAAGCCCGGTAAACATCATCGGTATAGAAGAAGGCAGGACGATTTTACGAATATGGGTCAGGGTAGACAGTCTCAATACCTGACTGACGTTCATCAGATCTTTGTCGATGTTCGCCACACCTACCGCAGTATTGAGTAACGTTGGCCACAATGAACACAGGCTGACGGTGATAAGTGATGTAATGAAGGATTTTTCGAAAAGAGGGTCCTCACTCACATAAACGGCGCTGACGACCATGGTCACAAGGGGTAACCAAGCCAATGGTGAAACGGGTTTGAAGACCTGAATAATCGGATTCACAGCTTGATTCAGCCGCTCAGACAAACCGATAAAAATACCGAGCGGAATCGCGATAAGGCTGGCCAGAATAAAGCCCGCGAGAACCGTCACCAAGCTGGTACCGATCTGGTCTATAAAGGTTGCTTTGCCGGTGTAGGGGCGAATTTTTACTTCATAGCTGGGGTCTTGGGCTAAACGTTGCGCATTACGTTCTTCCTGTCGAATATAAAAAGCCTCTTCCTTTTCGCGTTCCTGAACGTGTTCATCCCAAAGGGTTAATGTTTGTTCCCATACTTGGGCTGGACCAGGGAACGCTCCAAGTGAGGTATCAATCTTCGGCGCCGCAGCACTCCACAGCATTAAAAACAGACTGATGCCAATTGCGGGTAACAAGAGTGCGAGAAGCATTGATGTGTTGAATTTTGGCATCGATAGGTTCAACGATGATAAGACATGTGATTTGGTTTGTGTGGTCATGGTTCAGACCTCCGTAGCGATCTATTAGCTTTAACGACAGAGCAGCGTTATCGCTGCTCTGCGAAAAGCGGGTACTTACAATGTTTCGTCTTTCAGGCCAATAGGGAACTGTTTCATGTAATCGTTTGGTTTTGTGCCGTCGAATACGATGCCATCAATGAACCCTTTTTGTGGTGGTTTAAAGCCCGTTTCCGTTGCAAAGGCAGGAAACATATCTGCTGTAAACGTGCCATCTTCAATCAACGCTTCTGCCGCCAGGCGATACAGATCAGGTCGGTAAACATCGGCAGCAACTTGCTTGTACCAGTCGTCTGCTTTCGGTTCTGCGATTTGTCCCCAGCGACGCATTTGTGTCAGATACCAGATGGCATCGGAGTAATACGGGTAGGTTGCGTTGTGACGGAAAAATACGTTGAAATCCGGTACTTCACGCTTGTCGCCTTTTTCGTATTCGAAGGTTCCTGTCATGGAATTTGCGATAACATCGTAGTCAGCACCGACGTAATTTGGTTGTGCCAGAATTTTAACCGCTTCCGGGCGATTGCCGTTGTCGTTTGCGTCCAGCCATTGTGCAGCGCGGATTAACGCTTTAACGAGTCTTATTGTTGTATTCGGGTATTGCTCTGAAAATTCTTTGGTGATTCCGAAAACTTTCTCTGGGTTATTTTTCCAGATTTCATAGTCGGTGATCACCGGTACACCTATGCCTTTGAATACTGCTTGTTGATTCCAGGGTTCACCAACACAGTAGCCGTAAATGGTTCCGGCTTCCAAAGTAGCGGGCATTTGCGGTGGTGGCGTCACGCTTAACAGAACCTCTGCGTTGATCTGACCTGAGGTGTCGCCTTTCTGTGGTGCATAGTAACCGGGGTGTATTCCACCAGCGGCCAGCCAATAGCGCAGTTCATAGTTGTGCGTCGATACCGGGAAAACCATGCCCATGTTAAAGGGTTTGCCTTCGCTGGCGTAAGCTTCGACGACCGGCTTTAACGCATCGGCTTTGATGGGGTGAACAGGTTTACCATCTTCTTGGTATTCCAGGTATGGTTTCATATCTTCCCAGACAGAGTTGGATACGGTTATGCCATTGCCGTTTAAATCCATCGAGAACGGAGTAATGATGTGAGCTTTGGTGCCGTAACCAATCGTTGCCGCCAGTGGTTGACCGGCCAGCATGTGCGCACCATCCAGTTCACCGGTGATGACGCCATCGAGCAATACTTTCCAATTTGCCTGCGCTTCTAATGTTACGTAAAGGCCTTCGTCTTCAAAAAATCCTTTTTCGTAGGCAATCGCCAGCGGCGCCATATCGGTCAATTTAATAAAGCCAAATTTCAGTTCTTCTTTTTCCGGCCAACCGAGTTCTGCGCTGGCAAAGGTTGCGACACAACTGGTAACCGTAATGGCCACCAAAGTCTTGAGTGTTTTTGCTTTCTTGCTGAATGTCAGGGGCATGTGACTCTCCGTTGTTCCACTTTTATTTAGGCAAAAAAAAGCGCATCCCTTTTCAGGAATGCGCCGTTGCGAATGGGTGCAAATTAGTTTATTGCCACAATGTCATGGCAGTGGGCCATCTTTGGCCTCAGTTGGTTGTCTACCTTTGGACAGGTATCTTGTCTTACATATAGCGATGATTGTGCCAGTTTTCTTAAAGTGCTGATTTAGAAGGGGTTCACAAAGGTTTTGTCGATTTGATTGTTTTCAGGATGGGTTTTTATGCACTTAGACAGTGCGATAAATACCTCAAAAGGGGTATTTGGCTTTAAATTGATTCATTTTAAATAATGCTTATAAGTCGAGCCGGACGGCAAACAAGTGCGTCGGTCAGAGCAATCGATTGATCCACAAAAGGAGCGCGACGATGATCGCAAATAAAGCGGCACTGATCGTTTGCCAGACCTGTACAGGATGTGTTTCGAGTAACGGAGAGGACGTATTGGAGCTCATCTGGGTGTTGGGGTGTTTCAAGTCAAATACAAATTCGGATAGCGATGCGTAACGTAAATCGGGATTGATATTGAGCGATTTTTTGAGGCTGGTGTCTAACCAGATCGGCACCATTGGATTGTGGTGTGCCGCACTTTGATAGGTGAGCTTTCGGAAGTCTGGTAAAGTTGTCGCTTTCTCGTATGCCATGCCAAAGGGGAGCTTCCCCGTCAGCATTTCATACAGGACAACCGCCAGAGAAAACTGATCGCTCTTTTCGGATCGAGGACCTCCATAACGGTATTCTGGCGCCGAATATTCAGCAGTACCAAGGGCCACTTCGCGGGCGAAGGGCGCTTGTATTTCATCGATGCCTGCTACCAAGCAAGATCCGAAGTCAATTAGTACGGCTCCGGTGGCAGAAATAATTATGTTCGCCGGTTTTAAGTCTTGATGCAGAGTTTCTTTGCGGTGCAATGCCCGCAGGGCTTTGACCAGTTGTTCTGTGATGTCAATTGCATCAGCAATGTCGAGCCTGCCCCGTTGCTTGATTACCGCTTCGAGCGTTGGTCCTGGAATGTATCGCGTTAAATAGTACAGAAATTTTCGTTGCACCGGCGCGATTGTTTTTACGATGTTTGGGCTGCTGACACGGCTGCCGATCCATTCTTCCATCACAAAGCGTTCAATATAGGCCGGGTCATCCAGATAATTTTTTGAAGGGGTTTTCATGACACAAAGTTGGCGTTGCGTGTCTTCAACCAGGTACAGTTGGCTGCGTTCTGAATCCTGCAGCAGACGGATAACCCGTAAACCATCGATGACCATGTCCGTGTTCAGATCCGGTGGAAACGGTAACTCGCGCAACGCTTTGTAGGCATCTGGAGCGCTCACGTCTTGCAACGTATGAATGTGGACGACTTGGCTGCTCAGGTTATCGGTTGAGCCTTTTTGCAGCGCGAGTCGATGCAACTCATCCGGAATGCATTCAAGGTTTTCATTGGCGGTTATCTCTTCTAGTTCTCGGGTGCTTAGCACATCATGAATACCATCGGTGGTTAGCAGAAACCGATCATTCTGTTGCACCTCTTCGACTCTGTAGTCGATATCCAACGATAGGTCTGCTCCCAGAGCGCGAGAGAGATAATACTGATTACCTGAAAGATGTCGGGCATGATCGTTAGTCAGTTGTTCTAGTTGGTTGTTCCGTAAACGGTAGATGCGCGTGTCACCGACATGAAATATGTGCGCACTGTTGGATTTAATGATAAGCACCGACAATGTTGTTAAATAGCCGCGCCCTTGAATGTGGCTCTGGCTTTGTCCATACAACCAACGGTTTAATGACTGCAACACTTTCAACGCTGATTTTTTAACGCTCCACGTATCGGGTGTCGAAAAGTAGTCGGTCAGGAACCCGGTAACACTGGCTTGGCTGGCTTCTTGTGCTGCTTCTGCCGCCGAGACCCCATCAGCGATCACCAAGGCGATGCCTTTTACGGTGTGCACCGAACCTTGTGGAATCCGAGCACCGATGGCATCCTGATTTTCGTTTTTTTGGCCGGCCTCTGAGCGTTGATAAATATCGACCAGGGTTGCGTTTTTAAGATGGTTTAATGTCATAGTTCTTCACAGAAACAACAAAGGTGAGTTGTCCCACCTTTGCGTCATTAACGGACCTAAGGTCGATTGGTTTTTTTACGATACTTCAATCAACTGGACATTGCCATGTTCGTCAATCTCGGACGTATGACCCGCCGGTTCCACCATAAACTGCACCATAATAAATACAGCGACCGCGCAACCCGCAATAATGGTAAAAAACACTGGCGTGCTGACGAAAGTAAAGGCCGTTAAAAAGGTCACGGCTCCGACATTACCGTACGCACCTGTCATGCCTGCGATTTGACCGGTCATTCGTCGCTTGATCAACGGTACGATGGCGAATACCGCACCTTCTCCAGCCTGCACAAAAAAGGAACAGCACATAACAGCCACCACCGCTAACCAGATGGGCCATTCGCCTGTGACGCGTGCGAGAACCAAATAACCGATGCCCAAGCCGATGATCAGGATGGACAGCGATAGTCGGCGTCCGAACTTGTCAGAGAACCAACCACCGGAAGGTCGTGCAACCAGGTTCATGAACGCAAAGGCGGCGCCAAGCATGCCTGCTTTGGCGAGCGATAATCCGGAAAAAGTTTCCAGAAAAAAGGCAGGCAGCATGGAGACCACGGCCAGCTCAGAACCAAAGGTGACAAAGTAGGCCCAGTTCAGGATGGCGACCTGCTTGAACTCATACTTGTCATGTTCGGGTACTCCTTGCTTGAGCATGTCTGCGTTCACTTTATAGATTTGCGAAAACTGATAAACAAACAACACCAACAGCAGACCATAGAGCGAGTACGTCGCGGTTGCAGACAGTAATCCGACACCTGTCGGTGATAACTTCCAAGCCAAGACGGCGAGAATGATGTACATAGGAATGTTCATACCGACGTAAAACCAGAAATCTCTTTTTGTAGACACTTCCAGTCCGCCGCTTTTTTTCGGTTTGAAGTAGGTAGAGCCTTTTGGGGTATTACGTGCGCGCCAGTAAAAAAAGAATCCGTAAATAATGGCTATTACCCCAGTTGAGGCGATGGCAAACCGCCAGCCAAATTCGCCGTTAAACACAACGATGGCCAGTGTCGGCAGAACGAAGGCTGCGGCCGCAGAACCAAAGTTACCCCAACCACCATAGATACCCTCGGCTAAGCCTACTTGCCGTGCAGGAAACCATTCTCCGACTAACCGAATGCCGATAACGAAGCCAGCGCCGACAAAACCAAGCAGAAAACGAAACAGTGCCAGCTGTTCAAACGTTTGCGCACTGGCAAATGCGAGACAGATAAAACCGGAGCTGATCAACAGGCCACTGTAAACGATTCGCGGTCCATATTTGTCAACCAGCATGCCGATAACAATACGGGCAGGGATGGTCAGTGCTACGTTCAGTGTAAGCAATGCCTTCCACTGATCTTGTGACATGTTAAATGTTTCCATGATCAGCGGCTTTAAAGGGGCGTGGCTGAACCAGACAACAAATGAAAGAAAAAAAGCAAACCAAGTAAGGTGAAGGGTCCGGATTCTCGGTTGGCTGAAGTCAACCAAGTTGAGCCGTTGTTGAGACATGTCATCAATCCTGTTGCGTTTAAGTCTTTTCCAACAAAAAAGGCGCATTCCTGTGCTGGAATACGCCTTTGTAAGTTGAATATGAATGGGTTGAATTGTGTGAATCGATCCCGAAGAGACATGTTCGATTCAAGTGCATTTCTATAGCGAGAGTTGTGCCAATTGTGTGCGTACGAAAATAAAGGCTCGATTTTTGTGCGTCGACAGCCGATTCATCATCTATCGCAACATTAAGTTGTGATTAATGCTGAGTATTTATGCACGGCCTTGGCGCAAAATTCCCAGGCCGTGCACAAGTTTGGTTTGAAATTTTAACTTTGGCTGCTACCAGAAGGCTGAACTAAGGGGTAGGTTCCAGCGAATGGGCAATCATGTCCAGCTCTTTCCGGCTTTCCCGCAACTGTTCCATCAAGGGTTCTACATCGGTCGGGTTTAAGTTCAGATGTTCATAAACCGTTTTATCAAAGCGATGGTTCATCTTCGGCAGCAGGCCGTATTCCTGCAAAAGATGATTGGCGAGGTAAATCAGATGTGCCTGGTCGCTGTTAACCCCCAGATACTGTGGATCGCTCTGATATCGAATGCCCATCGTGACCTCACCCGGCATATTCCAGCTGTGCATGAGATTGGAGGCAATCTGATCTCGGGTAATGCCCAGTACGTGCTTTTCAATGTGTTGATGTTCAATGTGGCGATTAAGACTGATCATTTCATTGGTGGTTTCAAAATGCGGTTTGAACGCGTGCGCGAGTATCAGGTATCCGAAATTATGTAACAGGCCAGATAAATAGCTTAAGCCGAAACCGGGGCGGAATTCTCGGGGAATAGCACTCACCAGGGCACCCACACAAGCAGCCACATAAACCGCCTGGGTCCAGTAGCTCGCATTGCCATTATCCTGTTCCTCGGGTAATTCCAGTGTTTTACCGAGCGATAAGCCCAAAGCAAGGTTCATCACCAAGTCGTAACCCAACACCCGTACGATGGCGTCCTGAACCGATTTGATCGAACCCGGCGCGGAGTAATAGGACGAGCTTGCCCAACTGACCACCTGTGCCGCCAGACTCGGGTCTCGTTCAACGATTTGACTCAGCTTGTCGATATTCGCATCAGGGTCAACCCGCAGACGAATGATTGCCTGGGCCGTGTCCGGTAGCGGTGGCACTTCCAGAGTTTCCTCTAAACGCTGCTTAATGCGCAACGCCGTAAATTTGGTGACAGCGCTGTTAATTTCGTCACGGTCGTGATCGAACAGACTGAGCTCGTATTCGATATCGGTGTACGGTAACGGTGTGGCAATGTCCATGACCCGGGTATCGTCTTTGCGTTTCATCGCGCTGGCGTCTTTCAGCGCCATCAGGAAGTCGCTGTTTCCGGTATGTACAAAAATCCGGGCGGTGTTAAATAAGTTTTCGTCGATGATGGTATCGGCCTGGATAAAATCATCAAAAGCAGGTAGCGTTTGTACGCCGACTTTGTTTTTCAGGCGATTAATCTCCTCAACACTCAGCGGTTTGAGGTCGCGACCAGTGATCGCGCGAATTTTATCGATATGAACAATGGCATTGGAAGACACGAAAACCTGAACCAGTCCTTTGTCGTCACCAAGCAGACACACTTCCGCTCGCTCAAGCGAGGCTTTATTTGGCCCGAGGGCATGGGAAATTGTTTTCTGCGCTAAATGTTGGCGGACAACGATAGGGATATTCGCTTCAGTATGACTTACCACGGTAACCTTCCTGTGCAATGTAAAGGAGCCTGCTCGGCTCTGCTGTTAGATCAGTATAGTCGCAGTCCGTAAAAGTGTTGCGAATTCGACCATCGGACGATAATTTTTGGCGACCAGCGCACAGTCTGAGCATTTTGCGTATCAAACCTGCGCGAATCGGTCGGCCTGGCTGAGCCAGCGCTCTATAATGGGTTGCGCGTGAGAGGGGTACTCAGTGGTCAGGCGTTGGGCCAGTTCCGGTATCAATGCCAGTAAATGTTGGTCGCGCTCCATATCGGCAACACGAAAACCGATGGCGCCCGTTTGCCGAGTGCCGAGCACTTCCCCGGGACCGCGCAGTTTTAAATCTTCTTCGGCAATCACAAAGCCATCGTTGGTGCTGCGCATCACTTCCAATCGCTGTTTGCCCTGTTCTGACAGCGGCGTGCCGAACATCAACAAACAATAGCTTTCTGTTGTTCCCCGACCCACTCGTCCTCGCAACTGATGCAATTGGGCCAGGCCGAGTCTTTCCGGGTTTTCAATAATCATGACGCTGGCGTTGGGCACGTCAACGCCGACTTCGATGACGGTGGTGGCCACCAAAATATCCAGCTCATGCGCTTTAAAGGATTGCATCAGTCGTGACTTGTCGGCCGGTTTCAGTTTGCCATGTAGCAGTCCGATTCGACGGTGCGGTAACGCCTCAGCTAATCGGTTGGCAGTGGCTTCCGCCGCTTCAGCCTGAAGCTCTTCCGACTCTTCAATCAGTGTACATACCCAATAAATTTGTTTGCCGTCTTCACAGGCGGCATCGACTCGGCGGATGACCGCATCGCGCCGGTCCTGGCTGATGACGGTTGTGACCACCGGGGTTCGCCCCGGCGGTAGTTCATCGATAATGGAAATATCCATGTCGGCAAAGGCTGTCATCGCCAGCGTCCGGGGAATTGGCGTGGCGGTCATGGTCAACTGATGGGGCGTACCATTATTGGCTTTTTCTTTGAGTGCCAGTCGTTGCTGGACACCAAACCGGTGTTGTTCATCGATGATCACCAGGCCGAGGTTGGCGTAGTCCACACCTTTTTGAAACAACGCATGCGTACCGATCAGTAAGGATGTTTTACCGGTGTCGAGTCGGTCAAGAATGCCATCGCGTTCTTTTTTGCTGGTTTTTCCCAATAACAAGTCAACGCAGATGTTGAGCGGTTCGCACCATGCCTGCATGTTCAGGAAATGCTGTTCGGCTAGCAATTCAGTCGGTGCCATCAACGCTACTTGCAGACCGGATTCGATGGCTTGCAGCGCGGCCATCAGAGCAACCAGCGTTTTCCCCGCACCCACATCGCCCTGAACCAGCCGCAACATGGGTAATGGTTTGGCCAGGTCGACGCTTATTTCCTGGCAAACCCGTTGCTGGGCACCGGTCAGTGAAAAAGGCAGTTGCGCCAACAAGGCCGGGGCCAGTTTTCTGGACGGCGGTACCGGGTGTGCTCCCGTGGCCTGAACGGCTTGCCGTAATGCCTGCAGGCTGAGGTGATGTGCCAGCAGCTCTTCCAGTGCGAGTCGTTGTTGTGCGGGGTGATCCCCCTTCAGCAGGGCCACCGTATCGTCGCCGCTGGCTGGGTGATGCAGGGTACGCAAGGCGTCAGATAGCGACGGCATTGCCCGCGGAGTTAACCATTGCGGTGGCACCCATTCCGACAAGCCACCTTGGCGATTCAGAATCTCGATGGCTTGTTCAATCAAGTTGCGCAGGCGAATTTGGGCGATACCGTCGGTGGTTGGGTACAAGGGGGTTAAGCGGTTGTCCAGCGGCGGGAAATCACCTTCTTCTTTAATCTGATATTCCGGATGCACCATCTCCAGCCCAGTAGGGCCCATACGGACCTCGCCGTAACAACGGATGCGGTAACCGGTTTTCAAATGGTTTTGCTGAGCTTTGGAAAAATGAAACAATCGAATGGTCAGCAGACCGGTGCCATCCTGCAGTCGACATAGCAATGAACGGCGTTTACCAAAGGTGACTTGAGCAGCGCGGATTTCAGCTTCAATAACCACGGCCATACCCAGGCGCAGGCTGCCGATGGGCATGATGCGTGTGCGGTCCTGATACTTATAGGGCAGGTGAAACAGGAGGTCGCCAATACTGTTGAGCCCAATGTTGGCGAGTTTTTCCGCCAGTTTCGGACCCGCGCCTTTCAGTTTGGCAACACCATCGGACAGGGTCAGTGCGTTTTGCATATTCGAATGGCCGCTTCGATGGCATCAATTGCACTAGGGCGTGGGAAGCTGGCTCGCCAGGCCAAGGCTACTTTACGGGTTGGGCTTTTGCCTTTGAAGGGACGAACCTGCACCAGATCGTCCTTGTACAGATGCGACCCCGTGGCTGAGCGTGGCAGGATGGTTATCCCCAGGTTGGATGCGACCATGTGGCGCAGCGTCTCCAATGACGTGCCATCGGCCATGGTTTGTATTTGCCCCACAGGATCTCTCGTCGCCTGGGCTATGCCGGGGCAAGCGGTCAGTATCTGATCGCGAAAGCAATGGCCGTCACCAAGCAATAACAGTGGTTCACCCACCAGTTCGTTGGCATCAATGGCTTCTTTCTGTGCCAAGGGATGTGCCGCAGGCAACAGAATATCAAAGGGTTCGTCGTATAGGGGCTTGGTCAGAACATCGGTCTCGACAAAGGGCAGTGCGAGAATGGCGACATCAATCTTGCCTTCCCGCAGGCGTTGTCGGAGCACTCCGGTGAAGTTTTCATCGATAAACAGCGGCATATTGGGCGTGTTCACCCGTAATTGCGGAATAATGTGCGGCAGTAAGTACGGACCAATGGTGAATATAACGCCGAGTCTAAGTGGCGACGTCAGTTGATCTTTACCGGATAGCGCGATGTCTTCAATCTTGAGGCTCTCCTCAATGACCCGATTCGCCTGCGTGACAATTTTTTCTCCAATGGGCGTTACCGTGACGCCCTGTTTATTGCGTTCAAAAATCGCGACGTTCAAACGGTCTTCCAGCTTTTTAATCGCCACACTTAATGTGGGTTGGGAAACCCGACAGCGGTCTGCGGCTTTGCCGAAATGCCGTTCCTGGGCGAGGGCGATGATGTATTTCAGTTCGGTGAGGGTCATGCAGGGCGTGTCCGTTTGTTTAGGTGGAAACTATCGAAAAGTTGAAGTTGATACAAGGGGTTAATATGATGCAGGCCTCAATTTGGAATGGAAACCCACCGTGGCGAAAAAACTTCTGTGTGCCGGTGTCGGCAAACTCAACTCCCGTGTCGCGGCTAATTGGTTGCAGCAAAGCGGATCTGTGATTGGCTTACGGCGCAGCCAAATGGATGAGACATTGCCGTTTGAACAACGAACGGTTGATTTGGCCAGTGAGCCATGGCCCGATGTTGGGGCAGATGTGATCGTGGTCGCTCTGTCGGCGGCTGAGCGGACTCCGGAAGCCTATCAACAGGCGTATGTGGCGCCAATTCAGCAATTGGCTCAATCCCTGCCGACCTGGCAACGTTTACCCGAAAAGGTAATCGCGGTCAGTTCAACACGAGTCTATGGTTCAGAAAATGGCGAGTTGATTACGGATGACCTGGAAGCGCAAACCGATGATGAATTTGGCCGGATACTGTTGGCTATGGAAGCGGAAGTAACCGCCTTGCCGGTACCAGCGAGCGTGGTTCGACTGAGTGGTATTTATGGCCCCGGTCGAGATTGGTTGAAACGTTCTGCGCTGCAAGCCACCGAGGAGAGTGTGACGCAAAACAAATGGACGAATCGGATTCATATCGATGATGCCGCCGCGGCTATTGTCTTCTTATTGCATCAACGTGCGTTGGCCGATCATTACATCGTGAGTGACTTACAACCGGTGAGTCTGCTGGACATGTATGATTTTTTCCGCAAACGGGAAGGCGTTGCACCGTTGGCCATCAGCCTGCCTGTGTCCGCCGGCAAGCGTTTGCTGCCAACCCGGTTGCAGGGATTAGGTTTTACCTGGCAATACCCGAATGCATTTAGCGGCGGCTATGATTGACGCCGGTTCAACGCTGACTCTTTTTGTATAACCAATCCTGGTAACTGCTCAGCGCCATGGCTTCCCCCATGGCGTAGCTCTTCAGGCCTTCGGGCACTCCCTGATTTTTCAGATTGACCTCATATGCTCGCCAGAACAGGTGGCGGATATTCCAACGCGGTTGCGCCGACAAATGTTCGGCATAGCAAGCCATGGTGTTGGTTAACAGCGCTGGCAGCTGTTGTTTTATCGCATCGGGTGCGCGGATACTCATCCACCATTCGAGCCAGGCTGAGAATTGCCAGATGGGATCGGGTGACAGCCACAGTGACCAATAAGCCAGGATATCGGCATCGTATTCACGCGCGTAGCCTGCCCAATGACTGTATTCGTGTGTCATGACAAAGGGTTTTGCGGCATCGAACAGGTCGCGATTAAACGTTGGTTCACCAGTGAAGGGGATGTAAACGCCAGCGGTGCTTAAGCGTGTATACACCGGCGACCATGCCGAGGCGGTGACCGAACGAGACGGTGCCGAAGGTAAGTTAGCCAACGCTGACGCTGACAGGGCGAAAGCTGCCGGGCGATCTGGATGAAAGCTGGCGTCAACGGAAGTGCATGGGTCGAATTCTGCAGGCAGGCGATCCAAAACCCGCTTGGTTTCGGTGATGGCAAATTGCCAATGGCCATCACGCAGTTGGGTGGTAAAACCCTGTGCTTGCAGCTGGTGGTAAAGCGGCTCCCGGTGGTAGTTCATGCCCCAAAGCAACATCAGCAACAGGTATCCGGTACTGAGCCAAAGCGCGGTTTCCGCCAGCGCGGTTAACCAGCGGCGAACCAGATTCTTGCGCCACAACCACCACACTCGCAGGATAAACAGTGCCGGGATCAGCAGCCAAAGCACATCCGCTAAGGCGACATTGTGTAACGATGGTAATCGGAGTAATAACGATTGAATGGCCGGGTAGGCGTGTTCAACGTAAACGACATCGGAAAAGCCCTGCCAGGCTTCCGGCCACTGAGTCAGTACGACCCCAAGAATGATAAAGATGAGCGTGAGCCCGATTCGCCAGCGCATGATTAAAGTCTCCTCTTCTGCGCATCATAAACAGACGAATCGGTCGTGGCTACCGTATGACCCGATAACAGGGAATGTATTTGCTGCCCGGTAATTTCATACGTTCCTGAGCAACGAATGAATTCAGCAGTTCATCAAACGGCTCCATGATATCCGGATCACCGTGGATTTCGTATGGGCCGTATTTTTCAATGGCCAGCAACCCCTGTTCTTTGACATTGCCGGTAACGATGCCGCTGAATGCCCGACGCAGATTCGCCGCCAGTTCATGTATCGGCGCCTCTTTATGCAGGTTCAGTTTGGCCATGTTTTCGTGGGTTGGGTCAAAGGGTTCCTGATAAATCGGGTCAATGGTTAATCGCCAGTTGAAGTGAAACGCATCGTTGGTTTTCTTGCGGTATTCGGTGACTTCCATCATGCCCTTGGTCATTTCCCGGGCAGCCCCGGCGTAATCATCGACAATAATTTTATATTTCTGCTGCGCTTCGTAGCCCAGTGTTTTCGCAATAAAATCGTTTAATTGTTTGAAGTAATCTTCCGATGATTTGGGTCCGGTTAACACCAACGGAAAGGGAATGTCTTTGTTGTCCGGATGCAGCAGGATGCCCAACAGATACAACAGTTCCTCGGCGGTGCCGGCACCACCGGGAAAAATGATAATCCCGTGACCAAGGCGAACGAACGCTTCCAGCCTTTTTTCAATGTCGGGCAGAATGGCCAGTTCATTCACGATCGGATTCGGCGCTTCCGCAGCAATTATACCGGGCTCCGTCAGACCGATGTATCGGGCGTTCAGAATGCGTTGTTTGGCGTGAGAAATGGTGGCGCCTTTCATCGGACCTTTCATCGCACCGGGTCCGCAGCCCGTGCAAATATCCAGTCCGCGTATGCCCAATTCATGGCCAACATTTTTGGTGTATTTGTATTCTTCTTTGCCAATGGCATGCCCCCCCCAGCACACGATGATGCGTGGCTCTTCTCCGGGATACATCATTTTGGCATTGCGCAGAAAATGAAAAACGTAATCGGTAATATCCGAGCTGCTGTTCAGCTCCGTTGCAAAGTTTTCACGTTCACTTTCGGCGTAAACAATATCTCGCAGCGCGGCAAAGACCATTTCACGGGTTGAGGTAATCATTTCGCCATCGACAAAAGCATCGGCAGGGGCATTAAATAAATTCAGGCGAATACCACGATCCTGTTGAATGATGTCAATTTTAAAGTCTGGGTAAGCTTCGAGAATGGTTTTGGCGTTGTCGCTGTCTGAACCGGTATTTAATATGGCCAGAACACAGCGTCGGAAAAGTTCATAGAGGCCGTTTTCGCCAGCTTGCTTCAGTTTGGCGACTTCGACCTGTGATAGGACTTCTAATGAGCCAATCGGCGTGATAGACGCATCGATGGTGTTGTGTCTCGTCATTGCGATCTTCTTATCTGTTTTTTTATTTAGTTAGTATAGTTTAAAAGCTGATTGAGCAGCGATTTCATTTGCTCCGGGTCTTTCACGGTAATGTGATCATCGCTTTGCTGGTGTTGTTGTTGCGCTAACCAGCGACTGATCCAAAAACGAGTAGCCGCCTGTACCTGCAATCCACTGATGGCATGGCGTTCGTTGTGGCTCAGCTGGCGCACCGAGTTATAGGCTTCGATAAACGCCTCGCCGAGTTGCGGATCATATTGGTTTTGTAAGACACACCAGTCGTTCAGGGTGATGGCGATATCCAGCGCGTAGCTGTCCAGTCCGGCAAAGTACCAGTCGATGATGCCTGAGATGTGCCCTTGATCAAACAGTGCGTTGTCGTGAAACAGATCTGCATGAATAATACCGGAGGGCAAATCCGTCGGTAGCTGTTCAACAACGGCCACTGCTTCTCGCAGAGTCGTTTGGTCGTGCGCGGGAAGTTGCGGGAGCAAAGTGTGTGCTTCCCGTAAAACCCAGCGAGCATCATGAGAATGCGCACGTGACTGAGTAAATTGTTGGGTCGACAGATGAACCTGTGCCAGTGCACGGGCAATGTCGAGCGCATAGTCACGGCACACTTCAACATGCTGCCCGCGTAAACGTTCAATTAACACTGCGGGTTTGTTTTTTACGGTTTGCAGTAAGTTTCCCTGCTTATTGCGGAACGGTTGTGGCACCTTGCAATGGTCGTTATGCAGATGCTCACCCAACTCCAGAAAGAAGGGCAATTCGGACACGTCGTGTTTTTCAAAAAGGGTCAGCACCAGGGCATGCTCATCGGTGTTGACAAAATAATTGGTGTTTTCGACCCCAGCGCTGATGCCCTGATGTGAACGGTATTGGCCTAGGTCATAGTCAGCGAGCAGGGCTATGATGTCCTGGTCGCTGAGTTGGGTGTAAACAGACATATTAATTCAGCTAGTCGTTGGAAATACGGCCGAAGAGTATTTCATAATTACTGCTCGCATCAACGCCTGTGGCGATAAACATCGGTTGATAGGTGTAAATATCCAATAGAATTTCCGCTGGCCATTGGTCGTTAAATCCCGCCGTTCCCATTGTACCATCGGTAAATTGCTTGCTGACTTCAACGGTACCATCGGCTGCGATGCGCCAGTACATAATATCCCGGTCTCCACCGCCATTGTCGATGGTGCCAATCGCGTGCAAGGTGTTGTCCGGTTCCTTGCGCATGCTGTCAATGCGAATTGGGTTTGCTTCATTCAGTGTAATACCGGCCCCGAAGGTTGCATTGGCGGTGCCATCGGCGTCAACCGCATAGATTTTTACGTCACCACCAGCCGTCACGGTGCTGACATAAATCGGAAACGACACTGATAATTCAGTGGCGTATGCCCGAGAAAGTGCGGTCACTTCGTCATCGGGCAAGGACAATTCTCCATCGCTGTCAAAGCCGCTGTTCAGCGATCCTCCTGTTGAGGACAGGTTCACGGATACCAGGCTGTCGCCAAGCGTCGACTCAATAGCAAACAGGTGGCGTCCGTCACTGGTTTGGATGTGATCGACGACCTGGCCCTGTGCATTGGCTGTGGGAATGGTCCAGGAACCGCTGTTGAACGCCGCCCTGACGTAGCCGCCGCTGTCGAGTGACCAAACCACCGGGTAAGGGTTGCTGCTCACTTCGCGGTAGCCACTGGCAAAGTAATAACCGCTGTACGTTAGCATGTTGGTCGCGCGATCGTGATCGTTGAACGCACCGGTGTCGTAGGTTGAACTGCTGTAAAAGGTGGTTGCTGTGTAATAAAAACGCCAGGTCGCCAGGTCATCGTTGCTGGTATTGGCTCGACCAGCTCCGTACCAATAAGTGCTGTATAGGCTGATGTCGGCGAGGGCATAGAGCGTGGGAGTCGACCCATTGCCGATATTGCTGATGTGTTGGCCATCCATGTCGATGCGGGTCAGGTTAACCTGAGGTGTAACCGCACTGTTATTAGCGGCGACCAGATACCGACCGCTTTGATATTTCAGGGCAACCGCTTCGCCAGTGCTGGCACCGGCAAAATCAATGGGGCCGATGTATTCCAGTTCTCCAGAGGCTAATGGCGTCAGCGTAAAGCCCGTCCCCGTTGTGTATTCGCCATCGTCTTCCACGGAGAAAATAGTGTAGCCCGAGGTATTGCCATTGGTGGCAGACAGGTCTTCATAGCACTGTTCAGATGCGCTGTTAACGGTGCCGGTAAAAATCAGCGTGCCATCACTGGTCGTCGCTGGTGGTGTGGTGGCCTGGCTGCGGATCTCCACACGGTTGAAATGTGAATGGGAGGTCGGTACCCAACAGAAGTAGTTACTGTTGTCTTTTTCCATGGTGAAGGAGAGGGTGGCGTCACTGATCGTCGCGTAATCCGTATAGGTTGAAACACTGACTCCGCTTGCCAGATTATTCGACGTGTCGCCAGCGACCACTAAGTAGTAGTAATTTGTGTAAGCGCTCAAGCCGGTATCGTTATAACTGGTTTCACCGCCGGTCAATGTCGTGATCAGGTACGTGCCCGATTGGGTTGGTATTGCATTGACACGCCGATAAATACGCACCTGAGAGAAATCCGCATCAACCGGGTTCGTCCAGCTTACCGTGGTTTCGTAGTCGCCACCGATGACGGACGCCGAAGTCACGTTCGCCGGTGGGGTCAGGTCAACCGGTGTGGCGGATATCTGCGCGGCGAGGGAAAAATTGCCCACCTCATCTTCGCTGAACAAACTGTATGAATAAGTCGTTCCGGCGCTGACCGCGCTGTCCGTATGGCTGTCCGTCGCACCGGCGATGGCAATAATCGCGACGGCGGTTCCGTCGGTGGCATTAACGGGGAAGCCGCCGACCGCGCGCCGGATATGCACGTTGACCGTGTCGTCGCCGGGGTTGGTCCAGCTTAATCCGATCTGCAGGTTAGTGTCCGTTACCGTCAGTCCGCTGACCGCGGCCGGAGCGATGGTGTCTTGTGGTTGCATGATGGGTACGTTGTATCCGGCAGAGACATTGCCGTCGGCGTCTTCGCTGAATATCGCGTAATAATAGTTTTGCAGGTTGGTCAGCCCGCTGTCGACATAGCTGCTGGTCGGAATCGACAGAGTCGCAACGGCGACACCACTGGACAGGGTTGTCGGGTAGCTGGTGGTGCTGCGTCGAATGTGGATCAAGGCAGTGTCTGCTTCGGGCGGGTTGTTCCAGCTCAGCGACACCTGCTCATCACCGGCAACACAGGTTGCACAAGACACCAGTGACGGTGGTGTTAAATCGACCGGCATGGCGCTGATGTCGGCACTGGAGGCGTTTTCGAACACATCCAGTGAGAAAAACCGGTAAAAATACGTGGTGTCGTTGGTCAACGCTGTGACATCGGAATAGCTGGTGTTGCTGCCTTCATAAACCGTTGTCGCGGCAACATCGTTGGCATCGGTCGGATACACATCGTCACGACGCAGAATCCGGACGCGATCAAAATCCGGATCGGGTGGCAGCGACCAGGTGAGGTCAACACGCTGGTCCAACGCGGTCGCATTGATGTTGAACACGGAAACCGGCGCTGTGACGTCCACCGGATACGCGTTTATTTGCACCGCTGAGGAAGCATTGCCGTTGGCATCTACGGCGAACAGGCTGTAGTAGTAAGTATCGCCATCGTCGAGATTAATGTCGGTGTAAGTCTGCGGAATACTACCACCACCATCGTCAAGGCTGGCCGCTGAAAAATCACTGAACTCATCGGCCGGGAAAGCGGTTTTACTGCGACGCACTACTATTTTCTGCAGGTCTGGGTCAGCCGGGTTGGTCCAGTTCAGGGTGATCTGACCTTCACCGTTAATCACACTGACTGCGGAGACCGGGGCAGGTGGACTGGTATCGATCGGGGTGGCGGTCGTGGTGACGCGATTGGAAATGAGCCCGGCATTATCGCGCACAAAAAATGAGTAGTAATAGGTTGTGTCGTTCGTCAGCGAGACATCATTGTCGACGATGTTACTGGTGCCAGCCGGTAGGTCACCACCACTGACTGCAACGCCATCAAGCGGGCTGGTGGGGAAGTCATCAAGGCGACGGCGGATGCTGATAGCAGCAACATCCGGATCCAGCGGGTTGATCCAGCTGAAGGTTACCTGTTGATCCGCGGGTGTCACGACCAGCCCGGTGATCGAACCGGGCGGGGTCAGATCCTGGGGTGTAGCGGTAACCTCGATAAAACTGGCGTTATCAAACACATCCAGCGAATAGAAGCGGTAGAAGTAATCGTTGCCATTGATTAAAGCGAACGTATCCGACACTGATGTGCTGGTGCCTTCGTAAATCAGGTCCGCCAATGGATCAAAAGCATTCGCTGGATACACATCTCCCCGCCGCAACACTTTGACCCGGTTGAAATCGGCATTGGCCGGGTTGTTCCAGACAAAATCGATGCGTTGATCAAGTTCATCGACCGTTGACAGACTGACCGTGGGCGGTGGGTCATTATCGACGGGTTGGCCGAGTAATGTGGTGGCCGCCGAGGCGTTGTTGTTCGCGTCCAGCGCAAAGACGCTGTAGTAATAGTCCGTGAGATTGATTAGTCCGACATCGGTGTAGGTAGTGGGGATGCTGCCCCCACCGGCGTCCAGACTTGCGACGGACTGACCGTCTTGAAACGTCAGCGGATAGGCACTGGTGCTCTTGCGGATGACGATGCGATCGAGATCCGGATCGGGGGGATTGGTCCAGCCGAGGGTCACCTGTGCATTGCCGCTCACCAAAGACGCCGCACTGACACTGGCCGGTGCCGTGGTATCAATTGGCGATGCTCCGGTGGTGACCCGCGACGAAATGAAACCAGAGGTATCTCGGGCAAAAAAGGCGTAATAGTAAATCTGACCATTCACTAAACCACTGTCCGTAACGGTTTGCACACCGGCGGCAACAGGGCTGCCCGCAAGTCCGATCCCGTCGGTTTCATTGGTGGGAAACTCATCGGCACGGCGGCGGATGATGATGTCCTGCAAATCGTTTTCTGCCGGTGTAGGGTCGTTCCAGGTAAAGGTAATCTGCTGGTCCTGTTGCACAACTTGCAGACCGGTGATTGATTCCGGTGGGGTTGCATCCTGCGGGGTTGCCGTCGCGTTCAGCTGCGCAGAATTGCCGTTTTCGTTACGGTTAATCAGCACATAGTAATAGCTCTGGCCGTTGATCAGACCACTGTCCAGATAGCTGTTGGTCGCCGTGGTGAAAGGACTGCCGGACACCAGCACGCCCGATGCCAACGCGTCGGCCAAGCTCACAGTACTGCGCTGGATTACGGTGTCATCGATGTTAGTAGTGGGGTTCGACCAGCTCAGTAAAATTTCATTCTCGCCGGCGTTGGCCGTAAAGCTGAGCGCTGCCGGCGCCGGGTCAGTGGTGACCGGTATGGCACTGACCGTAGCGAGATTTTCGTAGTTACCGTTGTCGTCCAGGGCAAAAGCGCTGAAAGTGTACCGTTGATCATTCGTCAGCCCGGTAAAAGACGTACTGTTGCCCGGTGCCAGGATTTCATTGGCAGCAACCAGTGCATCGACGCTGAAAGCGGGCAGATCACCCAGCGTGTAGCCGACTACGGTTTTGGCGAAATCAGCGTCGGTGGGCAGTTGCCATTGCAGATCCACGCGCTGATCATCCGCAAACGCCAGCAGATTGGTAATCGGGGCCGGGGCGGTGTAGTCCGTCGCCTGACCAACGACAAAAGCTGGCAATGATTCATTGCCACTGCTATCGATAAAGTAGACGCCGTAATAATAAGGCACATCATCCACGACGGTGGTGTCTGAATAGAACCGGACCGAAGCGGGTAACTCAATGGCGACACCATCGGCGCTGGTGACAATAGGCGTTTCACTGCGCACCAGTTTGGTTTGTGCTACGTCATCGGTATTGGCCGGTAAGTCCCAGTATAGCGAAATTTCTCCCTCGCCTGGCCGGATCGTGACGTTGCTTGGGGCGGTGGGGTGGATTCGATCCACGGTACGCGCATAGACACTGATAGGCAATGAATCATTACCATTGTTGTCGGTCGTAAAAAAAGAAAAATAATAGTTTTCGTTGGTTTCCAGTCCTTCGACCGAGAATGATGTCAGCCGGCCGGGGGCGTGGTCGTAGATTTTTGTGCCCTGACCGCTGTTTGCCGGGGCTTGACTGGTGGACATACGAATGCGGATAAAGCTGGCATCCGTCAGGTTGGATTCGTCCCAGCGCAACAATACCGAATCTTCAAAGCCCTCGGCTTGCGCATTCTGGATTTGCACCGGTGGCAAGTCATCGCGTGGCGTCACCTGTAAAAAAATGTACCCACTTTGTGCACTGCTCGCCGGGTCGTAGGTTGCCAGCCAGATATTCTGCTGCGCGCCGTTTGCGAGACCGGTTAAGGCAAGCTGACTTTGGCTGGCCGGCAAAATACCCGGTGTCGCACCGGGATTGAGGGCCAGATAATTGGGGTCGGTACTGACATGGTAGTAAACCGACAAGCCGGTATTCTGTAAGGGTTGCCAGTTGAGTTGAACGCGACCGTCTCCCGGCGTCGCTTGCACATTGGCCAGGGTTTCCAGCCCAGCGCTTAAGAGGGTTGTGGCGCTCGCATTCAGTGCCCAGGCTGCGTTAATGTTTTCAGCAAGATCGGTGGTGAACAGGCTGTAGTAGTAAGTGGTATCCGCCTGCGTGCCATAATGATTCAGTGATGTGGTGGCGGCCGATATTTTGCTCAGCCGTTGGCCATCGTTGCTGGTGGCAGGTGGCGCGGTTGTCGACCATTGAATAATGACGTCAGTCAGATCACTGTCGCTGGGCACCGTCCAATTAAGTTCTACCCCGACCTCGGTTGCATTGGCCGTGAAAACGGTTGCGCCAGGCGGCGGAATTGTATCGGTTGGTGTTGCCCTCAGTTTCGCCGGTATTGCGCTTGCGACCCCGTTTTTAACCGCGAACAGGGAGAAAAAGACTTCGTTGGCGCTGGAAGCCGTAAAGTTCAACGTGGTCATGTTCGCGGCGAGATCGAACCGTTGTTCGCCGTCAACCGTCACCGGCGTGTTCCGGTAGCCTAACGCACTGGTCACAAGAATCAGGCTGTCCGCATAGCTCGAGGCATCGTCCCAGGTAAGATAGATTTCGCCTTCACCTGCCCCCGCCTGAGTGGCAAAACCGGTCGGCGTGTCGGGTCGGATCACCGGCATCGGATGAGCTAACAGGGTGGCCGCTGTTGAGGCGTTGTCCTGTGCATCCAGCGCAAAGACAGAATAATAGTAATCACGTTGCGACAGGCCCAGATCGTTATGAAACAGGTTAGTGGTGAGGATGTAACTGGTGTCATCCGCCAGCGCTTCCGTGTAACCGGGAAAATGGTTAGGGTGCCGGGCTACCATATACTGGCTGACATCGTCGCTGTTTGGTGCAAGCCAGGTCAGCTGCACACTGTCTTCGTTGACCAGGGCTTCCAGTTGTCTCGGGGGCTCGGGCGCCAATTGGTCAACAAAGGTGACGGATACCGTGGTTAACGGGCTGGTTTGACCCAGAGCATCGGTCGCCACAAATCCATACACATAGTCGGTACCGCTGGTCACAGACCGATCCGAGTAAAAGTCGGTAGGTGCCTCGATGGTTGCAAGTGGCATTAGCGTTGCAACGTCGGTAAACGCACTGGTTTCACGATAGAGTGTGATGGTCCGTAAATCGGTATCGGCGGGATTGAGCCAGCGCAGGTCCAGGTAATCTTCCCGAATTGTCGTCGTGACGTTGGCGACCGCCGTGGGTGCGCTGTCGTCAATCGTGGTGAGCGTGCGGATCGCAGCGGCATCGCTGGCGATGACCTGACCGTCACGCAATTCAATAAATAACCGGTAATGCACGGCGTCAGCCAAGGGGGCTGCCGCGTCCAGATAGGCGGTGTCCCGACCGCGGTAGATTTCAGTACCGCCCCGGGCATCTGTAATCGGTGCCAGTGCCCGACGGATTTTGTAAGCGGACAGATTTTCAATGGCGGTCGTGTTCCAATTCAGTTCAACCTGGCCCACCACGTAGCGCCCGGTAAAACTCAGCTCAGTTGCCGTATCGTCACCCGTGGTACCCGTGGTACCCGTGCCACCGCCAGTCGAACCATTGCCTGCGGCTCCACTATTGAACCCGCCACCGGTTACCGGATCCTGGATCGCCGACAACTGCGGTTCTCCCGCCGGAGTGGCGTTAACAGGCCCTTCCGGACCGCCGCAGCCGGAGAGCAACAAGAGGGTTAACAGAAGAACCTGCGTCGATCGAACTGCGTCTAGCATTCCGTCCTACTTAAAAATTATCGAATTGGCGCAACCACAGCCTAGCTGGGTTGCCATAGATTGTCAGATAAGCCGTGTTACACTAATCGGCCGAAAATTAGAAATATTTACTATTTGGAACACCGTTTATGGTCAATAACTCAGCGCCTGTTGTGCTTGTCGATGGATCTTCCTACCTGTTTCGCGCTTATCACGCTCTGCCACCGCTCGAAAACGCCCAAGGCATGCAGACTGGCGCCATCAAAGGCGTCGTGTCGATGCTGCGCAATCTGATCAAGATGTATCCGGAAAGCCCGATAGCGGTTATTTTCGACGCCAAAGGCCCGACGTTTCGTAACGATATGTACGATCAGTACAAAGCAAACCGTCCGCCCATGCCTGAGGAGCTGCGTGAACAGATCGAACCGATACATCAGTGTGTGCGCGCCATGGGTTTACCGTTGTTGTGCATTCCCGGCGTAGAAGCGGATGACGTAATTGGAACGTTAGCGCAACAGGCCACCGCTGGTGGACACGACTGTGTCATCAGTACCGGTGATAAGGACATGGCCCAGTTGGTGAGCCCTCACGTGTCGTTGATCAATACCATGAAAAACGAAGTTCTGGACGTGGCAGGCGTCGAGAAGAAATACGGTTTCGGACCAGACAAGATGATCGACTACCTGGCGTTGATGGGCGATAAGGTCGATAACATTCCCGGAGTGCCGGGTGTCGGCGAAAAAACTGCATTGGCGCTGATTCAAGGACTGGGTGGACTGGATGACATATACAGCCGGTTAGATGAAGTGGCGACACTGACTTTTCGTGGCGCTAAAACGATGGCCGCCAAACTGGAAGCCAACAAAGAACAGGCCTATCTGAGTTACCAATTGGCCACCATTAAACTGGACGTGGAACTTGATGTTCGATTGCAGGAGCTGCAACCAGACCCGGTCGATAATGAAGCGTTGTTGGCGTTATTCGAGCAATTTCAGTTCCGCACCTGGATTCGAGAAATGAACGGGGATGACAGCCCCGCAGCCGACAAACCCAAAACGGCAAAAAAAACACAGACAGATGCCGCGCCAGCGGTGCTCGACCCCGGGTTAGTGGATTACAAAGTCGTCACCGAATTGGACGAGTTGGATGCCATTGTCGCCGCGGTGCAATTGTCAGAACAACTGGCCTATTTGCCGGTGTTCGCGAAGGGGCACTATCTGCAGCCGAAATGGATCGGGTTAGCAATCGCCAGCGAGCCGGGTAAAGCCTGGTACGTCGTTATGCAAGAGCAGGGTCAAACCGTCCTGGATGCTGCCAGTGTGTTCGGCAAACTGGCACCCTTATGGTCTAAACATCGCATTGAAAAAACCGGATACGATATTAAGGCGGATCATCATTGGTTTAATGATCTTGCCATTGAGCCTTCCCGGCTGGTTAATGATGTGCAGGTCATGGCGTTTGTGTTCGACAGTACGCTAAAACGGGACAAATCTTTAAGCGCTCATTTTTCACATTTATCTTTGGATAATCTGGCCATTACTTATCTGAATAAACAGCCCAAGACGGTCGAAGATTTTCTGGGTAAGGCAGGTAAAAAACAACTGGCGGCGGATGAAGTCGCGTCAACAGAGATCGGAATGTGGTGGGCCGAACGAGTTGATTTCTTACTGCGCTTGGGTGTCTGGTTCCGGCAAGGTTTGGCACATCGCCAGCTGACGTCGGTATACGAAAAAATAGAACGACCTTTGTCCAAAACGCTGGCTCAAATAGAAACCAATGGCGTTTGTCTGGATACCGAGTTTCTCAACGATTTAAGCCAGCAATTTAAAGCACGTTTAGCGGAAATTGAACAGCAAGCACACCAACTTGCCGGTACCGAGTTTAATCTTGACTCACCTAAACAGTTGGCCGAGATACTGTTTGAAAAGATGGCTTTGCCGGTTGTGGCAAAAACCGCCAGTGGTGCACCTTCAACGAATGAAGAAGTCTTGTCTGAACTGGCCTCCGAATATGAATTACCTCGGTTGATTTTACAATCCCGTCATCTGCGTAAACTGGTGGGCACCTATACCGATCCGTTACCGACTATGGTTCAGATTGAAGAAGGTCAAAGCCGTCTGCACACCACATACAATCAAACCGGTGCGCAGACCGGTCGACTGAATTCCAACGATCCGAATCTGCAGAACATTCCGGTACGCAGTGATGAAGGGCGCTCCATTCGTAAAGCGTTTATTGCACCACCGGGTTACAAAATTGTGGCCGCGGACTATTCGCAAATTGAACTGCGCATCATGACGCATTTGAGCCAGGACGCGAACCTGATCAAGGCCTTTAAAGAAGGTAAAGATATTCACCGGGCTACGGCCGCGGAAGTGATGAGCGTTCCCGAAGACGAGGTCACCAATGAGCAGCGCCGCTCAGCCAAAGCCATTAATTTTGGCTTGATTTATGGCATGTCGGCATTCGGCCTGGCCAAACAATTGGGCATTTCCCGAACCGATGCGAAAACCTATGTCGATGCCTATTTTGAACGCTACCCGGGCGTTCGCCGCTACATGGATGAAACGCGAGCGGAAGCTGCAGAAACCGGTTATGTGGAAACCGTATTTGGCCGTCGGTTGTATTTACCGGGCATACAGAGTTCCAACCAGATGGTGCGCAAAGGTGCTGAGCGAACGGCCATTAACGCGCCCATGCAGGGCACCGCTGCTGACATCATTAAAATGGCGATGGTGGATGTCGAAAACTGGCTGGAGTCCACGTCCTTGCGCGCGAAAATGATCATGCAGGTGCACGATGAACTGGTGTTCGAAGTGCATGAGCAGGACATGCAGGCACTGGTAGAAGGCGTCAGGTTCCGCATGCAACACTGTGCCAGCCTGGACGTACCACTGATTGTCGATGTCGATACCGGTGACTCTTGGGAAGAAGCACATTGATGAATGATCGGTACGCAGAACCCGGTTAATTCGTCATATCGTGTAGTGACTGCAGTGAGCGGTCACTTGCGCTACCTGCGTTTATTGTCTTTATTTAACCATAGTGATTTTTTGGAGTTCCTATGTCGTTACCGTTGTTGATCGTCGATGACTCGAGCTTTGCTCGCAAACAGGTCATTCGTGCGTTGCCTAAAGAGTGGGAAGTCGAAGTCTCCCAAGCGGGCAATGGTGAGGAAGCGATCGCGTTAATAGAACAGGGCAAGGGCGAAGTGGTGCTGCTTGACCTGACCATGCCTGTAATGGATGGCTTCGCAGTACTGGAAGAAATCCGCGCCAAAGACCTGCCTGCCATTGTGATTGTCATTTCTGGGGATATACAGCCAGAAGCGGAAGCCCGCGTCATGAAACTCGGCGCCGTTGCCTTCATCAAGAAACCTCTGGACCCTGCTGTACTCAGTCAGGTGCTTCGAGATTTTGGCATTTACTCAGGCTAAGGGGCGTATTTTGACTGACGAAGTGTTAGACGAGGAACTCAGAGATTGTTTTCAGGAACTCAGTAACGTTGCCGTAGGTCGAGCAGCCGATTTACTGGCCCGCCTGTTAAATAATTTCGTCATCATGCCCATACCGGTCGTCAATCTGTTAGAACGTTCGGAATTAAGCATGGCGTTGTCTTCAATCCAGGATGCGCAATCGGTGAGTGCGGTTTGCCAGGGTTTTACCGGATCAAAAATTGCGGGTGAAGCCTTGCTGATTTTCAATGACGCCAGTTTTACGGACATGGCTGAGCTGACTCATTTTAAAGGAGAAATCACCGAACAAATTGAACTTGAGCTATTGATGGACATTGCCAACATTTTAATCGGTGCCTGCTTAAAAGGCCTGGCCGAACAAATTGATGTCAGCTTTTCTCAAGGGCAGCCCTATTTGCTGGGTCAGCATATCAATATAGAAGAGTTGCTCAACAAAAACGGCGCAAGTTGGAAGCGACTTTTAACGATTGAATTGCCTTATCGTTTGGAGGGCCGTGCAGTAAATTGCGATCTTCTGTTGTTGTTTACGGAAGACAGTTTGAATGTTTTGCGCGATAAAGTCTCATACCTGCTGGAGTAATCATGAGTCAGGGGAAACACGGTTTAGAGGAATTCCACTGGTTAATCGAGGTCATGCAAACCGTCGATGTCGGCGTGCTGGTATTGGATCTGGAATACCGCGTCACCGCCTGGAATGGCTTTATCGAAAATAATTCCGGTATTGATTCCGCGGATGCGATGGGACGGTCATTGTTTGATGTCTTTCCGGATCTGTCTGTGGAATGGTTCAAACACAAGGGTGACACCGTGGTTCAGTTACGTAACCGCGCTTTTACCACCTGGGAGCAGCGCCCCTTTGTTTTTAAATTTCGAAACAACCGACCGATTACCGGTGTAACCGAATTTATGTATCAGAACTGCACCTTCATTCCGGTTATTGGCACTACCGGAAGCGTGCAGAACCTGGCCGTCATTGTGTATGACGTGACAGATATCGCCGCCAGTAAGCTTGAGCTAAAGGCCGCCAATGAACGGCTTGCTGTGTTGAGCCGAACCGATGGGTTGACCAAGCTATTTAATCGCGGTTACTGGGAAACGTTGTTTGAAACGGAATTCATGCGCCAACAGCGACATGCGCGTGACATGTGTTTGATCATGTTTGATATTGATCACTTTAAAAAGGTTAACGATACCTACGGCCATCAGGCTGGGGACGATGTGATTCGGGCGGTTGCCGACGCAGTGCGCAGCAATTCAAGGGTGACGGATGTCTCTGGGCGTTATGGTGGCGAAGAATTTGCCATCCTGTTGTTGGATTCTGATCTTAACAATACGCACGCCTTTGCCGAGCGCTTGCGAACGTCCATCGCCAACAACGTCGTTAAAACGGTGGCGGGTGATCTGCAGGTGACTGTCAGCCTGGGGGTTGCACAGTGGTCGGCGTCTTTTGCGCATCATGGCCAGTGGATCGAGGCCGCTGACCAGGCCCTATACCAATCCAAACAGGCTGGGCGCAACCAAACGTCTCTTGCCTCCACTTGATGTGCATCATGGCAGATAATTCAACCCGAACTATGCTCAAAGACAACCATTAAGATTGGGTTCGCTTATGAATAATGCCATTCTTCAAAAGCTCAATGCAGACCACAAAAACATCGCCAAGGTGATGTATTGTTTACGTGCGCAAATCAAAGGATTTGAAGATCCCGACATTGAGCCCGCCATTGCCCAGATTATGGATATATTGGACTACATTTCGACGGTGCCGGAACGTTGGCACCATCCAGTTGAAGACATTGTCTTTAAAAAACTACTGGAGAAATCACCGCCTCACCCCGAGCAGATTAAAGCCGTATTGCGTGAGCATGAGGATCTGGAACGATTGACCATGGAACTGAAAAACGCGTTTGAACGCGTTGCAATGGACATTGCCGTGCCGGTTGCGCATCTGTACCGAACGGCAACCATATACCTGAGTCGCCAGATGCTGCACCTGGATGCTGAAGAAAGCGTGTTGTTCCCGATGGCAGAAGAATATCTGGAAGACGCGGATTGGGCGGATATCGAAGAAGCGGCTCAGAATATTATCGGCGCAATGGATGATACCTCCCGCCTGGAATACGACCACCTGTTGGATTCCATTATCAATTTTGAGGCTGGCTGATCCGAACGCTCGTTGAGAGCGTAAGTACCGCTGAAACGAACAGGGTGCGATTATGATCGGAAATTCAAAACTTTGGACCGCGCGTCTGGCTTTACAGATAAGTATTGTGACCGCGGTATTCTGTACCGCCTTAATTTATATTCTAAGACCATTGGGTGTCAGTCCCGATCTGTTGCCGGACGCTGGCGCCGCCTGGTATTACTGGAAACTTCCTGAACCCACTTTCTGGACTCACGCTACTGCCTGGGCTGGATACTTGCTGCACCAATTTTTTATCTGGGGCCTGATCTTCTACGCTCAACGAACGGCACTTAAATACAGTAAGCGACTGCAACCGATCAATGTGATTGCTCTGGTTGGGACCTTGGCCTTCGTAGCCCTGCATTGGGTTCAAACCGCCATTTGGTACGATGGTTTAGCACAGGATGTTTCCGTGTTCAGCTCTCAAGGGTCAGTGATCATTCTGCTGGTCATGGTACTGGTGATGGAGAACAATCGGCGGGGTTTGTTTTGGGGCAAGAAAATCCCGTTTATGGATGAACCTGGACGCGTGTTTAAGCGTTACCACGGCTACGTTTTTGCGTGGGCAACCATATACACATTTTGGTTCCACCCGATGGAAAATACCTCTGGTCACCTGATCGGGTTTTTGTATACCTTTTTTATCATGATTCAGGGCGCGCTGATGTTTACCAGTATGCACGTGAATAAATACTGGAAGGTTACCCTGGAGGTGTTTGTCCTGTTTCACGGAACCATGGTGGCCTTCATGTTAGGTCAGGAAGCCTGGCCCATGTTTATGTTTGGATTCGCCGGCTTGTTCATTATTACGCAGATGCATGGGCTGGGATTGAGAGATTGGCAGAAGTGGCTGTTTCTGGCGGTTTATGTTTTTGGCATGGTGTTGGTTTATTCCGATCGCGGTTGGGCTCAATTAAATGAGGTGATCCGAATTCCCCTGATCGAGTATGTGCTGGCTTTCCTTTTTGCTGGTGTTACCTGGGGTGGCATGAAGCTGGTGGGGTGGTTCAATCGGGGGAAAGCCACTGCGCAAGCGGCCCAATCCTGACGCTCCAGAATGATGGCAACCATTGTCGTTTGTAATAGTCGACGAAACGGTCGTCGATCAGCAGAATCTGGCCTTGATCCGTCTCTGTTCTCACACAGCGACCTGCAGCCTGTAAAACCTTTTGCAGCCCTGGAAACAGATAAGCAAAGTCAAAACCAGGGTGCTGTTGGCTATCCATAAGCTGACGGATCGCGTTATTGACATCATTCACTTGAGGTAACCCCGGTCCGACGATAACGACCTGCTCTAATTGAACACCGGGCAGGTCGATACCTTCCGAAAACACGCCGCCGAGAACGGTCATCATGGTGAGCCCCCTTTCGTGCTGAAAGCGACTGAGTGCCGCGTCCCGTTCTTCTGTTTTCCAGGATGGGGATTGAATCAACAGGTTTGAATTCGTCGTCAGTGTCTGTGTGCAACTTTTTAATTGTTGATAACTGGAAAAGAAAACCATGCCGTTTTTTGCGGAGTTAATCACCGTTTGTAACGTCTGTTGCAGCAGTGACGCCAGTTGATGCCGATCAGCAAACCGCGTGGATACATCCGAAGCAATAAAAACCTGATATTGCTCTGCGCTAAAAGGGGACGGTAACTCTTGTGTTACTGCCTGAGCCAAACCATTCAGAAAATTTGTGTAGGGCCAGGGTTTCAGAGTTGCACTGAACGCAACTACGTTGTTGACCAGGTTGTGTTTGCTCTGCAGTAAAGCCCCGGGATTCAAGCACAACAACTCGACACTTCTTGCCTCGGGTTTTCCCTGTTGATAGCGCCACCGAAAATCCGTTGGGTTGGCCAATTCGTTTAACCGTGCAAAACGTGCGCAGGCGAAAATCAATTCTTGCCAATCGTTGTCGGGTGTATAGCTTTGGTGGTCTCGCAACAGTACCGGGCTTTGGGCGACAAAATCTCTTAATACTGCGCATAGTTGTGAGGGGGTGTCTGAACTCAGCTCAGGGCTTCTGTCCTTACAGGCTTTTCGCAGTGCGGATTGCAATTTACGCAGAGCCTTTTGGACTCCGATGGGGGTTTTGCCGAGCAATTGTTGAATCAGCCGACCTTCAAATACATCGCTGAATATCATTCGCCCGCGGTCGATCAGATTATGGCTTTCGTCAATCAACAGGGTCGCGTTATTGTTTATCTCTTTCAGCAGGTAGGGTTGTACCGCGGTTGTATCATAAATGTAGTTCAAATCAGCCACGACGATGTCCGACCAAATCGCCCAGTCCTGACTCATGTAGTACGGACAGATGCTATTTTGTTCACCGAATTGTTTCAGCGCTTCATCGTGCCAATGCGTTTGCGAAAACAATTGATCGCGCAGACGTTCGCGTTTGCCGTAATAATCTTCAGCATAAGGGCAATAGTCACCGTCGCAAACCGAATCCTGCTGCAGGCAAAGGCGTTTTTTAGCAGACAAATAAACGTTGGTGAGGTGTTTGTCCGGATCCAGTTTTGTCAGTGCTTGTTCGGCGGCTTCCCGGCCGGTGGTTTTCATGGTCAGAAAAAACAGACTCTGCGTTTGTGCTTTCGGCATGGCTTTCATCGCGGGGAAAAGTGCCGCCAGCGTTTTTCCTGTTCCGGTCGGGGCTTCGATGGTGACGTGCTTGCCCGTGCAGCAAGCTTTGTAAACAGCCTCCGCCATTTGCCGTTGACCGTCGCGCATGGTTGGAAACGGGAACCTGAGCTGATTCAGGAAAACGGCACGATTCTGTCGCTGTCGCCGTAATTTCTGTAGCCAACGGTCGTATCGGGCACAATAGGAAACCAGTTGGTCGATGAGGTCTGCGCGTTGCCAGGTTTCGGATTCTGGCCATTGCTGTAAGGTTTGCGGATGAACATAGGTGACGATGATCTGTATTGAGTCACTGGTGGGGGTCGACAGCGCGTATAAAGCGCCGTAAATTCGCGCCTGTATTCGATGCAGTCCCTTCGCGCTGTCTGGTATTTCTTGTGCGGGAATTCTCGACGTTTTGATTTCTTCAATGCCATCTTCGAAAACGCCATCTGCTCGACCACTGATTTTCAACACAAAATCTCGACACTGCCATAGGGTGCTTAAGCTGACTTCCGCGCGATATGCTTCAGAGCGAGAAGTCTGCGTAAGCTTATGGGTTTGTTGGCCTTCAAAGGCGGACGGTGAAGGTCGAAAACTGCCAATCAGGTTGCCTTGAGTCTGGTTGAAGTCAGCCAAGGCGCGAACACTGACGGTAAAGGTTTCAGTCTTCGGCATAGCGGACATAACAGACTTCGGCGTTAATGTTGTTTTGCTGAAAAACAGTTAACCAGGCAATTTGATTGTCTTGTAGTTTGTCACCGGGGCCTTTGATTTCGATAAAGCGATATTGGCCATCATTGACTTGAAAAAGATCTGGAAAGCCGGATCGATGGTGACGGATGTCCGACAAAATATGATTGAAGATCGCCTGCCATTGATGGTGAGAGAGTGCATCAAAGCAGGTCAGCACCAAGTCTAACGACAGTGCAGACCAGTTGACGAAAGGATTGCGCACGCCGTTTTTTTGTTGCCAGTGGTTCTGGATTGCCTCTCGCCATTGTTCTAGAGAATGTCGGGCAATATCGTCCAGAATAGCTTTTCGCCGTAAGGAAAATTCCGCTTCTGTTAAATCGGTTGGACCACTTTGAAAAGGGTGGTGCCAAACACCGGAGACATCCGCAAAAATGACAGGCCAGTAAATGAGCCCGAACACGGCCATCGGCAATTGATTCTCCAACCAAACGGAACCGTTAAAATGCTCAGTGGCCAACAGCTCAACGCAAACGTCACCTTTGGGCCAAGTGACCTGAAATTCTTTGATCAGCGGTTTGTCTTGAACGATTTTTTTGAGACCCAATTTGTCTCGGACTTTATTGGCGAACCGTCGATAGAATTGTGGTTCGTCAGTCGATAACGGATTTGAGGCAATGGCTTGCAAGATAATCCAGGCTTCTTCATATCTTTCAAGTTTAAACAGAATTCTGGCTTTGCGTTCACGGCTGGGCGGTTGATCGTTTGTTTGGAAGAGTGTCAAGGCTCGTTCCAATTCCCCGAGCTGCTCCAGTCGATATGCAATTCTGTTCAACAGTCTGTGCCATTTGTGCGCCAGGTTTTCAGGCAACACCAGCGCTTCAGCCGCCTCGGCCAAGATATTCAGATTTGACCAGTCTTTGCTGTCATTGAGCAGATAAAAGTCCGCGGACAAGTCCTGCAGTGCAATCAGCTGTTCAATATCTTCAGCACGATTGAAAAGACGATTGCTCTTGTCGAGGCGGTATTGCTCATATTTGAACAGCCCAAGATCTTCAAGAATGAACTCTGTCAGATCCTGTCGCGCATTGCCAAAGTACATCAGCTGCAGGCGTCTGACCGTTTCGTAGTGACATGGTGTAATAACGGGTTCTTCCACGCCCCATTCGGAGCAGGTTCTTAATTCATCGTCATCTAACCAAGCGTCAACTAAATCCGCTTTACGACACTTCGGATCGTCGCTGAAAATTTCTCGGCTCACGGCGATGGGCAAGAGTTCTACCATCTCATAGCCAAAAACGACTGGGTTGAGTTCCGCCAGTTCTGCAGTGACCAGCTCAATCACCGCGCTATCTAAATCCGTTACCTCGGCATAGTTCAGCTTGTTGACAAGAAAATTTGGTCCTTTGCGGAGATACAGCCGAACCAAAAGTCGAGCCGCCTGATCAGAGCATTGATTCAATCGATGGATAAAAGCTTGATCCTCCGGGTTGAGGATGTCTGCGTACCGTTCAGACACAACCAAAACCATCTGCCTGAAATAGTTGAGGTAATAATCTGGCGGTGGAATAGAAGGTGTCATGCTTGTTTTTGTAATTCGTTGAGCCACGATTGCAGAATGATTTGGGCAGCAATAGAGTCGATATCCGCTTTTTTTGCCTTAGACATCGACATTCCGTCTCCCAAGTGATGAAAGGCTTCGCGAGTGGTCAATCGTTCATCGGCCGGTTCCGCAGGGAGACCATAGCGTCCGTGTAATCGTTTGCGGAACTTATGTGCCCTGACCGTCATTTGCGATTCGCTGCCGTCCATGTTGTAGGGAATGCCAACCACGAAACCGGCAGGCTGCCACTCTTTAACCAGTGCATCGATATCGGCCCAATTGGGGATGCCGTCCCGGGCACGGATGGGTTTCAGTTTCGAGGCTGTAAAGGTTTCGGTCTGGCCCGAGGCAACGCCGATCCAGCCCAATCCCCAATCAAAACCGAGCCAAAGTTTAGCCATCGGCTAAGCCAAAGCTATTGTCGACCCTGAATTGCCAGGTTCGGATAATCTCGAGCACATCATATTCATCGAGCATTTCAGCGTTGAATTCAGTGAACGGGGCTGCCAGGTAAACAATCTGTTTGGCGGCTTGATCCAGCATGGTATGGCCACTGGAACCCGTAACCTGTACAGAGCGCAAGGTTCCGTCTGAGTTGATGGAGACCGCCAGACGGACCGAACCACTGATGCGCTGTTTACGGGCCGCTTCCGGATAATTCTGGTTTCCGATACGTTCTACCTTATCCAGCCAGTTGAAAATGTAGTTGGCGTCAGTGGCTCTTTTTGTTGAAACGGCAGTAAGGGTACGGACTCTGGGGCGTTTTGCGTAAGACTGTCGGCTTTCATCCAACAGGGCTTTTAATGTCGATACATCTGTGATGTTGTTCAAAATGAGCCGTTCATCGGTTTGTACCGGTTGCTCGGCGCTGCCGTCGTCCTGGCTCTCCGCGAGGGCTGAATGGTCTGAGCGAGCATTGGTGGCAATGATACGGTCGTGACTGACGCTCAACTGAGAAAAGGCAATCTGCTGAATCGTCGGCGTGGTATGGAATATCTGGTTGTCTTCAATGTCGGCCTGTTCGGTCGTTTTCAACAGTGCCTTGTCTTCCAGCGTACCGCTGCCCTGCTGATCAGCGTCTGCCAGAAAGTCCGCATCTTCATCGCGAACATGATCGTCGCTTCGGTGCAGGCTTAACGTGACATCTAAGGTAGGGCTGCGGCTGGTGCTGACATCATTTTTAAAACCAATGCCAAATATTAATAACGCATGCAGCGCCAGTGCCAGA
>JBNKNI010000026.1:0-54442 GCA_050293765.1 Reinekea sp.
TGAACCACCTGGGAACCCTCGGTACGGGTAACCACTTTATTGAGTTGTGTTTGGATGAAGCGAACCAGGTTTGGATCATGTTGCACTCAGGCTCGCGCGGTGTTGGCAATCGAATCGGAACGCATTTTATTGAACTGGCTAAGAAAGAAATGCAACGTTGGCATATTCAGCTCCCGGACCAAGACCTCGCGTATTTGCCGGAAGGTGCTGAACATTTTAACGACTATGTTCAAGCCGTTGGCTGGGCGCAAAACTTCGCACGCATTAACCGCGAAATTATGATGGCAAACACCGTGGCCGCTGTTTCAAAAGCACTTGGTCGCCCGGTTGATGCGAGCTTGGAAGCCGTGAATTGTCATCACAACTATGTGCAGAAGGAAAACCATTTTGGTAAAAACGTTTATCTGACACGTAAGGGCGCGGTGAGCGCGCAAAAAGGGCAGTTGGGGATTATTCCAGGCAGCATGGGCGCAAAGTCTTTCATCGTACGCGGTTTAGGCAATGAAGAAGCGTTCTGTTCATGTTCGCACGGCGCCGGTCGGGTGATGTCGCGTACACAAGCGAAAAAAGAGGTGACTCTTCAGGAACATATCGCTGCGACCGAAGGCGTTGAGTGCCGTAAAGATGAAGCGGTTATCGACGAAACGCCGCGCGCTTACAAAGATATCGATGCTGTCATGAACGCGCAAAAAGATTTGGTGGAGATCGTCCATACTTTGAAACAGGTCGTCTGTGTGAAAGGGTAAGCTCGGCTTACCCTGTGTGTACCTGAGCGGAAATAATCCTACAAAACTATTGCACTGAATCACGGACTTTGTGGTACTTTTGCGTTGATCATACTTAGCAGAAAAAAGGATTTAGAACATGTTTCGTACATTGCTAATCACTACAGCAATGATTGTTTTAGTGGCATGTGGTATTGAGTCGAAACAGACGGCTGTGCACGGTGGACCAAGCCAGATTCCAAATGAGAATCTTCCTCAATTAACGCAGAGTGTGATCCGTCCAGTTCATGACCTTAGTTACATGAATGACGCTATTGAAATCTTAGATTTTCGTAAAGTCTATAATTTTGATGACGGATTAACACATGATCTACATTTCGTCGTAGACAATGAATATGTACAAGAGCCGGAACTGAGTAACGGCCAATTATCTTTATTGCCTAATGGGCACGCAATCGCGGCGACAGCGGGTGATAGTCTTATCTCGAACCTGACCTTTGAAGGGTTGGTAAAGCCGAATAACTCTCTTGTTCGTTTGCGTTTAGAGGGGAATTCGAGCATGCCCGCTGGTCAATCTATGTCATTGGCTTTTGGACTTGTTGCCGGATTATATCCTTCATTGACTGTGAAGCCGGTACCGTTCCTCTTTGAAGACCTAGCCTATCTGGCTCATTATAATTGGTTACCAGTTGGTGAAAGCTATGACGTTAACTTAAGTTTAATGCGGGCATGGAAAGAAGCTTTCAATTCTACGGGGTATGAAGTGAATTTCGACAAAATTGTCGCTGAAAGTTACCCTTTAAAAGTATTCGACTGGCAGGGTTTAAGGCAATCAGCGGAAGTTTATAAATGGGCAACTTGTGATAAAGAACTCAGTTCTCTAACGGCAAAAGGCTCAGTGAGTTTTCTCGATAACGATACTTTCCACATTGAAGGTTCTGTTTCTGAAGGTAGCAGTGAAATTATAACGTTTAACTTGAACGAAACATTGGTCATGCAGAATCAAGTTAGAATACTCGGCGTAGCAGAGAGTGCTTGGCCGGGTCACGAAGGAGTCTTTACAGCATGGGCTGTACTGCGGGATTTATCAGAAATTTCAATCGCAATTGCGATGGATAATTGCGAAGTAATCGTGCAGATAACCAATGATCTTAAAGAACGCCTAAATGATGCGTTATGGCAAACGGAAGCCGTAGTAGATTTTTCAAGAGTCGCCGATTTATCGGAGATCGACTTAAATTGGGTGCAACCCGACGTTAGTACAAAACCAATAGTTGCTGATTATTCACTTGGTAAAGCACTTCTATTGACACCTCAATCCATCAGGCAGAATTCACAGTATCTTCATGACTATGAAAATCATGAAGTTGCGACATTGACTATTGACGACTTAGACCCGAGTACAAGTTTAATAGAAATTGAGGTAGATCTTTTTGGTTACCCAGGAGAGAACGATGGTTGCGAACGAACCCGGTTCAGTGCATACGTAAACAGTGAAACGGCAATAGAGGGTTTAAACGTATATGCGCAGAACTATACTATTTATCATGAATCTCAACGAGTATTCATTAGCCCCAACGTAGAATCTATTAATTTGAGTATATCTGCCGGTGGAGACTATTGTGTTGTTGACCCTAGCCATCAAGTTTTTCTCGATAATCTGACTATTCGCCAGTTTAAGTTCCCGACCCACCCCTTTGCCGGCAAGTGGGAAATCAGTCTCAGTACAAACCCTTCGGACGTTTGCACGCTTGGCGACGCATCGGATTTGCTGGTTCTCGGTGACGATCTCGCACCATTTGATATCACCCTGGCCAGCGGTGCCAAAGTAACCGGCATGATTACAGCGGCTGGCGAGTTTAAAGGCTCTGGAACTGTGGGCGACTATCAGTTCGATTTTGACAGCCAGTTCTTTCACGCGGAAGTTGCACGAGCCTATTCAGAAGATGAAAACGGTTGCCCCTATTTTGTGAACATTCACCGGCCGTCGCTGTTAAACTAATCATCATGTGAACATAGCTGGACATAAGTTTCGTTTTCAGCTTGCTATCTTGAAAGGAAAAAGTTATTGAAAACTATATCCACTTTACTCATCGTTACTTTTACCGCGCTAGGGTCAACATCGGCAGATAGTTGGTCAGTTGACCTATATACTGGCTTCACATCGCTGAAATTGGATGCCTTTGATGATGCTATATCACCAGAACTTAATCGAGCGCTCAACTTATATGATCCACTGTTTGGCAGCGAAACCGGCAGCAGTTCCTCTTACGGCGGATTAAGTGCACCGAACGCATACAGTGTGGGTATAACCAAATCATATAATTCATTTATTCTTGGTTCGCAAGTGACGCTACACGAAAGTGGCGACCTAGCAGGCTTTAAACAATTGTCTGGCAGCACAGTCAGCGTATTTTCTACCGGAACCTACAATAGTTGGGCTGTGAATGCGTTTGTGTCGACGCCGCCGTTTTATAAGGGAAATGTCTCAATAGCCCCTCTGATTGGAATTGAGTACTTTCAGTTAACCGGAGATCTAACTACAGAAGCGAAAGACGGTTCATCTAATATCGGTGAGGTAACATCTGAAGTTGATTTTTCAGGGGTCGCCGGATTCGGTGGTGCGGCACTGAAGTATCAACTCCCGTGGTTGGCTGTGGGTTTGAAGGCGCAGAGTTTTATCGGCAATGCGGAAAGCTTTCGAATACAGATTTCTGTTGGAATTTGATTGTGCCAGCAAGTGCAAAATTTGGTTGTGTGTCTTCCAAATCTATCGAATGCAAATTGCACCGGTTTTTTGAAAGGACATAAACCGGTGCAATATGCATGACACTAGCCGAGCGAAAGCTCTTCAATAAGCTTGTCTTTGTGGACCAGGGACAGACCGTTGTCCGTTAATTCGAAGACACCGCAACCATTGGAATACAACAGTGTGCCATCCTTCGTCATATTGAACGACGCAACATGGCTCGCCAGTACGGTCTCCTGACCATGGCGGTCGCGTTTGATCAATTGCCAACTCGCCGGAACCAGCGATGGTACGCCTTGAACGAGGTGCGCCTTTCGCAAGGCATTTTCGGCATCGATACGCTTGCCCTGTAGTAGGATATCTTTGATATCCGCTTTGACTTCCGGACCTGACGCACTGGTCAGTGGCTTACGCGAGTACATGAGCGAAAAGAAATTCAGAAAATGGAAAACCGCCCGCAGTAGTCGAAACGGAAAGAATAGCGTGTCTGTAATGGCCTGGTTTGGGCTGTAAGCGGCATTTTCATATGGCCGTCTGATGTATAAAAGGTTTCCTTGTGGGTCTACCTTGGGGCAAAGAAAGTCGATCTGGTCGTCCTCAAGGACTGTTTCCAATTCACCTGTCTCCAGGTCAAGCATCAAAATGGAAGCAGGTCCGTGCGCGATGACATAGCCGGCATCGTTGCGAGCTTGCCCTTGGGATTGGTAGACAATATGGTTGTCGATTGGGTTAATCCAACTGGGTTTAGAGTCGACCGTATCGCCGCCAGTCACTTCTCTGGCCTCAGTGCCATCTCGTTTCGCCAATACTATATTCGCAATACCGTTGGTGTAATGAGAGGAACACAGTATTTGATCGCGCGATGCACTGTAGGTCAGGTCGCGGTAATCCAGCTTCTGCCGATGCAAACGCCGTAGTTCTTTTCCGGAGGCGATGTCGTATTCGAATAAACCGCCAAAGCCATTCCCCGTAAGAAAATAAAGCAGATTACCATCATCCGTAGTTTGCACCGACTGGAATTTGATGGGCTGGCTATCGTCACTGGTGACGGTCTGCTTACCAACGTGATTGGTTCCCCATGCAGTGCCCTCTTTCCAGCCATGCAAGTTCTGAGACTTTTCCTTTTTATCCAGAAAACCCTGTATGTACGCGCTGTGAATCTCTTCTGGGTTGGATGCAGGTCTTTTAAAAAACAATTTGCCCTTCGACAGGTAGGCTAACGCGCCCTGATAAGTCGGCGCTGTGTTAATGGACTGATTCACCGTGACGTCTGACTCAGGGAGAGCACCGCCACTGTTACTTTGGGAGCGGTTAAACAGCAAATAGATAACGATGAGCAGGGCTAAGATGATAATAAAGGGCATGCAAGGATCCTTTGCGGCAATGAAACAGATTCTGTGCTGTGGCTGAGCGCTAATATAGCCATTATGAATGACGGTGCCTACCTCGAATCCGTCGTTCAAAACGCCAAAGACTTCACACTTTTTAAAAACTTCTTGAATGACGCACTTTTTGTGCTGATGACACCCCTATCTTTTTATGCGAAAATCCCGAAATCTTGGCGGTCTAAAATGCCAATCAGTTCTAAAATTTAAGGGAGTGTCGTTTTAATGGACTTTAAGTCGGTCTTTCTGTTGCCCGTCATTTTTTTCGTTGCCTGTTCTGGTGGCGATACCATTGCCAAAGTCGGCAAAGAATCCATTTCCAAGTCTGATTTTGAATCGCATCTCTCTTTCAAGCGAATTGATCCTACCAATGAAGATCGAGCTTCGGCTGAATTGGATGAATTTCTGACGCAAACAGCCTTGGCACAAGCAATTTCAACTCAAGAATTAGCCAACAATCAATTGCTGGCTGCGGAATTCGCAGAATTCAAGAAGCAAATGACCATCAGTCGTTATATGGCTGCGTATCTGGACCGCGTCGTGACCGATGCTGCTGTCGAAAACTATTACAACAGTCATCAAGACGAGTACACCCGTCAGCAAGCGCATATTGCCCATATTGTGTTCCGCGTGAACAATTCGATGACCGATGTTGAGAAGCAAGCGGCGCAACAGAAAGCTCGCGAAGTTGTTGCCAAGCTCGCAAAGGGCGAAGTTTTTGAGGTTCTCGCTCAGCAGATGTCCGATGATGTCTATAGCGCCAAGCAAGGCGGAGATCTGGGTTGGGTATCACCTGAGTCTATAGACCCCGCGTTTGCAACGACCGTGTTGGCGCTGGCTGAAGATGAAACCAGTGACGTCGTTAAAACCCAGTATGGTTACCACATTATCAAGCTACTCGAACCTTTGCGTTCAGAAGTGGCTCCGCTGCGCCAAGTGCAAGGTGATATTCGATATCAGCTGCGGCAGAAGGCCAAAGCCGCCGAGACTAAGCGCCTTTTGGATTCGGTTACCATCAGTAAAGTGGAATGACCGCCATGACGAAACGGAAATCCCCTTGGTTAGTATTGCCTCTGTTTGCCTTGTTGGTGACCGGTTGTGACCGTAAGGAAAATACACCGGAAACCCCGGTGGAGACCGCCATTGAGCCTGCCTGGGCTGTCGTAAACGGTTCGAACCTCACAGAAGCGGAACTGGACTACGCCGTGGACCGTTTTTTTGGTGGGCAATTTGTCGATGCACGAGCTGTGCAGAAAATTCGCGAGAGCCTCATTGCCTCACGAGCTTTAGCTCAGAATGCAGAGAGCACCTTAGATGAAGACATTTTGTCTGAAATTGAAATTGCCGTACAAGCCTACCGCGAAGAGCGACTCATTGCGGCCTATATTGAAAACACGACGTCACCAGAGCCGGTAACCGCTCAAATGGTCGAAGCCTATTACCAAAGTCACCTTGATGAATTCGGCGCTGCAACGATTAAGCGATTGGTCGTGTTGGAGGCCAATGTAGGGTCCGCAAAACGTTCACAGATCGAAGTATCGCAAGCGTTAGCAAAGCTTGGCCAGTCAGAGAACTGGGAGTCCTTGGTACTACCCGATTATGTGCGGACCTATCAGCTCAATTCAGCAGCGTCGATGCCTGTGAAAATGAAAGCGGTATTGCAGGATGTCAATGTAGGTGGCAAATCCGCACAGATAGTTGATGGTGAAAAAATTTATCTGTTCCGTGTTGTTGCTGAAGATCAGGTGCCGCCGAAGCCTCTATCCGAAGTAAGCGCTGGAATTCGCCAACGTCTGGCTGCCACTCAATTAAGTAAGACAGTGAAAGCGTTGTCTGAACGTGTAGTAAGTGAAAGTGACATTATAAAGAATTACTAAAACAGGGATGTAACATGAAGAGTTCCATTCGGGCCGTCATGGTAAGAACTTGGTCTACTCTGGTTGGGATACTGGCGATACTATCGTTAACGTCCCAAGTCTATGCCAACCAATGTGTTGGCGTTTTTGATGACACTCTCCAGAGTCATGGAACCGGTATCTTTCTGTATGACAACGTTACCTTACAGACACAAGATGCCATTCTACCCAGCATTTCTATTCGAAATTCCGCAACGACAGCATCCTGTTCCGGTGAAATGTGCCAAGCCAGTGGCGCTCCTTCAACAGGGCTAGCGCTGCCTGCCTTTGTAACCAGTTCTGCGACGCTGGACGTTAACCATCCCCTTTATTCACCGGATGTATTATCCATTTCTGATGCCTTTGAATTCCGAGCCATCTCCATTGGTGAGGGGAGTTCTGCAGCAATAACGGGTGGTTTTCAGTTCTATGCGATGAATTCGTTAACGCTCGGGGCGGATGCCAATATTGCTCTGGCACCCGGCGATTATTGGATTGAAGAGCTCAAGCTGTTCTCGAACGCCTCGATCACCGCACCTGGCGGTCAAGTGCGTTTGTTTGTCCGCAACTTAGTCAGTGTTGGGTATCATGCAACGATTAATGCGGATAACGCCGCAGACTTTATCGTCGTCGCGTGGGATCAGGTCAGTTTGTATGGCGGTAATGATATCGCCGCACCGCTCTATGTACAGGGAACGTTCTATTCTTCACCGGAAAGTCATTTTCATTACCCGATTGCTGCCGGCGACATTACCTTGGATGAAAATATCCTGGTCGAAGCCAACGCCTATTCTTCTGCATTGTTGCAAGGGTTATGCAGTGATTTTGGTCCCCTCGTTGATACCGATGGGGATGGTTTGGCTGATGGAATTGACCACGACCGGGACGGTGATGGCGTAATTAATACCCTCGATATCTTTCCGGATGACAGCACAGAGTGGCAGGATTCCGACTTTGATGGCATCGGCGATAATGCAGATCCGGATACCGATGCGCCGGTTCTATCATGGCTGACTGTGTTGCCTTTGGTGAATGAAAAACAACAGGAAATATCGGTTTCCGCGGTTGATACCTACTCGGGCATTGCAGCGTTGGAAATACGCAATGAAACCACCAATTCCGACACGGCCATGGCTGCTGATGGCGATACCTACCACGCGACCTTAGTGCTGACGGAAGGCTTGAATGACATCAGTGTCACTGCCATCGACTTTGCGGGCAACCAAGTCACGATCAATCAACAGATTAATGTCGATTCCACTGCGCCGGTTATTACGATTCTTTCGGGGCATGAGACCTGGCAATCTCTGAACCAAACGATTGAATACTCCGTAGCGGACGAAAACTCAGGCCTTAAAACCGTGGATGTCTCGGTAAACGGCGTGAGTGTTCCAGTATCGCTGACCGATACCCAGTTCAATGCCGCACTTGAGGGTGGCGAAAATATCATTGTCATCAGCGCCGTCGATGAGGCTGATAACGAACAGGTAAAAACGTTCAGTATTATCGTGGAAGGTCAATGTAGCGGATTGTTTGACAATGCCGTTCAAGCCCATGGTGGCCGGGTTTTCTTCTACGACAATGTTAGCTTGCTCACTACCGATCCCCTGTTGCGGACGAAATCCGTCAGGCAACCCGCCGGTGAGTTTGTTTGCGGTGGTCAAGAGTGTCTTGCCACGGGAAAAACGTCTTCACCACTGAAACTCCCCGAATTTGTGGTGACCGATACGATTACCGATATCAACATTCCCTTGTATGCATCGGGAGTCACGGATATTCAGGATGGTTATCGGTTCCGTCAGGTAACTGTTGGTGAAGGCTCCAGCGCCAAATTCAGCGGCACTTCCGAAATTTTCATGATTAAACAACTGGTGCTCGGCAGTGATGCCAAGCTTGAATTGGCTCCAGGTGATTACTGGATAGAATCATTGGAATTGAAATCCAATGCAGAGATTATTGGACGCGACGGTCAGGTACGATTGTTTGTTCGCTATCCGATGAGCATCGGGTACCATGCAAAAATAAACGCGGCTAACCTGGCTGATATGATTATTGTTACCTGGGATCGCATCAGTTTCTACGGTGGTAATCAGATTTCCGCACCGATCTATTCGCATGCGGCATTTTACACATCACCAGACAGCCAGTTCAGTTACCCCATTGCAGCCAGTGAAGTGACGTTGGATGAAAATACCCAAGTCACGTTTACCCCGGTTGCAGATTCGTTATTGCAAGGTATTTGCGGCGATTCAGGTGCATTGCCCGACTATGACCAGGACGGTTTAGCCGATGGCCTGGATTTCGACCTAGACGGCGATGGTGTCATCAATACCGAAGACGCTTTTCCCTATGATGAAACCCGTTGGGATGAGGATGGTAGCAACACGGATGTCATTGCCCCGGAGCTAACTTTACTCAGCGATACTCAACCGGTACGGGAATCCGCCTATTTGGTCCAATGGACCGCGACCGACGCCAGTGGTCTGCGTTCGCAACAGCTGTCATTAAATGGACAACTGTTTGTGGTGAGTACCGATGGCGAATCTTTTGAGTGGCCCGTTACATTGAACGAAGGCGTGAATAATTTTGTACTGACCGCTGAAGATACAGCCGGCAACATTCAGCAATTAAACTTCTCGAAAATTCTCGACACCACGGCCCCAAACCTGATGTTGGATCAATCCATGCCGGTCATGACCGCCGAGTCCAGCGTACAAATAACGGGTTCGGTCGCGGATGGGCAGTCAGGGTTGGCCAGTCTGATGCTGCAACTTGCTGGTGGCGCCGAACAAAGCATCAATGTCCTCAACGGGCAATTTTCCTTAACGATGTCATTGGATGATGTCTCGACATCGGCCACGTTGACCGCTACGGATAACGTCGGGTTGCAGACAACAAGCCCAATATCCGTTATTCGAGACGTGACAGCGCCGGTACTGTCACTGCAACTGGACGGTCAAACATTGCAGCCAGGTCAGTCGGTAACGGTAACGTCTGATTCGATTATCGTTGATGTTCTTGTGCAAGATAGCGAGTCGGGTTTGGCAGAACTGTCCGCCCTGCTGAACGGACAGCCGGTGACCATTTCAACAGACAACCGACAGATTACGGTGACATTGTCCGATGGGGCGAATGCCTTAAGCGTCACCGCTATTGACCAGGTTGGGAATCAAACCAGTATGACGGTCTCATTCTCGGCCGACCAGAATAACCCTGTACTTACATGGTTGAGTGATACCTCCGCAACCAATAATCCAAACTATGTTGCTCGCTGGTCTGCGCAAGACGATAACGGCATTGCCTCCCAGCTGTTGACCGTGAATGGCTTGGCCGTTGAGATCCAATCCGTTGCCGACGTTTTTGAAGCTCAAGTGTTATTGACCGAAGGCAACAACAGTGTCCAATTGACCGCAACAGACCAATCTGGAAACAGTCAATCGTTAACACAAACCATTCAACTGGATACTCTGGCACCCGTTCTGACATTAGCACCGTTAGATGCGATAACCTCCGCTGATAGCCTTACGGTATCCGGTACCGTGCAGGACGCTTCGGCGGTAACGTTATTGATTAATACGCAGGCTGTCACTGTCTTGGCCGATGGAGGATTCTCCACAACCGTTGCCTTAATCGCTGGACCGAATGCAGTAACCGTGCAGGCCAGCGATGCGTTGGGTCATTTGACTCAACAAACTGAAACTGTCACCAGTGACCAGCAAGGGCCTGAGCTACAGGTCAGCCTGCCCGCCATCTCTAACAGCGACGTGATCACCGTCAGTGGAACGGTCAGTGATCTGTATTCAGGTGTCACGCAGGTTACCGTCGAAAACAGCTCCACCGGCATCTTATATTCCGCAACCGTTAACGAAGGTTCATTCTCGGCGGATGTCATTTTGCAGCCGGGTGATAATGCGATTGTTGTCAGTGCGAGTGACGGTTTAAACAATCAGAGCACCGTAACATTGCAAACCCAATGGAACCAGGCAGGTATGCAATGGCAGTGGTTGTCACATATCAATAATATGACGGTGACAGACCCGGAGATTGTGCTGGAAGGTTTGCTGGAAACGGATATTCCGCGTGATGATCTGACGGTAACGATTGCCGGGCAGAGTGCTGTTATCAGCGACTGGGCGGTTAATACGTACAGTGTAAAATCGGTTTCATTACCACTGACGCTTGGTGTGAACACTCTTCCGGTAAAAGTCACCTCGCCAGTGGCCGAACTAAGCGACAGTATCGTGATTACGCGTGTCTCAGATGACAACACCGGACCGTCCTTTGAACCGGTATTGACCATCAATTCCCCAGCAAACAACAGCCAGTTCAACGGCTCTGAGATTCTCGTTGCCGGTGAAGTGAAAGCAGACACGACGCCGGTGGTTACCATTAATGGTCAAGTCGTCGTGCTGACCAGCAGTGAGCCGTACTTCCGTTTCAGCCAAGCTATTCCTGTCGCTCAAGACCAGCCTGATTTCCTCATCACCGTTACCGCGACGGTGGGCAATGATACTGTGTTAACGCAGACTCGAACATTGCGGATCGACACCGCCGCACCCGTGCTGCAGATCGATAATAATCTGTTGGCCTACCCTAACGTCACCGCCATTCTGGAAGACCCTTATGTGCTGACGGGTTCGGTCTCGGATGTCAATTTCAGCAGCCTAACCCTGAACGGAAACGTCTTAACCGTTACGCCTTCGGCTCAGGATACCTTTACATTTAGTACGCCGGTTTCTCTGACCAATGGCGTAGAAACTACGCTGACTTTCAGAGCTCAAGATACGGCAGGTAACAGCACGTCTCTGGCCTACGTGGTAAAAGGTGAACGGCTGATTGATGTTCGCTGGCTGTTGCCGTTGCAGAACAGTCAATTGCTGACGTACGGTGAAGCGTTCCCATTGCAGGTCGTTGTGCAAAGCTCAGAACAAAGTTCCACTTACCAGTATCAATCTCGCATTGTCGCCTTAGGCAGTAGCGATGATGTTGCGTGGCAAGACATGGCTTTCGCTAATGGCACAGCGGTGACTGAATTAACTCTGTCTGGTGCCGAAGGTGACTTCCAGGTGGAAGCGCGGGTCGTTGACATAAACGGCAATGTGATTGCTGCGTTAACGCCACGGACATTGACGGTGAGCGCACCCGTTCAGATCCCATTGGCGCTAACCAAAGTACAGCCGGAAGCGGGAGCTGACGCTGTCGACACCAAAGAACAAATCTCTCTGTTTTTCAATCAGGCGATAGACCCTGCATTGTTGGAAATACAGGTGCACGAAACGGCCTATGGCAAAACCTGGATTAACCTGGATGCGAAGGGCACTGAATTTTTTAATGCCAAGGGCCATCAATTGATCGATGTCCAACGGGACTACGAAGCGGTGCCACTGGATATACAATTGATCGGCAACAACAAAACGGTTCTGGTCAGTTTAGGACGTGAGCCTGCTTACAACGCCACCATGTTTGTTGATGTCAACTACGATGGGGCGTCAATGTTGCGGTATCAGTATCAGACGAAGCCATTACCGACGTTGATCAACATGACGATCCGTGATCAATACAACCGGGATGTGCCGAACCTTCGTGTTGAGTTGGGTGACCAGATTGGTGTGACTAATAATGAAGGTCTCGTTCAGTTCGGTTATGCAGATAACACAACACCGATGCCAGACGGCCAATACCAATTATGGGTGAACCCAAATCAGGCGAACGCAAAATACGGTGAAACCAAGTTAACCGTTCCCGTTGAAGGTGGCCGACTAAATGATTTTGGTTTTGTTCCGGTGAGTTTCCTGAACCCGGAGATCGGTGCAACGGTGCTGACTTCTGGAGAAAATCATCTGCTCAATACGGATGAAGTTTTATTGGACCTGACCCAAGCTCAAGTGACCTTCCCCGACGGCGCAACCACCGGTAATGCTCACCTCCAGTTCAATACCGCGGGCTATAACTACCCTACCCACGGACTGGCAGAACCAAGCTGGCTCTACAGTTTTCAACCGCTGGGTATTCGTCTGACCGGCACCGCTGAGATCAAACTGAAGCTGCCGAAGCACCAAAACAGTTGGGAATATCTCCCTGCAAACGGCACATTGGCACTCGCCGTGGCGGTGAACCCTGCGAATGAGATGATTGAACCAATTGGTCTGGCAGAACGCCAGGGTAACTACGCGGTATTCCTGCATCCTGAAAATGTCGCTGTACTGGATCACCTGGGTGTGATTTTCCTCCCGGAAAACTTCCAGCAGACGTTGATTGACTATAAAAATGAAACTATCAGCTTCCCGGTACTCATGGCGAAGCTGGCTGAATTGGCAAGACAATATGAGCCAGAGCAAATGGAAGTGACTCAATGAAATTACTGACCGTGAAAAAACAAATTGCCATCGGGTTGATGACACTGTTTACCGTGTCGATAGCCTCACAGTCGCAGGCATTTTTGCTGGGTTTGTTGGCGGGCCCGAATCCTATTTGGGGGTTCATCAATAACGTAAACATATATAAAGGCCACATGTACGCTCGCGGTATCTATACCGACGAAAATGGCAACATGGTGTATGTCGTTTACGACGAAACCGGAAAGGAAATTGAAGAAATCGGCCCCATCGAAGAAGGCGGTGATTTTGAAAAATCCGTCCTGATGGCCGCAAAAGAATACAACCAATATGTGTTGCACTATGAACAGCAATTGCAGAGTTTTGAAGATTTCTATGGCCCGGATGTCACCGTTGAACCAGAATTACTGACCGCCGAAGAATATGAAGCCCGGCGCGGTTCACTGGTGGTGGTCGATGAAAACAACACGCCCTGGAATGGCGATGCAGCGACTCATAACCTGCGGGATTCCACGCGTTCCGTGCTGGTGTTACCGGAGTCGCTGTTGTACACCGAAACCACACAATATCTGTTGGCGCAGTATCCGGTCGATTTGACTGCGAATCACGAGGAATTGCCGGATGACATATCGTCCTTGATCATTGGTTTTGACGGCAAGATTCTGCAACAACGCAAAGATCGCATCAGCTTGCGCTCTATTTTCTTTGAAGATACCTCAAAAGGTGCAGGAGATCCGGCTCGTTTCGATTCGACCTCCTTTACCTATCGTCAGGATGCCACCAATCAGAATCTGGAACTGGTTTCGCCAATTAAGGGCATTCCCCTTTTCATTAATATGGGTTTTTACGGCGGCACAACAACGAATGACGATGGTCGCTTTGGTTTAGGCGTGCTTGGTCCGCCATGCCCCATGTTTTATTACGACACCCCCATTCAGTTGGAAGCACAGTTACCCTACCGGCCTTTTAACCCGAGCCAGTATGGCAGCAGCGTTTATTACTTAACGAAGCAGGTTTACTTTTCGTGTAATGGCTACGGTCCAATGATGACGACTTACATCACCAGTACAGATTTCGTCGTTGACGTGAACCTGTTAAACGGTGAATTTCTGTTTCCGAATATTGAGTTGTCATCGTCCGCCGATAACCCAAGCCTGGTCTATGACTTTAAAGAACCGGATGCAAACGCTAATGGTGATGAAGGTTCGCGTTTCGAATACACCACATTTGACAAGTACGACTTCGATCTCGATGGCGAATACGACATCGCTGAATGCGGCAAGCTCAATGATGAAGGCGCGTTTGTTCAGTTAGAGAGCGGAGAAGAGTGTGGCAAGGACCATATTCAGGGTATTTATTTATCCGGACACAGCGAGCGTCCGGGAACCTGTACAGATACCGATGGTGATGGTCAGGTTAATCCAGAAGACCCTCAGTGCCAGCCCCAATTTACCCGCTTGATCGACACCAAAAAAGTCAGCGAAGATATCGGCCTGGTTAAAAAGATGGCCCAGGAGCATGTGCAGGACACCGACCTGTTTATTGTTCGTCAGTCAACCGGACAACTTGTTGCCATGCGCCAGGGGCTGAAAGACGATGAGAAAGCCTATGGCCCTTCCCGCAACGACATTCAAGCCACCGAAGACGAAGTAAAAGCGGACTTCCGCATGTTGATGCGTGGACCAAAATCCCACGTTTCACGCTCTTTTCAGTACTCCAGTTTGCGCAGTGAAACCCATGGTTTCAGCCAGTGGCAACAAGACAGCAACATGGCACCTGAACTCCAGCAATTGGACGATGCTGATCACCTTCGTACTGGCGAAATGTTGGAAATCTGGGCCATCAACCGGGTAACCGGTTATATCGGTAAAGCGGAACTGGAAATGACTCCGGGCCAGATTACCAATGGCATTTTAGATACCGTGGTACCGACCATTGAAATGCGCCCACCAAATCTGAAAATCTGGGCCGAACGCGTCTACGATATTGAAGCCGGCATGACCAAAGGCGAACAGCGTCGTTACCTCATTGGTAATGAAGGCATTGGTGAGGCCGACGATACCTTCATTCAGATAAACGTGGAATGGTACGACGAAGACGGCAGCGCCCTACCGGATGCCCTGTCTGATTACGGCTACACCGGGCGACTGGCATACGTCAGTGGTGCAAACTCACTCACCGAAGCAAGCCAGGCGGGCAACGCCCGGTTTGCAATTGAACCCGGCACGCATGTCGAATTGGTTCGCCTGTCAGGTAATATCGATAACCAACATTACTATGTACAGGTCAATGCCGTACCGGAAGGGGAGTTCGACGACTTCGGTCTCGCCGGAAACAGTGGTGCCACACAAAACCGTTCCGACGATGCCACCTTTGAGGAAGTCGAACACAACCTGTATCGCCCTGAGCGTTTCGTACCGTTTAAAACCCCGCAGTTCAATGAAGAGCTGACGCAAATTCAATCACAAGCGTACCTGTTGGAAAAGCGCCGTCGGATTGAAGCGGAAGAATCGGTCGAAGACATGATCACGCCTCAGCCGCTGCATGAATGGTTTTATCGACCTGACTATCAGTTCAGTGTGTATGACCTCGAAGTAGACAAAATTGAAACGCAGTACAAAGATGCCTTTGGGCAGACGATTACGACAGATGTGTATGAGCTCGATAAGCCCATATTGACCAGTAGCTTGGATATTCTGAAGTTTCTTGTTGATCTTGAAGGCAGTAGTCAACAGCCATTGGAGCGTTTTGATGGCAGCCAAAGCTTGGTTCTCGGAATAGGCGAGCAGGAGTTAGAGGTCAATGTTTCAGCGAATCAGACGATTGAATTTACTAACTTTGACCATTTAGGTTCATTAGAGCCGGATGATTACCTGACGATGCGCATATACAGTAATGAAGATGCATCCAACCTGTTGTGGCAATTTGCATTTGAATACCTGGACTATTACGCACTGATTGATGATGACGTTCTACCCTCTGCCGAAGATGGCGCTGTCGAGATTTCAGCAGACACCCCCGAAGTGGATTTACTGGCTCATCTGGTTGGCTTCGCTACCCGCGATCCAGAAAACAAATACGAAGTCGTTATGCGCTGGGAGAAACTAGGTGCCGGTGCCTTGGACACAACCTACGACAGTGATGATGAATACGCCATCTTTCGCAACAAACTGACGTTACCGACCAACGCAGGTGCAACCGCGACGATAACCGCAAGATTAACCACCGACGGTGAATCAACATCGGCACCGTTGAAGTTTCGTGTCGTTGCTGGTGAGGCTGCCTCGATTGCGCTGACGCCGTTGTTCAGTACACCGCTCTACATTGGGGGTAAGGGCAGTGTGCGTTATCGAGGTGTCGCACGTGACCAATATGGCAATCCCGTTCAAGACGGCACTGGTGTTTCAATCGCTACGGATGGTTCGGTTCAAATCATTGAACAGCCCGAATCGACCGTTAATGGTGAATTCTATTTCGAGGCCAGCGGCGCCGATTTTGCAGAAGCGGCCGCTCTGGATATACGTGTTGGAGACACTAATCAATCCGTTGATTTAGAAATTCTTCCGGTTGACATCGAATTCACAGGTCTGCCCAGTGAAATTCCAGCAGGGTCTACCAACACGTTCCAAGTCCGGCTTTCAGCGAATGGCAGTCCATTGGATAACTTTGATTTGGATATATGGACGGATAAAGGACGCCTAGACAAATCGATTTATACGACCGATGGCAATGGCCAAGTTGAAGTGCAACTGATCGCACCAAGCTATCAATCTAATGTCACTGTTAAAGTTATGGCCGCGATGCAAGCGCCATCTGAGATCACGGTAACCGCTATTCAACAGATTGGTGGAGCTGGATCTCCGGCTATCTCAGAGCAATTTGCCACCTTGATAGGTGATAAGGATGTTGAAGAGGCATTCAATTTCACCCGATGGGACAACGAAGCGTTTAGTGTTAACAAAGCAGTTTCTGGGTCAATTGAAGTATTCGGTACCGAAGGTGAATCACTGACGGTTACCTTAGGGAATGTGTTTGAACCCAACAGGCTGGTTCAAGCGGCCTATTGGATGAATGAAACATCCCAAGCCATTGACGAAGTTGGATTTTCCAATGGTATTTTGGAGAATGTGGGATTGGCCGATGACACTCGATTATCGGCAGGCAAAAGCTTCAGGTTCAGTCCTGCCTGGGGCTTAAGCCGAGCAAAAATTTCAGATGCCACGCGTATTCAACTGGCCAACAGCAATGGTTTTGTTATCGACTATAAACCCGTTAATTACGGTGGTTCTATCTTTAACCTGGGTTCCGGCCTTGTGCTGGAATCTCTCAGTGACGGTCGAATTCGACTGACAGCCAATACAGCAGATGGCAGCTATTCGGTAGAGAACTCTCAAACACTGCCGAAGAATCAATGGGCACAAATCGCTGGCCAGTTCAATGATGGACAACTGGTCCTCTCGATAAACGACGACACTCAAACGATTCCTGTGTCTGGGAATCTGCAATATTCGAAGATCGAACTTGTCTACAATGCCGGACAACCTGATGAGTATACCGAACAGCACGACATGCTCTTGGGCGACGGAATAGACGGCCAACTGAACGCACTTAAGTGGTTTAAACTGAACAGCCCTGCACTGGTCACTTTTGACGGTGGAGCGGAGACTGCTTCTATCGTCATTGACGCGACCGGCAGTGAACTCCTGCCGATTCACAGCACAGGCAATATGCTGAGCTTTGGTTCGAAGTTGTCAATGCAAAACGTGGCCGTTGTTGCTGGTACGACGAAACAACAAGTACACCTGATGTCCAGCGATACCTTCGACAACTTTGCTCAGGCTGCCATCAGCTCAGGTGCGGTTGCGGGTCTTCCTGATTTTAACTTAGCCGCGCTTGATGAACCGACACAGCAAATCAACCTGGCACAGAACCCTGCGCTGAACTTCCTGAATTCTGATGCTGTATTCCCAGCCGCCCAAGCCTACGATGTCAGTTTCTGGGATGTTGTTGAGATCGCAGCTTCTTTGATCGGATTGGACAGTCTGCAGGTTATCTGGGATCAGATGGGTAACCTAATTGCAGGTCGCGACGTTGACATAGTGTCGTTGTCGGTCGCTATTCTGGATGTGTTGAGTCTCTTCCCACCAGCAGCGCCGTTAAAGGTCGTAACCGGACCAGCGAAGCTAGCCATCAAGTTGCTGAAACTCGGCAATAACAAGGCTGTTAAATACATGGGTGGCGTGTTGAAGAAAATGTTTCAACAAGCCAAAAAAAGAGATTTTAGTATTGTCTATGACGGCATAGCCTTTTTTATTGTCATGGCAGACATGTATAACGATCCAGAAGCAAAAGAAGGTATTGAAATTCTGTCGAAAATGATTAATTCAACAGATGACTTTTTCGATATTTTGTCTTTCTTCTCTTTATCCGACGACGAAATCGAGTTGCCTGAAACTACAGATGCAGATTATTACGCAAGTAATGTTTTCCTTATCGACAATCTATTTCCTGTCGCAACTGCAAAGGTGAAGCCGGGTTGGGCAGTTAAGTTGGGTAAAGGCTTGAAAGAAATCAGGCCACTTCTTGATGACTTACCTGTAGGGTCTGCTGCGAAAGTACTGGGCCAAGTTGGTAAGGCGATAAAGAACATGCCGCCGGAGAAGCGCGCTCGTTATATCAAGCATCTAACTTCAAAAGGATTTCTAAAAGGGATTATGGCTTCGGCCAAACGTGGGTTAAGCCCTAAGCAAGTAGCGAAGTTATTAAAAGGTTTCAACGGACAGCGAATACCTCCCTATGCATTACTAGCAATTATTGCTTATCTGGAAACGGAAGTTGCTGAGGGTAGACTTTTTGGCGATGGTGAAGTTGCAGATGGTACTACGCGTGCACAGAATATTGCCTATCTGCAAACAACAATTTTGAATGCTAGTTTTAATTTTATTTCTCATGGTAAGGGTAAGAGTAATCCCGCTAGGGCCGCAAATGGAGCTGCTTTCCAGCTAATGCATCTCGCTTTGTTGCAGACATTAAGCGAGGCGACAGGTGATAAAGTAGTCGGTATTGAAGTACCGCGTGATGTCGTATTATTTACCTCTCCTTCTTCCTTTGAGACAAAGAACCCGCAAGCGGGTGCGCTAATTTTTGGTCGAGATGTCGACATTATGTTGCAAAATTCTCAAGGAGAAGTTTGGGTAGAAACCAAGTCATGGCAAAGCAGAAAAAATGGAACCGTCCCTACTGATAAACCCTATACTTTTAAACCATGGGGGTGGCGAACTGGCGCAAGGGAAGATACTGACACAGCCGAGAAAATTTCTCTGGAGGGCAGTTTATCTCATAAGCAGTTCACATTGGACCGAGTTGCAGGAAATATTGGTGCCATTCGAAGAGGCGATATTTCTGCTACTACGCTGGACGTAGAAGTTGCTGACTACCGCTGGCAATATCATAGTTTTAAAACAAAGAGTAAAGCGAAAGGTCAAGTTGGACAATTAATTGCTCAGAGCCCCTCTTTGTCATTGTTGAGAAAGGAATTTGAGAAAAAACCTACTAATGTAAGTGATGCTGTACTGAAAGCTCACACTGGCGCTGTCAATGCTCCGACAGGTAAGGTTGACATGGGCGCCCTCGGTGCCTTGTTAGCAGTGATTCAGGGTGAGTTAAAAGAAGCGATTGAAGAAGAGAAGGCTGACTTGGGTTATGAATAACGGCTATACGCGAACGAAGTTCTCAAGAGATGACTTTTGGCGTAATTTTACTGACGTCAATCAGTCTCGAATTTCCAGTGATAGGTTATTAAAAGAAAGAAGCTATTTCGAAACAGGAGATTTGTCAGACTACCTTACAGATAATGATAGCGCTGCTATATATATCATCGTGAATCATAGCCCGGTTAAGAATATTGATGAAATTAGGCAAACCGTGATTGATTATTGGCATTGGCTGAATGAAGACCCAGTCAATAGAGGGCCTGCCAAGGCAAAAGTGAGTTTAAATGAACAGTTTTCAGAAGCTATAAAAGCAATATTTTCAGATGCTCTGGATGTGGATGTGGCCGTTGATTTATTCAAATGGATTTGCGGAGAAAAATTTGAGGCATCCCGAACAATTAATTTTTCAAAAGAAGGTTCCGACTACGCGATACAAGTGAACATGTGTCCAGAACAAATGTGTTTTCTTTTTATTCCTTACCTTTGTGGCTATTTTTGGAGGCCGGTTGAAAAAAATTCTGAGCAAATTGCCATTGCTTTGAGCGATTACTTCCTTAGTGCATATGAACAGTGCCATGAATCTTTCTTTAATGTCGATTTTTCTGAAGATGTCGATGTTGGAAACGGAAAGATTGTTTCGTCATCTTGGATTAAGTTTAACCATTGGTTATTAGCATTATTGAACGGCTACACCACTGATTTTGACAAATACGAGGGCTTTGTCGCTGGGGTGTGTTTTGATTCGGCATCATTGTCTGAATTTAAAAACAGTGTTGATACATTGAAATTACCTACTTCCTACGAAAAATTGCTCGAACATATAAGAAGCTATAAAAAGGATGAGGTTATATCTCTCAGTGGTTGGTAGTTTGCAGATGAGAATTTTTGAATCGAATTATTTGGCGTGAACCGTGAAGTAATATAGATTGCTTGTATCCATAAAGTGTCGAAAACCTACTATGGCTCATGTCTCTTTCGAATTAGGTTCTCTAAGTTAAACCAAACAAATTGCTGTTTACCAACCAGATAATCTGTTGGTACCCACCCGAAACGGCGACTGTCGACACTGCGGTCGCTGTTATCCCCTTCCACGTATAGCTCGTTCGGCCGTATTTGCGTGACTCGTTTTATTAATACCATACCGTTTGCTGTCCGTTTAAAGACAACGATATCGCCCGTCTTTGGGCTCCCATTTTTATATACCCAGGTATCCACAAGAACAACATCACCAATCTTCAATGTCGGGTGCATCGATTCACTGGGAATACGATAAAATGCAAAACCGTACCAGGTTGCTTTGTATTGGTGGGAAGCAAAGGTTATACCCAGGTTGAGCACTAATGTAAGTATGAATAGACCACTCACATGAAGTAGAGCTACTTTATGTTGCTCGCGAAACAATGCGTGAAAAGAAACAGAAATAGCAATGACATACAGGCAAACCAGCCCCCCCAGCATGGCATAGAATCCAGGTTCTGTTATGACAAATCGTGTTTTTGCGCAAAACCATACCCAGAACAGCCCCAGAATAGGAACCATTAAGGCCCTCCACGGCTGTTTTGTGATAAGAAACCCACAACCTGGGATCACCAGCCCCAGAGCGGCTAAAAAAAACTTAAGCAATACATTCATATCAAGGCGCTATCTAAGGCAAGAACGAAAAAAATTTAATTGGAACACTCAATAAGACCCTTAGTTATCAGCAGACAAACGGATAATAATTTTTGGATTTGTCGCAAATAGTAATGCTCAGGTGCTTAATTTCCTAATCGATTGAGTTACGGCGACTCGTTCGAAAAGTTTTTGTCATGTATCTCTAAAAGTTTGACTTTCTTCTCACTCCTGACTCTCGACGCATATATTACACACTGATACAATGCGGAAGTTTGATAGAACGGAATAGGTGCACGGATTGCATGGCGAGATTTCTCGCTGACCTTTTGCTTCGTGCGCGAAAACCCAGTTAACTTGCGACGAAGTATTCAAATGGAATTTAAAAAAGCGGCTGCGTCCGTAGCCTTTATAGGCGCTACTCTTCTTTCCTCGGCTGCGTTTTCGATTGGTCAAATCGATATTCGCGCCAATCAAGTGATTACCAATGCCCTTCAGGATGTCCGTTATCGGGTTTCCGTACAAGACTGTACTCAGTTGGCAGCCGTATCAGTCAATTCACAGTCACTCGAACTGGCTAATGCCCTGCGAGCGCCCGATGAAAGTCTGCGCTGTGAATTTGACGTGTTGCTGTCTGGTTCTGAGCGCTTTGCGCCATCGGTTAGTGCGACCGATATTCAGGGCCAAAGCTACATACACAGCGAAACCTTTTCTGTAGACCAAAACCGTCCGACTCTGGAATTTGATGCGGTTTCCATCACTGGTACGTCGCAAGACCAGTGGTTAGAACTGCACCTGTCCGTATCAGACGATGTCGATGTGTCTAAAGTAAAGGCCCAACTATTGGGTATCCGAGCTTCTGTCTTAGCTGAAGCGGGTGGTGTCGTCGATGTGGCGGCCCGATCTGCGTTTGCCAACAGTGACGGCTACACCACCGTGGTGCCCTATGCTGACGATCAGACGCAATTTGTTGTGCGCGTGCCGGTTACAGAGGCTTTATCTGCGGCTGAAATCCGCCGCGACGGTGTCGTGTTGATGGATGTCCAGGCGATAGATGCCTCTGGCAACATTGCCAGTTTCAACCGAATCGCCTTTACCGGTGATGATGTACAGGAAAATATCCTGGGTGTGCGCGTAGAACCCAGTGAAATTGTCCTGACCAATGCCCTCGAACGGAGGCGTTTAACCACCATTGTGGATTTCGAGTTTCGGGGTGAGGTGAGGCTCAATACGCAGACATCGGGTTTGTCTTATCAGTCGCAAGATCCTGCCAAGGTATTGGTCACTGACGAAGGTGCGATTTACCCACTTCAGGAAACGGATACACCGGTTAATGTCTTGGTTCAATACGCCGATGCCGCTGCAGTATCCGTGCCGGTAACGGTCGATTATTCGAAAGTACTTACCGCGTTGGTGCCCCTGCAAACCACAATCCATCTCCCCTCTTTGAATCAATATCACGATCTGACCGGCTGGCAGGTAACCTTTGATGATGGTTCCAGTGTGGTACTGGGTGATGATCACGCCATTGAATATACCGTACCCGCTTGGGCCGCCGATATTGTTGAAGTTAAAGATGGTCAGATTTTAGCGAAGCAGGTTATCACGGCTGAGAACAACCTGACGATTCAGGCCGAGCTGCTCAGCCAAGGGTTAACCGGTACGGTACAAATCACGTCAGAAGACGCTCAACCGACGGCCAAAATCGCGCTGCCCTCAACGGTTAACGTGGGTGAAACCCTGTCTATTGTTGTTGATGCACAAGATGACGTCGGCATTTCCGGCGTTGTTTTTTTCGTAAACGGCCAGTCGGTGGGGCGAGTTATTCAGCCGCCCTATCAATTGGAATTGCCCATTGCAGAAAGTCTCGCTGGGAAACAACTCGAGATCTATACCCAGGTAACCGATACGGCTGCACACGTTGTGACCACAGCGCCACAGAGTGTGTGGGCACAATATAAAGCCACACCACCGAAGCCCACCTTTGAATGGAAGCTTCCCGTGTCCGCCCAAGTGGCTGTGGGTGGTACCGACGTAGTCGCGTTAATTGAGAAAAATCTGGGGCCGATTATGTCGGCCGCAACCACGGACATCGAGCGGGTTGAATACTTCCTCGACGGTGATCGCAAGGCGACTGTTCGCTTCCCTGCCTATGACGTGCGTAAAATCGACAACGAAGATTACCTGTTCGAACTGTGGCGTGCCGATTTAAGTATCGCGGAAACCAGTTTGACTGAAACGTCCATTGCCGTGAACGCAAAAGTATACGGTCGTAACGGTTCTGAATCGGATGCCGGTGGGCGCTTACTGAAAGTGGTCGCCAACAGTGAACCGGTGGTGTCTCTGCGTGAGCCTTCTAATGGCCAAAGTGTCGTCGTTGGCCAAACAGTGACGATTCTGGCGGATATCATTGACGATACGCTGCAAGAAGGCGTGAATACCCGCTTGGTGGTGGATGGCGACATTGTTAAGTCGAAATTCGTCAAAGTCAGTCAGGAACTGGACCAGTTAGGTACCCGGGATGTGTTGTCGTCGGTTGCTCGTTTTGAGTTCAACATTACGCCGGAGTATTTGGGCAAAAACATTCAAATCGCCATTCGCGCGACCGACTATCATGGTAAAACGGCGAATACGGAGAATATTCGATTAACCGTACTGGGTGATCAGGTCCCAACCGTTGCCTTAACTGCGCCGATTGAAGGCGAGGCGCTAATCTCAGGTCTGGCGGCTGAAATGCGCGCCAATGCGGTGGATGATATTGGTGTCACCGCGGTCGAGTTTTATGTGAATGACAACCTGGTCGGAACCGATAAAACCTCGCCTTATTCCTACATCTACGACACACAGGATGATCTAACACAGGCGCAAACTGTCACCATGAAGGCTGTTGCGGTGGACACGGCCGGTCATCGTGGTGAGAGCCAGGTTGTAAATGTGTCCGTGGGTCCCGATTTTGAACCGCCGGTGATTAACTGGGCGTCTCCGCAGATTACCGGGACGCACGCTGACGGTGAACGGGCCGATGTCGTGGAAAAACGGGACTTCATACTGAAGGTTGCTGGATACGATAATGTCGAAACAACCCGAGTAGAAGCCACGGGTTTGGCAAAAGTGAATGGCCGATTGGTGCTTACGGGTAACAGCGCGGATGTTCTCACCGATGACGATATTGATGTTCAAACCATACCCGGTGCGCTAAACGCCTATTCCGCACTGCTGCGTGTGGCGGCACCAGCCTTTACTTTGCCTGATAATCAAACGGCAGAAGATTGGCCGCAAAAAACAGACGACGGCCTTCCTTATTTGAGCTATCCCGTCACCCTCACGGCATACGACAATGTCGGCAATACATCTACGGTAAAAGTGTATGTTGCCGTTGTGGCCAACCAGATCCCGGTGATCACGTTGGTCGACAGCGATAAGGCGAGTTATTTCGTGAATGACGTTATCGAGCTTAACGTTGTTGCGAAAGATGACATCGCGGTCTCCGACGTGAAAGTCGCCTGGTACAACAGCGCTAACACTTTATTGGCGGAACAAACCTTTGCCAGCAAAGCTGGCTTTGTGCCTCGCCCTCTGGTGGCTGAAAGTGTGCTGTTGGATTTATCCGCTCTGGGGTTAGCGAACGAGGCTGAGCAACTGCGGGTCGATGTTACAGCGATCGACAATTTTGCGGTCCCCTCGGTGTTAGCCAGTCATACCCTGACGATCGTTCCCGATACCAAAGCCCCTAACATTGGTGTGTTGGCGCCTCTGGCCGGGACTGAACTTGTGCAGGACCGAGCAACGGATATTCGTATACGGCTAACCGATGATACCGGCTTAGCGCAGGTCAGCATTTTGGCTGCCGATGGATCAACGCTGGCGCAACAGAATTTAAATAATGAAACTGTGAAGGAAATCAGTTTTGGCAAGCGGAGCCTTCTGGCTCAGGATGGCCGCTGGCAACTGACGGTCCGAGCAACCGACCGTTGGGCGCAAACGAAAGAGACCGTTATATCCGGTCCGGTTGTGCAGGATCAATTCCCGACCGGCAGTATACGTACGCCCGCGACTGGTGCCCGCTACTACGAAGGTGAAGCCTTCACCGTGAACGCCTTAATTAATGACGATATCGGCATCAGCAGTGTTCAGCTGTTGATCCAAGATGACACAGGCGAGGTAGATCGCCAGTCGGCGTCGGCAAACAACATCCAGCAGGCGATGAACACGGGCGACTACCTGCAGTTTAACGTGATCACACCGACCAAAACGCCGGGTGTATCGATAGTTCTGCTGATCACTGACACTGCTAATCAAGTCACGACTGTGCCAGTGGACATCGAAATTGTCGACGATCTGGAGCCGCCTGCTCTGGCCATTCAGAAGCCCATTGCTGATTTTTCACTATTACCGGGTGATAGCTTCGTGTTTGCTGGTCAGGCCAGTGACGATAAACGCGTCGATTACATCAAGGTCGTTATCATTGATGCGCAAGGTCAGGAATTTGAACTGCCATTGACGTCGCTGCTGAAAGAAGACCGCTTGGAAACCATTGAAGTTCCGAATAAAGGAACCTTGGGTGGTATCGCAGTCAGCACACGATTCTTCAGCGATTTTTCTGGTTCTGCGCGCCTGCCTAAATCGTTTATAGAAACACACGCAGGTCAAACGGTTTCTCTGGTATTTGAAACAGCTGATAAAGGCGTGAACACGACGCGTTCACCAGAAATAAATTTAACCATTCTTGCCGATGAGCAAGCGCCGAGCATAACGTTTAAAAATCTCAAGCGCTTCGAAATTGAGCAAACTCCATTTAACGCCAAGTTGATCATTGCCGACAATTTTGCGGTGGCGGACTACCAGGTACGTATTGAATATCTTGGCAACCAAATAGACGTAGGTGGCGAAACCAATGTTGGTATGGACAGTGTCGACGTGTTTACTCGCATTGCTCCGCCTACCTTAGACTTCATCGGTGATATTGATGAAGAGAAGCGCTTCGTCTTTGTGGTGGACGCGACCGATACATCCGGCAATGCCAGCCAGGAAGTTGTGCAGGTGACGGTTAAACCGGATACTGCGCCGCAATTTGAGGTCGTAAACCAAGTTCCAGATATTCCTGTTGCTGGGTCCGTGTTTAAAACACACATGCGTCTTGCGGATGATTACATTACCAATGCGCTGCAGACAGAGTCGCTTGTCTTTGCAACCAGCCTTGAAACGTTATCGGGTTGGCAAACCGCCATCACAGCCGACGACGATGCGCAGCCTTATATCCGTTTTGCTCAAGCTGGTTCTGCGTTTTCGATTACCAATAACGCTGGCGAAAGGTTGCTGGCCGCCGACAGTAACCAGGTCGACTTACTCAGTTACTCACTGACACCTGTCCTGAATGTTTTAGATGACAGCGGCTCCGCCTTGCCGGTTCGTTACGAAATTACCCGTCGGTTTGTCGGGGATTGTGGCTATGAAACGGAAACTAATATCGTGAACGCCAATGATGGTGTGATCGATCTGTTGGGAACCGATGCCGCCGCCGTCACGGCCGTCGACATCCGTTTCCTGGACGGGTTACCACAATGGCTACCAGGGTTGCGATTTGATGCCAATAACATGAAGTCGTTGTCTGGATACCGATCCGGAACAGACAGTTTTGCGTTGAAAAATCGTTCGCAGCTGTTGTGGCAACTTATGGTTAATAACGATAACCACTATGTGACCCACCCGTTTAACGTACGCACCAGCAACAAGAATTACGATTTTGCGATGAGCTGGTTTGTACCAGAGTCACAGCAACAGACGTTCAACATTTTTGGTGCAGCTTTCGACCGTTTTACTCGTAATGATACGTTGGCTCTGTCGCAATCGATGTTTACGGCGTTGGTCGCTGAAGATACATCGGCACCAACGGTTACCGTACATGGTCCTGAAACCGGTGTTCCGAAAGTAGCCGGTAACCGCCTGACCGTTGATCTCGACATGGCCGATAACTCCAGCGTGATTGACGCTCTGCGAATTTCAGGCAATGGCAATCTGCTGCATGACAATGGTGCATTGTTTGAGCCAGGTCGTCGTACCTATACCGTGGATGTTCCGCTGACCTGGACGGCTCCTACATTCAGTGTTGATTTGGACGCACGTGATTCTGCGGGTGCCGTGACGACGCACAATTGGGTATTTCCGATTGAGCAAAACCTCGCACCCGATGTTCAGGTCTATGCATTCCGTTCATACCGCGTTGGTAATAGCTGGCAGAAAAATTACTTAGACCCGGCTCGACTGAACTATGCCGAATTCTGGGTTCGATACGGCGAAACGTTTGTCCATGAAGTAAATGTTTTTGATGACGAATCGCTCAAGCGCGCACGACTATTCAAGAAAGATTTGGACGGCAGCTACCTGGGTAGTCCAGTATTTGAACGAAATTGGTCCCGTGATTGCGGTGTCGACATCACACTAAAAGAAAAACTGGTCGCTAACGTAACGTTTGATGAGCCAGACGTTACCGAATATGAGTGGGTGATAGAAGATTTCTATGGCCACACCAGTACCCGCAGTTTCCTGGTACATCCATTAACCAACATGGCACCGCAGATCGAGATTATGTCGCCGGCGGATGATCAATTGATCGTCGCCGGATCACATTATGTGCGTGCCATGGTTGCCGTGACCGATGACCGCAAATTGGTCGCCAGCGATCTGGATTTCCGCATCGATGGACAGCGGGCCGTTGTTTCTCATATCAATGAAGTCAACATCAGCAACTTACCGGCCGACACAGCCACTGAAGTCAGCTTAGCCTTTGACCAGCTCTACGACCGAATTGAGGCGGTTTATGGGCCTGACATGGCCGACGATTGGGGGCGCTCAAACAGTTTATACGCCCGTGTTTACAGTTTTGTGGCCACCTTTGATGGTGGTTTAACGAACGATAAGCAGGTTCTGACGGTAGAATCCAGTATAGAAGATTCCGATAACGTGCGTACGGTCGATAGCATCCAGATTAATCTGATGCCGGACGACATTGATCCTGAAGTGTATCTGTTGTCACCGGAGGCAACTTACGGACCTGTCGAAGGGTCCGACTTTACGTTGTCATTCCAGGGTTACGACAATACCTCTGTCAAAACCATTCGCCTTTCGCTGGCGTTAGCCGCACAAACCGAGGGACAGAACAGCTATACCTTGGGCGAATACACCTTGCTGCAAAGTAAAACCGACATTGCGGCAACCGACTTTGATCCGTTAACGACGAGTCAGGTTGAAACGCCGATATATTGGCAAACGATCAATACGCCGACCTTTGCCGATGTTGCCAGCCAATTGGGTGTGGTGGAAAACGAGATTGAATTGGCGGCGGTTTTTGTTCGCTTGGAGGCCGTAGACGCTTGGGGACAAACAACCGAGACAGAAGCCTTCTTTAACATCCGCCGTGATGAACCACCGGTGATCGATATTGTGGAACCGTTGGTCAACAGCCAGGTTGTCGAAGAAACGCCGCTTTATGTCAGCATTACCGGTTTCGATGATGTCGGGATTGTCGAAGTTGAATTAACGGCAACCTATGGCAATGGCGATACCGCATTTGTGCGGACATTGCGTCAACCGCCGTGGCAGTTTGAAGTGCCGGTGCCCGCTTTCAATGAAAGCGACGCCTCTCAGAACACTGTAACCATATCCGCTACCGCATTGGACACCTACGGTGACCGTACCGGTGATTCGTTGCATCGCGTAACGGAACCGCCTCGGACTGTCGACATTGTGAAAGACGAGCCGCCGATTGTTGCATTTGGCTTGCCGGTGGATGGGGACGTCGTCACGGAAGGTGAATTGGTCCTCATTCAGTTAACCGCGGTTGACGATGTCGCTGTGAACAGCGTTTCCGTACAGATCGACGGTCTGATCAGCGGTCCGAAGACCCTAACGGATGTAGTCGCGCCTTACGAAATGTTGCTGCCGGTTCCCTATGGCCAGGCAGGGCAACCCCTGACATTGACAGCCAGTGTCACAGAAACTCGATTCTCGGGTGAAGCTCGAACTGTTGCAGCGGTGAATACGGTCACGCTGGACGTATTGGCAGACACCGTTGCACCGGAAGTCGTTGTTGAGCAACCTTACCCACAGGGTACGACGGTGGCTGAGAAAGGCTTTTTACCCTATCGGTTGAACATCACCGACAACGTATCCGTTAACAGTGTCCGTACGACCTTGTACGCTGACCGCAACGGCGATGGCAGCTTCGCCGCGGATGAAGCCATAGCGACACAAGTTGTATTAGCGCCGCCCTATGCCGGCAAAATTCCGGTCAAAGCGATTGCCGATTATTGGACGGAAGACACGGCACAACCTGATCAAATCGCGATGGAGTTCCGGGTTCGCGCCAGCGATGGTGTCGGTAACGTCACGGAAGTCAGCCGTCCGGTTAAACTCATTCGTAACGCACCACCGGAAGTCACTGCCATTCAGATTCTGGACACACGTGGCGACAGCATGGGTGGCATTACGGAAATTACGGAAGGCCGGAAAATTCGGGTGACCGTTGCCGCGAATGACCCAGAAGTCGGTGTGGATTCTGTACAACTGTTGAAAGCAGTGGGGGCTGATAGTGAGTTCAGCCCGGTTGGTGTGGATGGCTCTGCGCCTTTTGCCTTTGATATCACGGTTCCTGTCGGCAAAGTTGGCGACACATTGTCGTTCTCTGCGAAAGCGACAGACATGGATGGCTATGAATCTGGCAATTCACTGATTCGATCACTGACCATCATTGAAGACGTGGCGCCAACGGTTAGCATCGTGAAACCGGCTACCGATGAATCGGTCATTATCGATGGTCAGGACATTGAAATTTACGCGGAAGTGTTTGACGATCTTGGCCCTGACGGTGTCGACCGTGTTGTTTTCTATGTCAACAATCAACCTCTGTTTACCGCTTGGTCGAGTTATTCCGACGTCTCTGGCGGATATCTGCAAGATCACATTTACCGCGCTGTTATCCCTGCGCCTGAAGGCGTCGATGGCTTCTATGTACAGGCAGTTGCTTACGATGTTCTGGGTCATCAAGCGAAATCGGAAACGGTACTGATCGGTAAAATCCGCGATACAGTTGTGCCTCAACTGGAGCCAATCTATCCATTACCGTTCGAAATTCTGACCGCTGGCGAACCCGTCGACATCTATTACGGTGTGCGTGATATCGGCATTATCGACAGTGTGACTCAAGTCTGGGTGCGTGAATCGCTGTCGGCCACCGGGGAGTGGCTGGAGCAGGATAGAGCTGAAATTGAATTGGGTCGCTTCGAGGCTGGAAGTAACTCAGAATTGCCGCAATCCGATGCGGCAAACCACTATTATGTCTACTCAGGCTCCATTTCTTCTGGTTTGGTATTGCGTCGGACTAACTTCGGTCGTGAACGTGTTCGCGTCACCACCACGGTGGCCACGGAAGAGCACACGGTTTCTGACGTCACCCTGCACGAGATCGGTTTGGCTTTTGCCGAATCCCGATATGTTGCACCCAACAATACAGCGGCCGGATGGAACTCGGCGAAAGAGGTCTATTTCAGTGCCGTGGATCAATACCGTGCCAGCGACCGTAAAGGTGCCATGCTTGGTATCTGGAATACACAAGATCCTTTGGCGTTGGAAGAACTGTATTTCGGAGAGGTACCAGAAGCTCACCAATACACCGGTTTGAGTATCCTGGATTCAGTCGACGAGCAACAGTCCGCAGGCAATGGCGACTTCTTCGCTTATTCAGATCTGTTGTCCGGTGCACAGGAAATCTTCGCAGGCACCATTGGCGAGTTCAAAGCGGACGCCAATGTGGTGGTTGCCGGTAAATCCGCGGCGGTACCGTTGCCAACATCATTTGAGAATCCCAAGCCGCCATTCATCCTGAATTTTGAGCAGCGCATTAAGAGCGATTGGGTACTGGGTTCCGCTGATGAAGGAACCGGCGATCTATACTACGAGAATACAGACTCTGAGTTGTTGATATTTGGGCAACAAAACGGTGACGGGCAATTTGGCTTACCGTATCTGCTGACAGGTCGCGTGGATCTGCCTTACCCGACTGTTTTAGGACTTGATCGCAAAGATAATCTGGTGTTTGTCGCGAACGGCCATGGCGGCGTACAGGTTATTGATATTCAGAATTTTGCCAGCCCATATCACGTGGGTTATATCAAACCAGCGGGTTACGCACGCGATGTCATTATTGATGGCCAGTTCGCCTATATCGCTGCCAGTTTCCAGGGTGTTGTGGTTGCAGACATTTCCGATCCTGCGATGCCGATTGTTGCGACGCTGGACACGCTTGGCGTTGCCAACCGATTATTCCTGCAGGGTGATACTCTGTTCGTCAGCGACCTTTCTGGAGAAGGCCGCATTTCACAGCTAAACGCCATCGATATTTCAAATCCTTATCAACCGAAACTGGATCGCGTTGTGGAACTGCACCCCGCCCGTCCAGATTTGATCAGCGATGGTGTTTACGATGTCGAAGTAACCGGTAATAAAGCGTATGTCTCTGTGATGTATTCAGATCAGGAAGACAAACCGGCGCAATCTGTTATTGAGGTGATTGATCTCGCGCAGCTCAATGACATTCGTATTGATGCCACGAAGCCAGTTATGGTTGAACGTCATGCATCGGTTGAAAACCTGGGAGCCCGAGGATTCTCTCTGGCTCGTGGTCAGCTTCAGGTTGCAGCCGGCAAAGGCGGCATTAAGGCAATTGAGTTCTCGGAATTAAATGTTTTGGCTATCACGCCCGCCGATGGTGAAGATCAGGTGTCGATTACGCCGGAAATCATCACTATTGAATTGTCTGATCCGGTGCATGTCTCACAAGTCGCCAGCGACTATGTTCGTGTCTTTGAAGGCAGTCGATTATTCGGTACCGATGTATCGGATTTATTTGAAGTTAACTTCCGAGTGACATCTGAACAAGTTGAGTTGCGAAATATCGTTGAATTGACGTTACGCCCTGGCATGCAATTAAGCCAGAATCAGAAGTATGTCGTGACGGTGTTGCAAGGATTGGAACCACAGGCAGGCGATGCGTTAAGTACCGATGTCGACAGTTATTTTGTGACGGCCAACAGTCAATTGGCGGCACCTAACATTCTGTCTATTTGCGCCAAACAGCGCTTTGAGGCCGACGGTTTCTGCTCGGCCAGTGGAGGTGTCGAAGGCGGCACTGAACTGGTAATCACTGGAACTGACTTCTCAGACAATCCAACGCTGGTGTTGGGTGGCCAGACTCTGGTAATCGAGCAACTCAGCACTTTAGCTGACGGAAGTCAGCAGATTGTTGCGCAAACCACACCTAACTACCCTGGTCCGGCCAGTGTGCGCGTATACAACGTCGATAATGTTTATGACGAAGTGATCGGTGGGTTTACCTATGTAAACCAACTCCGCTTGGATTTCATCGAACCTGCTGTTGTGTCTGCCGCTCAATTGGGGCAGAACGACCGTCTGTCAGTCATTGGACTTGGTTTCCAACCGGATATGAAATTGCGCGCCTGGAAACACGGCCAACCCGAGTCTGTGCAGGAATTTACCGTCGATGGCAATGTCATGACCTTGTACAGCGCGGAGAAGCTGTATTGGGTTGCGCCAACGTTTGCCGATGGCAGTGGCTATCGAGGCTTTGTTGATGTTGAGATTATCGACGGCCACGGCCGGTCGTACCTGAAACCCAAAGCGCTGTTTTACGGGCGCCTTGATGTTAACCGTGTGTTGGAAACGGAAGTTGCTAACATCGACCTGCTGGAAATTCTGAATCCAGTTCGATTGCCGCCAGGTGGCATTGTCGATTTGGAATCGGATCCGGATCTCAACATCATTTATGTGTTGGGCAGACCTGAAAACAGTTGGTCTTCCAAGCCAAAGAACATTCCATCACCCGCCTCCGTGACGGATCAGTTGCGGGTCAGTGAGATGTACTACCCTGGTTGGATCAGCGTAGTTCATTACAATCGCGACGACATTATTAACGCTGCGCCGGTTCATCGGTTGGGTTACTACGATTTACCAAAAGATACTCGTCCAAGCGCTATGGTGCTCGGTGAAGACGCCTTATATGTCTTCAGTAAAGGTTATGATTTCAGATACATCGATACCGTGCACGATAATCGTGTTTGGTTACACGCATTAGATCGCATTGATACCCTGGAGCCATTAGCCGAAGGTGAAAGTGTCGATCGTTCAATTCTGTTTGAGGTGCCTTTGCCCACCGACAAAGAACTGTCGATGGCGGTTATCAGCGGTCAGATCATGGTGGCGGCTGAATCTAAAGGTGGGTTGTTGATTTTCAGTTTGGCGAATCCAATGGAGCCGGTCCTGGTGGACCGCATCCTGCAGAAAACCATTAACGGTCAAGTCGTGGATCTGAAAATAACATCGCTGGATGTCCGCGGGGATTATCTGTACGCGACTCATGGTCAGTCGCAGCTGGTGTTCGATCTCGCACGTCCGGGTCTGCCGATTGTGTCTGTCCGATCTGCATTGGATAGTAATGCACGTATCGTTGCTCCGATGGCTTCAGACATCGCAATTGCCAGTTCTGCAGCCGATACCATGGTCAGTCAACAATGGTTACCTTCGGAGTTTCTGGTTGAAAATGGCCGTTATTACAGTAATGGTTTCGAAGTTCCGGGTACGACCGACAATCTGGCGGCAACCTCGTCACTCGCCGTTCGTTTGGACAGGGTTTCGGTAAAAGAAACCATCAACGATTCAAGTTATCTGTCGCTGATTGACTTCAGCGACCCAACTCAGCCTGCTCTGTTGGATGCGTTGACGTTGGGTGGCGCTGTTGAATTCTATAACCCAGTGGGCAAGTCGCACGCGGCTCCGTTGATGTTAACAGACGATGGGTTGATTGTGTCTGCAGACATTCACGATGCCAACCGTATGCGTCTGACTATTGTCGATACATTGGTGGCTGATGTTGTAAACGTTGTGCCTCAACGCAATGCGCGCCAGGTATCCACCGATACGCTCTTGCAGATTCAATTCTCCAGCACGGTTCCAGTTGCCGAAAGTAATCTGACAAACTACATCCGAGTGATTGAGTTGGATGGCAGTGAACAGGGTATAGAGCAAGTATTTACGGCCTCATTTGCTGGTGATGACGCCAGTTTAGTGACCATTACGTTGGACAATGGCTTAGCCGCAAATACGCAATATCGCGTCGAGTTAAGTGCTTCTGCCGGCAGCCGTCGAACGCAGGGATTGCAGGACTACAATTGGGAATTTGCAACGGCCAGCGGTGTCGTACTGCCGATTGAGATTGTTGGGATAGATCCAGCGTCTGTTTTGGTCACCGGCGGTACCGTCAACATTCAATTACGACATGCCACTGCGCCAACATTCTTTGTTGCCGAAGAACCGGTGAGCGCAACCTTTGTCGAGCGTGTCGATGATGTAGATACTTACGCATTGACGCTACAAGGGACGGTGGCTGGTTTAGCTAAACTGACCATTGAAGACATTTCCGGTTCTCGAATAGAGCGACTTGGTGCGATTCAGTTTGTCGAACCATTGGTACTGCAATCTGTTTCACCTGCTCAAGGTACTCTGAACGGTGGTAACACCGTTGTTATTCGCGGAGAAGGCTTCCATGCGGACAATCAACTGCAAATTCTGTTTGGCGAACGACCGGCCACGTCTTATCGCGTATTGGATGAAACGACGATTGAAGCGATTGCGCCAGCAGGCTTGATTGGTTTGGTCGATGTCCATGTAATTTTTTCCGATGGGCAGCAAGGGGTGCTGTCTGAAGCGTATCGTTATATTCAACCGCAGCAGAGCGTGATCGAAACCAAAACGGTCATACACGACATTGAGCTCGACCCGACGAACACTTACCTTTTTGCGGCGGCTGACCGCGCTGGGTTGTTGCTGATGAATGTTGACGCCAGCAGCTATACCTCGCGTCAGGATCGTGTCTTTAATCCAGATGATTTATTGCAGATCATTGATGAAAATGACGACGGTAAAGATGATCGCATTCTGGTTAAAGCGCCTTTGCCCGGTGGTTACCGTGCTATCGCAGTAGAACCTTATTTCGAAAACGGCCAGGACAGAGTATTTGTTACCGGTATCCATGACAGTGGTCGTGCGAAGCTCTTTATTCTGGCTTTTGATCCGCTGGACATAAACACCTACAGCTGGGTCCAGCAACAGACCCTACCGTCAGACTATGCGCGCGGTTTGCATGTTGAGAACGATCAGGTGCTGGTGGCGTCCGGTGAGCAGGGTCTCACCATCGTTGATGCCTGGTTACACAGTAAAACCTATGTTTCCCAGTCTCTGGATATGCCAGGGTCATTGCCTGCCCAAGACGTAACAGCTTGGTATTCTGCGCAACAGCATCGTCAATTTGCGGCAGTCGTCAGCGGCCAATACGATCTGAACTCTGAAACATTGACATCACGCGCACAACCGGATGCCGGAGGCTTTTCGATAGTCGACATGAGCGCTGCGACAGGCGCCGCGGTTGTTGCAACGTTGGATCAGCCAGCATCGCGTGTTGTTGTTGAAGGACAGTATGCTTACCTGGCCGCAGGTGAGGACGGACTCATAATTATCGACATCAGCAACCCAACCCAACCTAAAGTGGTGCGACGGTTTACCGAAGCAGGTCGTGTTTATGATATATCGGTGAATGGTGGTGTGGCGTATGTCGCGACAGGGGCAACGGGTGTCAAGTTGGTGGACATCAGTATTCCAACATCGCCTCAGATTCTCAGTGCCAATGACAGTGAAAACGGCTTTGCTAATATTGTCGTCGCCAGTGCATATGCGGCCTATTCCATTGGAAATGGGGATGTCAGCGTTGTCGGCGATAGCGTCTTGAAAGTTGCTTCCATTGAGCCAATAGATCGCGTATTGATGCCGAATTTCCAAGGTCAATATGTCGCTCGGGTACGCTTCAATAAAGTCATTGAAGGACTGACGGATAATCTCGATAAGTTCCAGTGGCTGGATGCTCAAAACAATGCCTTGACAACAGAAACGGTCATTGTGGGTAACGATGCGCTGGTTACGTTGAGCAAAGCAGTGGCAAGTGCGTTGCCTTCCGGTAGCGAACTGGCCTTGCGTGTAGAATCAGGCATTGGCGCTCCGGATGACAGTGGCGACAGTGCTTATGTCTTGTATCGGTTGACCAATACTCGCACCTATGATTTTCAATTAAATCAGACGCGAAATACGTCTGAACTCGCACTCCACGATGTCACTCCGCGTCGTGCACTGGCAGGGCAGAACCGTACTTTGCAGATTTCTGCGAGTGGTTTGTCCCTTGCGCAAAACATCCGTGTCTATCTCGGCGGTATTGAACTCGGTACTCCGGTACGGCAACAAGACCCCGAAAACAGTGGCTGGTCGATTCTCAGAGTGACGATGCCCGCTATTGCGGAACCAGGTCTGTACAGTTTGGTGGTGACCGCTGATATCGGCGACGTTCAATATCAGAGTGCCCTGAGTGGTGCTGTGGCGATTGACGCACCTATCCTGGTGAACAGCGTCTTACCATTGTGGGGGCCGCTGCAGGGTGGCAACACGGTTGCTCTGACGGGTCAGGGTTTTGAACCTGGAAATACGGTTACCGATGGCTTGAAGATATCAATCGGCAATATTCCGGTCAGCAGCTTCCATGTGAACTCAACAACAGAACTGACGATGACCATGCCCATTGGTCTGACGGGTAAGCACGACCTGACGTTGGAAAACCGTTATGGCGATCAGTTTGTATTGCCGGATGCCTATGGTTATGGCCTAAAGCAGATTGCTTCTGTTAAACCGGATATGGTGAACCCGACCGAAGTTGTCGTTGATCGTGAAATTGGTACGGCAATAACCAATACGGGTTATTTCTATCAACACGCGACAGCTGTATCGATAAATGGCAGTACGTTCTCTGACAGTTATCGGGCGACAGTTTTCGATGTGCAACAACCCAACGACCTGTTATTGGTGGGTGGCAATAATGCGTTGCCGGTTGGAGCCGAAGGTGACAAACAGATAGCCTTATTTGCGGCGACCCAGAGTGCCATTGCGAAACAGCAGGACGGGCAACCGTTGACGGACTACGAGAAAGAATTGATTGCTACCAACAGTGGTGTTCAGATTCCAATGTCACTGGATTCCGCCGGTATCCAAATGACCACTGAAGTTGAGCAGGGCATTGAGCATAAGCGTCTCTATGTCGCGACAGGTTCTGGCGGTGTCGCCCGTCTGAACCTCGATGAACAAAATGGTATGCAGCTATTGGCAAATCAGCCGCCTGTGGGTGAACTCACCTCAACGGTGCTTCGAGATGGTAATTTGCTGTGGGCCGGACATACGGCTGAAGGTTTTGGTGAACCACCTAAAGATGAATGTACCAACACGCCATACACTGGTGTGGACTCGACGACGGCTATTTTCAGTACGATAGACCCGAACGATCCTGTGTTACTGGAAACGTTTAATGCGAACGCATCCGGCTTGCTGAAGCAAAGCGCAGGATGGATCGTGGCTGGTGGTAATCACAATACCCGGGTTTGGGTACTCGGTGCACCTTGTCAGTTTTTCGCGACTCCAACCTTGGATGGTGAATCAGATCTATACACCAGTGCCATTACTTTAATTAATGCCGCCGATATGGACGACGTGCGGACCATCGACTTACCGTCAGGCTTGAATGCGAAAGATGCGTTGGTCTACAACGGTAATCTTTATATCGCCTCTTCTCAGGGCGGTATCCTGGTTTACGAAATCGAGCGGCCTGAAAACAGCTGGTTGATTCCGTTAACGACCGAATTGCAAGCCAATCAGCCCAACGCATATAACCTGAATCGATACGGTAATGTGTTGTTTGTTGCCGCTGCTAATGGCGTGATTGTGCTGGACATTACGACGCCAAAAGAAGAACAGGTTATTTCTGCCGGTAACACAGAACGGGTACTGGACGTTGACCTGTTCAAAGACCGCGTGATCGCCGCCGCTGGCACACAAGGGCTGCGAACATTGCAACTGCCTGCAGCGTTTGTGGTGGATTCCACCGCGGATAATCGTTCCCGGATTTCGGTTGATGAAGCTCAGGCGTTCCAGATTCGCTTCAATGAGATTATCGAGGTCAGCTCGCTGAACGAAACAACGGTGCAGTTGATCGTTACACCATCGGGTTTGGGTGAACCGACGGCCGTACCGGTATCCATTGAACCGGTGTTAACTGAAAACCAAACAGATGCTACAGATACCTTCAATATTCTGTTTAACGCGGACGCCAATGCGGATTACCAATTAACGGTTGCGGATGCGCGCACAGTCCGTGGAACAAACTTATGGGTTCCTTACACCGTATCGTTCCAGACGGGTGATATTGGGGTCAACACGCCACATATCGAAGCGGTGGATAACGGCTTGTTCTATGTCGGTGAAGAGTCGAATCTGGTCATTCATGGTACTGGCTTCCATGCCCAGGCCATTGTCAAAATCGGCCACGTTGAAGTGCCTTCACTTTGGCTAAATTCAGGTGAAATTCAAATTGATGCGCAGTCTTTGGCATCACTGTCGCTGACAAGCGGGCATTACAATCTGCTCATAGAACAGGACGGCTTCCGCGATGTGCTGACCGGTGCGTTGGTCATTGGCGACGAGCGCAATGCAGCACAATATTCTCTGAGCCAGGATTCGCTGAATGTTGCTGGTGGTGTTCAGATAGGCATTTCCGCGAGTAAAAATGTGATTCTGCCGGGCACAAAGGTCCGGTTGACTGGGCGCGCCACGGGCACCATTTGGTATACCGGGTACACCAAACTTGAACAGGGCGAGGACGCTTTAACGATTGACCTGAAGGACGATGTTCAGTCTCTGGCGCAGATGACGTTCATGGCTCCTGGCGTTATATCCCCCGAAGTTGTCGACGCTGAGTTATTGTTGCCGAACAATGAGATTGTTCCTGTTGGCGCATTATCTTATGTCTACAGCGACGGTCGGGAACTGGCCTTGCCTAACTACCCACCTATGGAGATTGGGGCGTATCTGCAAGAACAGGACACTCTGTTCATCGGCGTGGCTAAAGGTAGCCGACCCACCAACTATAATCGTTTCTTGATGCAGTCCGGACTGGAAATATACGATGTATCGTTGCCTGACCGACCTGTACGACAATCTCAACTTGCTTTGTCGGCACCTGTCATTGGTCTGGCAAAAGAAGATAATTTGCTTTGGCTGGCCAACGGCGAAGATGGCCTGGCGGTAGTCAATGTTGGCGACGTCTATAACCCGTTAGTCATTGCTCAACGCCAGTTTGGCGGCGGGTCAGTGGTTGATGTGGATATCAGTGCCCAGCATCAAGTTATGGCGATGACGCTGGCCGACGAAGACAATAACAGCGGTATCATACGCTTCCTGAATCCTGCCTCGACCGACTTCCAGTACGACGCTACTTGGAGTTCGGTGTCCTTTGGTGTTGCACAACCGTATCAGGGTACGCCACGTCAAGCCTCTTGGGATCTGGATGGAAATCTTTACGTCTTGGTTCAGCAAACGAACCAATGGTATGTGTTGGTTATAGACGGAGAAAGTCACGCTATTTCAACTCAGTCGATTCGCCTGCTGGGTGACGACAATGCTGTTTCCATGATGATGTTGAATGGCCAGATGATGTTGGCGACAGCCGATACCTGGCAGTTATTGGCACTTGAGAATAGCACCTGGACCGCTAACTATTGGCAGTCGTTGACGCACAATAACAGTATTGTGGGTATGCAAAATCAGCAAGCCATGATCAGTGTTGGTCTTGGTCTGCAAGAGAAAGTATTGCCTGCCTTTATGGTGACTAAACTGTCACCGTCGGCCGGAACGGTCCTAACCAATGACAGTATCGTTGAGCTTGGGTTTAGCCGGCTGATCAATACCGCAGATAATGTACTGGCCAGTTCCGTCAGCGTGACCGATGAAAACGCCGTGGCTATTCCGGGCATTGAAATCACAGCAATAAATACGGTGTTTGGTGGTTCAATATCGATCGATTTCTCTCAGGTTAGCACGACACCTGCGCAAATTAATGTCGACATTAACGATCAGCTGCTAGACATATCTGGCGTTCATTTTGGCGGGGTGAACTATCAGTTCCAATTTAATGCCGGCAGTCAGCCCGTTATCGAACGTGTGTTGCGTCGCAATGCCGACAACCAGTTTATTTCTAACTACTTCCATGCCAATGGGTTGGAAACGGCACGAATAGTGGGTGCTGGGTTTGGTGACGATGTGAACCAGCTGACGGTGTCTGTTGACGGTATAGCGGTGTCATCTGAATTGAATCTGATCGACGAAAACACCCTTGAGTTTGTTTTACCTGCTTTGACCCTGCCGAATCAGCAAGGGTCGGTACAGGTTGTCGTGACTAACAATGTTACGGGCATTAGTGGTCAGCTAACTGGGGCGATTATCGTATTGCCTTCCGTCAAGCTCACGTCTTTCTCTCCTGAAAGCGGTCCTGTGCGTGGCGGCAATATCGTCAACCTGTATGGCGCTGGTTTTGTTCCGGGAATGAAGGTGAGATTTGGTGAACAGCTCGCTGGTGATATACGGGTATTGTCGTCGGGCCAGGCAACCGCGCGCGTGCCAAGTGGCAGTTTCGGAACGGTTCAAATCAGCCTGGAAAATCCATCGTTTAATGATGAGTTGGCATTGTCGGATGTCGATTACTTCTATACCGGCCAGGCCACCGGTTCGGTGATTTTAGGAGAAGGTGCTGGTTACCCTATCTCCGCAATGGATGTTCAGGGTCAACTGATCTATGCCGTGACGGGAGGTGAACATCTGTTAACCGACACGCTCGGAGCCCAAGCATCTGTTTCGACAACCAAGTCACGTCTGGTTCTACTGGATGTCAGTGAGCCTGTGAATCCGTTGGTTTTAGAAAAAGAAGTTGCGAATGGCGATCGCAAACCTTACCACTTTGAATATCGGTTTGATCTGCAACCTAACGGCTTCGTTGACGTGAAACGAGATGACGATCAATTATTTGTCATCGGCGGCAATAAACTGTTTGTCTTCGATGTCACCGTGGCCAATGATCCTCTGCTGGCAAAAGAGTTACCGTTAACGGGTGACGCGGTTGCCATGAAGCTGATAAACCAATGGTTAATTGTTGCGACGACGACCAGTATTGCCGTGTTCGATGTCAGTGATTCATTGGCACCTCGACAAATCGCAAAATGGTCCGTCAGTGGCATGCAGGTCAGCGCTATTAGCGTCCATGACTCTGCGCTGTATGTGGCATTTAATAGCGGTGATTTGCGTGTCTATGATCTGGCATCGGGTCACTTCCCCGTTCAGCAGTCCGTTAAATTGGTTGACGCCGCAAATCGCAATATCAGCGCACAGTCTTTAATTGTGACAGACCGGCTCCTGTTAGTATCGACAGGCGCTTTGGGTAGCGTCGTGGCTTACACCCAAGGTCTTGACGGTTGGCAATATGAGGCAGAATTCAGCTTAACGTATCTGAACAGTGACTCTACTTTGACCTCTGGCTTTATGGTTCTGCGTGGTTTGGATCTCTATGTCGCCGCCGGTGAAGGTGATTTGCAACAATACAATGCCTCTTCGTGGTTAAACGAGGACTTCAGTAATGCACCGACATTGGTCGACTACTATTCGGTAACGGGTAACGTTAACACCTTTGTCATGCAGCCGACGGCTATTTATGCTGGAACCAGCGTTGGCTACGAGCAAGGGTTACCAAAAGACAATCCACTCGCCAGCTTGAACGGTGTGACCATCGGTGGTGGGCTGAGCACATTTGCAAACGTGCCTTTCAGTCTGCAATCCATATCGCCTTCTCAGGGTGGATACCTGTCAGGAAACGAAACCATCAACGTGCAATTGAATCGTATTGTGAACTACGAACAGATTGCGAATCAGGGGTCGTCATTACTGCAGGTGTTCAGATCGGGTGTTCCGGTATCAGGTTTCGTTTCACAGCAGGTTAATAATGCCGGTGGCTTATTAACATTCCGTCCTTTGGATAACTGGCAGAATGCAAACGAATACACAGTGTCACTATCGTCGGATGTTAAGAGTCTGCACGACGAAACCCTTGCGCGCAGCAGTCAATGGCGACTGTATGGTAGTGACTATGAGCAACCAACCTTAATGTCGGTTTCACCAGAATTCGGAAGCTGGGAAGGCAATACAACAGTAGTACTCTATGGGGAAGGATTTAGTTCTGATACCCAGGTAATGTTTGGCAACACCACGTTAACGGCAAATGACATCCTTTCCATCAGTACTGATCGACTTGAAGTGGTGGTGCCGGGTAATGCAAATGCCGCCACACAGAACTTGCCCGTCGCAGTGACCGTCGCGAATGGTCAACGTAGCGACACGTTAATCGGTGCTTATACCTATGTATCTCAGCCCGAAATTTTAAGGATCGGGACCTACAACAGCAGTAATCAGTCCATTGATTTCAATGACAAACGAGTCACGTTTAACGCTGGAGAATATCTGGCGATTGAGGCCAAAGGGCTGTCCAGCATTACCCGGGTGAAAATTAATGATCAATGGGTTACCGAAGTTTCTCAATTGAATGAGAAAACGTTATTGGTACGGGTACCCGTGAATCATCTGGAAAACCTGCGTGTTCAACTGGTGAATGGCAATGAAGTCAGCAATACCGTAAACACGGTCGTGAGTGCGTTAATAACGCAGACATTGGCTACCTCCGTCAGTGACTTCGCTCAAAGTGACTCTCAAGTGATTTTGGTGCGGAACAATCGTGCAGAAGTCAGCCAACTGATTTCTGCGACTGAACTGGCGTTCCAGTCATTCCTGCCGATCGAGAATGTATTGGCTATCGCGTTGCACGATCAGATCGCTGCAATATTGGATAACGATCGATATCTGCACGTTTATGACATCAGCAAACCACTTACCCCGATCTTGCTGGACAGAATAAGTGCACCGGAACAAAACGGTGAGATTCTGATACAAGACCAGAACATCGTTTTCAAAGGTCAGTCTACCTATGTAAAACAGAGACAAGCTGGTCAGTTCGTACAGCTGCCAGACGATACCTTGGATGTATCCGTTGACGACAACGGAGTGTATCTACTGTCTGCGCAAGGCGTTCAATTCCGTTTCTGGTCTTCTATCACAGAAGTGGCTTCGCAGCAAATGATCACTGCGCAATCGACTGCACTAGCATTCTTGCCGTCAGCCGCTGGCAGTCTTGTTGTGAAAGACGGTGAATTACTGATTGTTTTAAGCAAAGCACAATTAATTCAGGGCCAGCCTGCAATAACCGAAACCTTGTCCGCAAGTGGCCAGACACAAATGTTCTTAGACCAATGGTCAGTACGCCGGTCAGGCAGCGAGTTGCTCTTCGTGCAAAATAACAGCGCATCACAATTCCGCGCGTTACTGTCAGGAAGTTCTAACGTCAATGAACTGATGACGACGGGTTACGGTTCCTTGTTGCTGGTGCAAAATGGCCGTTTGCAAAGTGTTGCTTTGCCAGTACCGTATATTGCGAATGCACAACCAATTTCAGTGACATCATCAACCGACGCCTTAACGTTCAGTTTGGGATTGGGCCTTGGTGAATGGCACAACTTAGATGTCACTGTGACTGCCAGTAGTACCGGTGCACCGGTATCGGTTCAGTCGACGCAGTCTGGAAATTATCTGGACATCAAACCGCAAAATACATGGCAACAGGGTGAAATATACTCAGTCACTCTGTCTGGCATCGAGTCTCCATTATTCGGTGTAAACGTTAATACCGAATTGACTACAGAAGCTCGCGCATTGGATCTGTTTGGTTTGGCGCCTGCTAATGTCGATGCTATCCAGCCAGCGATTGTTCGCTCGGGAACCAGTTTCAATTTATCGCTTTCGGGTGATCGGTTGCAGTTGATTGACGAAATTCAATTTGATAATTCAATTTATGCACCGACTGACTGGACGTTGTCCGGTGATACATTGATATTGCCAATCGGCGGGATGGCCGATGGTGATTATACCGTCACGATCAATTCCTTGGGTCAAGAGCAACGATTTGCCAATGCGCTTCGGGTATTGCTGCCGTTGACAGCGGACGATCCGACAACTGATTTTATTGGGCAATCAAACGCTCTGTCGGTACAAGGCGGAAATGACGTTGTCTTGCAAACCAGTGCGACGGAAGCACATCGACTTTCTGTGCATTGGCTAAACACCGGCGAATTGCCAAACCCACAAAACGCTGTTGAGTTTTCACTGGCGAACGGTGAGCTGACCATCGTTGCGCCACCGGGAACGGCAGGCAGTAATATTACGATCGCGGTGCTGCGAGAAGTGACAAATGAGTCGATTATCAGTACGCCGTTAGTGTACGTCGATAACGTGGCCCCAGTTGTGACCGTAACACAGCCTTTATCGAGTACCGGTCGTATTGTTCTGCGCAGCGATGAACCGATCAGCTGGTCGTCTTGGACGGCGATTGCGAGGTCGCAGACTTATGAATCAGAAGTCGAGCAGGACATCAGCCATTGGTTCTCAGTGCAGTCCTACCCTGAACATACCTATGCGTTCGAAATTGGTAACGGTCGAGCACTGAGTTCGAATACAGAATTCACGTTCACCTTACAGGGCGTACGTGACTCTGCGGGCAATGCCTCACTGGCTATCGGTGGCGGTAATGCGGGTGAAGTGACGCAGGTCTTTGCTACTGCGGATACGCTGGCACCGAATGCAGAATCCATTGCGGTCACACGCAACGGTTCGACTTTGCCAACGGGTTCAACATTGGTGCGTGGAAACCAATATTCGTTAGCTCTGTTTGCTGAGGATAACCGAGTTTCTACCAACCAGCTTCGTTACAGTTACCGGTTGTCGGCAGACGCTGGGTTGAGTTTCTTCAGCAGTTGGCAGGAAGCAAAAAATCGAAGTTTCACTTTAGCTGTAGATGATCGATTCAGCGGAGATGTCACGCTGGATGTGCGTGTCAGTGACGGTGTCCAATCGTCGATCCGTCGCTTTAATTATGTCATTCAGAATGCGTCGATAGATCTGGCCAACGGTGGCTTCAAGACAACGCCAGACGCGCCACAAGAAGGCGATGCCATTTCGGTGAGCGCCCAGTTAGCCGGAAACCTGGAACAGGTTACAGCAGTTGAGCTGTTTATCGCCGGTCAATCGGTTGGATCAACGTGGACACCTTCCACTGGCACTTTACATGGTCTGTGGCGAAGTCAAGCGCTTGAAACGTATACACAGACGATTGAGCCAACCACGATAGATGTGCGAATCGCCGTCACCTATGGTTTGGAAGACAAGGTGAAACTGATCGATCAAACTTTCGTTCTGTCTCCAGATACCGTCGCACCCGTGGTCGAAATCGTATCGCCAAAAGACGGTATTGGCGTTGCAGTGAGCAACTTCGCAACGGTTTCCGCAAAAGTTTCCGACAGTATCGGTGTTCGTCAATTAACCTGGTGTGAATCGGTTAATGGCAGCGAGCAAAGCTGTCAAACTTCGACGGGTCTGAATTACGAAACGCTCGGTGGTTACACGGTCAATGACGTAGTCACCGTCAGCGTGAGCGCTGAAGATCAACGCGGTAATCTCAGCGCAGTAGAAACCGTTTCTGTGACACTGGTCGAAGATCAGGTGTTGTTACCAAGTTTGACGTTGCTGTCTCCGTATAATAACCAAAGCGTTTATGCGAAGCAGTCGCTGCAAATTCAGGGTCAGGCAGAGGCCGTCGAAAACGCGACAATCGATGTTTGGGTAAATGGCGAAGAAAACCACGTCAATAATCCAGAGCCGCAGGTTGTGGCAATCGATGCTGAAGGGCAATTCACGGCAGCAGTCACGGTTCCACAAGTGACGGGTGAAACCTGGATTCAAATTTATGCTACGGCGGCAAACGAGAACGGTTATACCGTGTCGGATGTCGTATCCATTAAGGCCCTGCCCGATGATGGGTTAGCTGAGTTTGCGGAATTAATCGTGACTCCAGCAAATCAGGTTGCCAGTGGATTAATGTTGTCAGCATCTGCTAAAGCGCCGTCGACTATGGCTGATTTCAGTCCCGACTCCAGCCTGCAATTGACCAGCTCGACAGTGACTGTTGAATCGGCATTTGACGAAATGTTGAGTATTCAAGCCATTGGCTCAGCCATTGACGCGACGTCTGTACTTCGCGATCTATCGGGTAATTCCAAGAGCCAATCGGTCTCAGTTACGGTAGTGCCTTATTTAAATGGCACTCCAAATTCTGAGCTGGAACTGGGCACAGCTGCAACGCCGATAGTGGCTCAAGGACATGGCGCTTCCGTACAGATTGTGAACATGGTGAGTGGTTATCAAGTGTTGGTGGACGGAATCCAACACCATTTGCAGACCCTGACCCAGGCGACCGCGGCTTACATCAGTGGTTCAAACATGGCCGTCTTGAACACTAACGCCGAGGTTGACTGGTACGAATATCATTCCGGCTGGCAGTGGCAAGCGACTTACCAATTGCCGCAAACGGATCAGATTATCGGGCTGTTTGATAATGTTCTTGTCGTTTCTCAGCACTCACGCGTATTGGCTTGGCAATTAGGAGGAAGTCGGCCTGTCAGTATTCTGGGGACTACAGTGGATGGTCCAATCCTGTCTGCATCAATGCTCGGCAATCAGGTTTATCTGTTAACCGCAGAAAAAATCCATGTCGTGACCCTCAGCGTGTCTGGTGGATACATGGGTATCACACCGGCGGATTCCGTTGATGTGGCAACAGAGTATGGACGAATCATCGCAGCGACAAACTACCTCTACGTGTTGCGCGAAGATCACCTGCAAGTACTGGATCGTAGAACACTTGCTGCGACAGCGTCGTTGAATCTGGCAGTGGATGTCGATATTCAAGAAACCTTTATTGATTCCGATTTGCTATGGCTGTCGGATCGCGCTACCCGTGGCTGGCAAGTATTCCATGCCGATGAGTTCGTCGGATATGCACCTGTTGCCTGGCAACCGATAAGTCAAACGGCAGCAAGGCTGGAGATCTTTGATAAGCAATCGAAGACTTTGACGTCGTTTGATAAGGAATTCGCGCCACTCACTATTGAGTTGTTGTCGGCTCAGACAGATCGTGGTGTGTGGTTGAAAGCCATGGCTAATAACGAACCGCAAATGGTGAGTTTTATCGACGTAAACGGCGAATCTTTACCTGTCTTGCTTGTCGATCAATCGCAGGCAATTGACAGCGGTTTACCGGAGAGTTTCGCAGGACAAGCCTACTTCCTTGCTGCCGATTCAGTCTCTGAAACAGTGACAGTCGTGCGGGAAAATGCTACGTGGGTGGCCTCTAATCTGGTCACCGTACCAGCCTATAGCGCATCGTTGAGTATGGCGCCTTTGGCAAATAACACCTATGCAAACGGTGCGAATCTTTCGGTGTTGCTGAGTGCCGCAGATGCCATCTCTGGCTCTTCGCAAACTTTCCAGAGCGGTCAGTTACTGCCTGCTCAGGGATGGAGTTCCGTCGCGCTGGATGGCACCGTTGATTCACTGCACTACAGTACGGCAGGTGAAAACCTCACTGTTGATCTAACATTACTTCCGGCTGTGGCGGATTCGAATGTCTTATCCATTTCAGCACCCGCACAGAACAGCGTTTTTGTGGAAGGTGACGTTATTGACCTGGATTTTGCCGTATCCAACAGTTCTGATGTTCGTTGGCTTAAAGCCAGCATTGTTGACTTTAACGGCTCACCGATAAGTCAACGATATATCTCAGCAGGCACCACTTCGTTGGCACTTGAAACCCCGATGGTGAATGGACAGTCCGTTTTCTACGTGCAGCTTGAAGCGTACGTGGGCGAACAATTAGCGCCGGTGATGAAACAAGTCGCGATAAAGGTTCTGAATGATTCGTCTGTATTAGAACCACAACTTCATGGCGTTTCAGATATCGTCATTGCGGGTAGCCAACTTGACTTGTCTGTGACTGCAGATAACGCAGCGTCAACTCGAATTGATGTATCTGTGGATGGCGAGGCACAGGTCATGGCGTTTGGTCCAGTGTCTTTCACTGCTCCTGGTGATGCACAGACGCTGTCCATTACAGCGACTGCTACCAATGAAGAAGGTGTCCAGTTCACGCAGGTACAGTCTGTTCAGGTCATTTCAGGACCGGTGTGGCAATTACAAACATTGAATGCAGATGTGCTGCTGCCGACTACTCAGGGACTGGTCAGTACACAAGGACGGTCGTTGTTGCTCAACGGAAGTCAACTTGGTCGATTACCTGCCAATATTCTGGATCTGGTTCAGACGAGTCAAAGCTTGTGGGCGCTCGACAGCAACGCGGAATTATGGTCCGTACAGTTGCCGAACTTTGGACGTTCGAAAGTCATGAGTTTTGGCCAGTCGATGATCAGTTTGTCGTCCGTCAATGATGCTTTGTTCGCACTTGGACAAGACGGTCAACTGTACCGGGTTGAGAATGGCAATGCGATTGCCGAGTTAACCGCCGTTAACGGCATTCGGTCTGCGGGTGAAACACTGTTGTATTGGCAGGGTAATCTCCTGAAACAACGACTGGCATTCGGGCAGTCAAAAACGATATTGAATGCTAGCCAGAATATTAAAGACGTCGTTGTCGGTCTTTATGCCTATTGGGTCGTCGATGCTGCGGGTAATTTGATCCGTATTGAAAAGGACTCGCTGCTCACCAGCAATGCGTCGTTGGATGCATCCGTGGTTAATGCTATCGAATGGAATGGTACGATCTACGCCTTAACCGAAACTCAGAAACTTTACGCTCTATCGGCCACTGCGAATGCACAGCCACTGGGTTACTGGAATGTTACGATCGAATCCGCGGATGAACTGGTTCTTTGGAATAATCGGTTGATGTTCCAAGGGTCAGATCTGACGTTATTGAACGACGCCTTTGGAATGCAGGCAGCGTTCGAACACGAACGTAATAACGTTGGTATCGTGAATGGTGTTGTTGCAACCCATGATTATTTTGTGGCCAGTGCAGGATCTTTCGGCGCTGTGCTGGGACGTCAATCCGGTTTGGATTGGGTTGCCAGCGAATACCCTGTAGGTGGCTATAAAAACCAAGCGGATGATGTCGCCATCAACGATCGTTACACCTTTGTTTTGCAGAAGAACAATCGTCGTGTGGTCGCGATTCGGCATCAGGACAACTATGCCCGCACTATCATCAGTCAGGCAGATATTGACCGTATTGCGGCAAACAATCGGTACATCGTTACGCAATCGGGTTCCCAAGTTCGTCTATATGATGCAACAACCTTTGCGAATGTCAGTCTACTGGACCTCGGTACTGAAAACATCGTGCAAATGGCCTTAGCTGAAGAGCTGGTATTGGTCACCGACAGCAATACTGTCTATAAGGTGACTCACAACAATCCGCAAATCTTGCAGCGCGTTGCACAGTTACCGGCAGGTACAACACATCATCTGGCAACGTCTGGTAATGGTATTGTTGTCACTCAGGCACAACGTTTGTACACCATTAATTCGTTGAACGGGGCTTGGCAGCAACAAGATCTGACCGCACATATCAACGCGGTAGCGTTAGTGGGATCGGACTTATTGTTCGTGGACAACGCACAGCCGTCGTTGGTGAAATGGCTCCGTGTCAAAACCGACAGTCAGATCGTCGCGTTCGACGCCGGTTCAAAAGTCAATGATCTTGCGTTTGCCGGAGGGCGAGTCTTCGCTAGCTTGGTCGAAAACGGTGTCAGTGTTTATCGCCTTGCCGAGAATGAACTGCCGACGTCACCCTTGGTTTACATGACCACAGATCAATGGCTGGTTGGACAACCTCAAGAACTTGCGTTGACCCATCTGCGCACATCGGTAGCGACTGCATTGGTGACTGACAATCAATCATATCTGTCATCAACGGTACCTGCTGAGGAAGTAGCCGTATCTCTGGTGGCTCAAGAATCGATTGGCGGAAGCACTGTATTACGACTCAATGCTGTGAGCGCTGAATCCACAGATGTAAGTTCGACGAACTATGGCTTGTCCGTGCTTGATCGTTCGTTGCCAGCCAGTTACGGCGTACAAGTGTCGGCGCAGGGAAGTTATACGTCTGCACCTCTGTTTATGAAAGCGAATATTTCCGGTGATTACCAGGTCGTCGACCAGGTGGAGTTTTATGTGAAGGCGCCTTCAGCGGCACAGTTTGTGTACGCCGGTAGAGACAGTATTGCACCGTATCAACTCGAAATTGCGGCAAGCCTGGAAGGCGACTACGAGTTCTATGCTGTGGCTATGGATAAAAATGCGGGCTCCATTGACAGTACCGTACAACAAATCACTCGGGTTGCCGATACTGTGGCACCCCAAGTCACGCTATCGGTTGTAGGCGATTTGGTCGCAGGTCAAACGATATTGGCAAATGTCACGATTATCGACGCTGAAAGCGGTTTGAATCGTGCCAATGCCTACCTGGACGGCGAGTTCGTGCAACCCATTTTCGGCCAAAACACAACGCAACTGGCCTTGCCTGCCATTACCGAAGGCAATCATGAGTTTTCAGTTGTGGCGACCGATAACGCGGGCAATATTGAAACCGCCGTATTGCCATTAAACATTTCAGTTGATCAGCCTCCGGTTATCAATTCATTCACTACGTCATCTGAAATCAGAGAGCGAACCTATGTGAATGTTCAGCTGTCCGCCAGCGATGACGTCGCCATTGCCGAAGCCTACATCACCTGGAATGGCGTGAAAGCTGCAATCGATGCCGGTGGTGCCGTGCTGAGCTTTAACGATGTGGTGAAAGACCAAAGAACGGTTCGCGTGAACGGCAGCGTCATGGAAACCATCACTGTCGAACTCGTCGATGGTAGTGGTCAGAAGACTGAGCAATCGTTGCAAGTGAGTGTTGTCGAGGACCTTGATCCCAATGCATCTGCCATCACGCTGGCATCGATCAATGGAAACTCTGTCACAAGAGGCGAGTCTTTCTATTTACGCATATCCGGTCTGGATGCGGTCGATGATGGTCCAAGAGCCGATCTGACATTGTCAGTCGAGGCCAATGGTGAGGTCGTCGCGACACCGCGGGCAACGTCAAACCTGATCCATGTGAACGTGGATGTGCCGGTCGACGCACCAAGTACTTGGCCTGTGCGAGTACGTGTGTCAGACCGACTCGGTCAAACCGCAGTCACCAATGAATTGACACTGACCACCATCGGACAACCAAACCTGTTGTCTCTGGTGACGGATGCTGGTCAATCGCCTTCGGTATCCAATGCTGGTGATTCAGCTCGCTTTGCCGTTAAAGTCAGTGACGATCAGGCTGTCGGGTTGCAGAATCAGGTTGTTCAGTGGTCGCTCGAAGCTGTTGCCGGAGCCTCCGTAACGGACTTAGGACAAACTGTGAGCGACAGTTCGGGTGTTGCCTATGTCGATGTGAATACGGTTCTGGCAGCTGGTAGTTATCAGTTAACTGCGCAGTTGCCGGCACACACGACAGTATCACCGTTGCAAACAACGTGGACAATTGAAGCGGGTGCGCCGTCAGAATTACGAATCGCTCAAATACGACCAACACGGGTTGGGCAACCTATGGCTGTGTCCGCTGTATTGTTGGATGTAGCGGGCAATGAGACAGCGTCAATCAATCAGACGCCAGTTGATTTCAGTTTTGTTAACTCTGCTGGTGCAGATTCCTTGTTTGCCTTCTCTGGCGCGGGCGCCAGTACAGAATTTGAGGAAGGACGTGCCATTACGACATTGACGTTGGATGCACAGAATGGCGCGATTTCTGCGCTGATTACCGCTCCGTTGAAAGTTCTGAAAGATTCTCAATGGCTGGATGTGAGTTTTACATCAGACGCATTGCAGGCAAGTTACGATCACGATAACAACCCGGCAACGCCTGCACTGACGCTTTCCAGAATTCCATTATTGGTAGAACCTGGCAGTGCCACGCAAGCTCGATTCCTGACGAGTGATTTCGCGCTGGTCGATGCCGCGTCGCAAGAGTTGAATTCGAAACTGACGCATGCGTATCGTCTTGAGTTGTTGGACGCCAATGACAACCGTGTCGATATTGTGGACGAACAGGCATCTTCCGGTACGGCAACATTGAGCTGGACCGGTAATGCAACAGTCAATGGACAAAATTCACCAGCCACCGTTTCGGTTGTTGCTGGCTTGGCTGACGTCATTATTAAGCCTCAGGGTAATGGCGCCGTTGCTCTATCAATAGATGCATTCAGTGTGCCATTTAATTACGCGGCAACCGATGCAACGATGTCGTTTAACTTCGTGTTTGCCGATCCTCAAGTTGTCTCTGTGAACAATCGTCTGGTATTGAACAATGAGTCACCGGTGATTGATATCTGGTTCGATGAACCTGTTGAAATCGATCCGAACTTTGAGTTACCGGTGAATGGTGATCAGTCCTACATTGGTATCGTCTCTGGCTTTACTGAAGATCTGATCGGAAACTTTACGGTAAACGGTACGGATAATGTTTCGTTTACGTTAACTGATCAGACCCAGATCGAAACCGTTTGGCGCGACAATGAGTGTGCCGACATAATTTTGCAGGCTTCGAAACTGGTGAACGTTTCCAGTGGAACGCCAGTACTAGACGCCACGTTTAATCTGTGCGCACCGAAGTCGCGGCTTGAACTGCATAACAACACACCGTTTATTCTGGCCGGTACTCAGTACTATCAACAGTTTGACTGGGCCGACGACATCGTCGGAGAAATGGGCAACGGTTATGAAACATTATCGGTATTTGTAGATAACCAATTGGTAAACAATGAACTGGTCAAAGCACCGTCTGTCAGTGATGGAGTGGTTGATGGGCAGATCATGGAAGTCTACGCCGTTGCTACCTACTTGGATGGCTCGTTTGTCGAGCGTGATGTTGAGTTCATGAACACGTTGCAGTATCGCGTCTTTATCGAAGGCGAAGATTTTGATGGCGACGGTGTTCTGAATGAAATTGAAATAGCCACTCCGGATTTAGACCCAACCTTGGTGGACTCCGATGGTGACGGCAATCCTGACTCGGTTGCGAATCTGGTGATAAACGGTACTACCGGTGCCGATATCTTGGAAGGCGGACCAGGCAGTGATGAAATTCGTGGCAACAGCGGCAACGATCAGCTTTATGGCTTCTACGGTGATGATGCGCTGTTTGGAGATAACGGCAACGACAAGCTCTACGGTGGCGCAGGCAATGACACGCTGAACGGCGGGAACAATAACGACGCTCTGTACGGCGAAGAAGGTGACGATACGCTGAACGGTGGTGAAGGTAACGACACCATGGTCGGTGGTGTGGGTAACGATTATCTGCAGAATAACGCGGTCTGGGATGAAGACTACTACCTGTTTGATTTGGGTTGGGGTCAAGATCGAATCCAGGACTACGGTTACGGATATGAGAACTACAACAGCAGCAGTTATCAGGATGAAATCCGTTTTGGTGAAGGCATAGATCCGAGTGACATCAGCTATGTGCGTGATGGAAGCGACCTGTTGCTGCTACACGTCAATGGCCAAGACAGCATTCGAATCGAGCGCTGGTTCGATAACTGGTACTACCATATTGAAGTCGTTAGCTTTACCGATGGAACCGTCTGGACAGACGAAACCCTCTCTAACGAAGCATTAACCGTAACTGGTACGTCCGACGATGATGTTATTGACGGGGTGAATGAACACACAGACCGATTGTATGGTGGTGACGGAAACGACACCCTGAATGGTTTGAGTGGCAACGACTATCTGTATGGCGAAATCGGTGACGACATTCTGAATGGCGGTAATGGAAATGACCGGCTAGAAGGTGGCAGTGGCGCAGACACCCTGAATGGTGACAACAACAACGACACGCTCTACGGTGGCGCAGGCAATGACACGCTGAACGGCGGGAACAATAACGACGCTCTGTACGGCGAAGAAGGTGACGACACGCTGAACGGTGGTGAAGGTAACGACACCATGGTCGGTGGTGTGGGTAACGATTATCTGCAGAATAACGCGGTCTG
>JBNKNI010000026.1:54542-81134 GCA_050293765.1 Reinekea sp.
AGCGACCTGTTGCTGCTACACGTCAATGGCCAAGACAGCATTCGAATCGAGCGCTGGTTCGATAACTGGTACTACCACATAGAAGAAGTTCACTTTGTGAATGGTGAAGTTTGGTATGACGAAGCTCTACATAACGGTGCACGTAACATTATTCTGGTTTCCGGAAGCACGGGCGATGATGCTGTGATCCTTGCAGACATTACCGATACAGTGCTTTTAGCATTTGACGGGAATGACGGTCTTGAAGGACTGGCAGGAAATGATCTGCTATTGGGTGGCAACGGTGATGATTCGCTGAACGGCAACCAAGGCGATGACATACTGAGTGGTGGCTCCGGCAACGACACTTTCAACGACACTCAAGGTAACAACATTTATGTTTATACTTTTGATGGCAGTAACGATGTTATTGAATCTATCGGCAATACCCGCGATCGAATCCATCTGAGTGGCGATGTCAGTTATGACGACCTGGTGTTGACCATGAGTGGCGATAATCTGGTGATCACCTCTGTCAACGCAGAAGGTTCCTTGACTTTGTTGAACTGGTATTTGCAGCCGGCGGACAGCCGCATCAATGAAGTCAGTGCTTATGGTGAGCCTGCCAACGAAATATTGCAGCTCGTCGGTGGGGATGTAAGTCGCAACCGGACCTTGCAGTTAATCAATGGTGGTGCGGAAGATCAGCAGAACTTTGGATGGCAAGTTGAGCTTGGTGGTTTAACTCAGGCTGCCAACGATGGCGGGGCAGAAGGTGACTATGTTTTCGCCGGTACCGGAACCGATGTCGTGGCTTACCAGCGCTTCGACGTTGAAGACTACACACACCTTTCCAAGTTTGAGACGAATTTCTATTTTAATGTTCGATCTCGTATTACCTGGTTAGCCGCTCAGCAGGGTGAACTTGCCGATATCAGTCGACTGGGTTTCCGATTCTACGATGCAGGCATGTCGCTGCTGGCGGTTAGCTATTCTGACGCTGCTAACGATGCGCAATGGCAGTCCTATGAATTCAACGAAGCGTTACCGCTGAATACCGCTTTTGTTGATGTTGTGATTGAAATGAACCTGATCGAGGGTGCGACCATCGACAGCTTCGTTGACAGTATTGCAGCCCAATTGGAATTTGAACCCTTCGAGACGGCGTATCGCGGCAGCTATATTCGGGTGGGATTCGACAGTTCGGATAACATGAATGGTGACAACAACAGCGAACTGTTTAAAGCCAATCAGGGTGATGACACAGTCAACGGCGGCAACGGCAATGACTACATTTACGGTGGCGAAGGTAATGACGTACTTTCTGGTAACGACGGCATTGATGTGCTGATCGGTGGAAAAGGCGATGATTACCTTTACGGCCGAGACAGTTCAACATCCAGCTGGAACTACAATCAGGATGTCTATGAGTTCTCCAAGGGCGATGGTTTTGACAAGGTTTTCCATTACACCTATTCGGACTCTTACCGGGGCATCATTCGGTTTACAGATATTGACTCTGTAGCAGAAGTATCTTTTGTGCAGGTAGGCACTCACCTGCAAATTCACTATGGAACCGAAGGTGATGTTGTCGAAATCCAGGAATTCTTTAACGGAAATAACTCTTACTATTACTATGATATTCAATGGGCTACGGGTGCACGAGAGTTGATCCGTACTCTTTTGGCGAATGCGCACCCAACCAGTTATGGAACCTCAGGAGACGATGTAATCAACACCACCGTAGGTAACTGGAACAACCAGATTTACGGTTATGAAGGTAACGATGAAATAAATTCCGGAAATGGTAATGACCAGGTATTCGGGAATGAAGGTGATGACATTATCAACGGTGGTCGAGGAAGTGACGTCATCGTTGGTGGTACCGGCAACGACCAGCTTGCAGGTGAACTTTGGAGTACAAGTACCTGGACCTATGAGAATGACATTTATGTGTTCAACATAGGCGATGGTCAGGACAAACTGTTCCACTACACGCACAGTAGTTCTTATAAGGGAACAATTCGACTGAATGATATCGCCGATAGTTCGAGTATTTCATTGGTTCAGCATGGCCAACATCTGCAAGTACACTATGGCAACCTAGGTGACTATGTCGAAGTACAAAACTTTTATTCGAATTCGTATTACCAGTATTTGGATGTTGAATTTTCAACTACAACAAAAGTGTCATTGGTGTCTTTGGCAAACGAGTTAACGGTCTATACATACGGGACCGCTCTCGACGATACACTTACAACGGCGACAGGTGGTTGGAAAGACACCGTGTACGGGTATGAAGGTAACGACACCATCAATTCAGATTCGGGGAACGATCGATTGTTTGGAAATGAAGGAGATGACATCATCAATGGTGGACGTGGCAGTGATGTTATTGTTGGTGGTCCGGGGAATGACCAAATTGCCGGTGAACTTTGGAGTACATCGACGTGGACTTATGATAACGATATCTATGAGTTTAATACCGGCGATGGGCAGGACAAGCTGTTCCACTATACGTATACGAACAGCTACCGTGGCCTTATCCGGTTAAACGACATCGTCGATGCATCGGAAGTTTCCTTTATTCGCAATGGCGCTCATTTACAAATGCACTACGGCGAACTTGGTGATTTCATTGAAGTTCAAAGTTTTTATACGAACTCATATTATCGATATCTCGACGTGGAGTTTCTCGACGGTACTAAGACTGCACTGGAAACTCTGCTGGCGAATTCAACGGCAATAACTTACGGCACAGATCTCGCAGATACGCTGACCACAGGCACGGGTAACTGGCCAGATACAGTCTACGGTTATGCTGGTGACGATGTTATTAATACCGATGGTGGTAATGACCTGATATACGCAGCCCTGGGAAATGACAGCATTAACGCAGGCGCTGGCAATGACTTCATCGAAGCAGGACTCGGTGATGATGTCATTAATGGCGGTCGAGGAAGCGACATAATTGTTGGCGGTCCGGGGAATGACCAAATTGCCGGTGAACTTTGGAGTACGTCCACCTGGACTTATGACAACGATATTTATGAGTTCAATATCGGAGACGGTCAGGATAGGCTTTTCCATTACACCTATACCAATTCTTATCGCGGAACTATTCGACTGAATGACATCATCGACGCTTCAGGATTAGTTTTGGTTAAGAATGGGCAACACTTGCAAGTGCACTATGGTGATCAGGAAGACTACGTGGAAGTGCAAAACTTTTTTGCCAATTCTTATTATCAATACATGGATGTTGAATTCTCTGATGGCGTGAAAGCCGCGTTACTGACTCTCTGGAATCAGCAACAATCGCAAACCTGATCGATATAGGGATACTTGAACGCAAAACCCGGCTGTTTCTAGGCGGGTTTAGACCAGCCAAAAGTCCTCCTTGAATTGATGACTTTTTAACCATTGTTCACTTCTCTCATAACGTCCATGATGCTCCCTACAGCTCAACCGAAAAGGAACCATCATGGACGCTACCGCCAAATTCTGGGAAAAAATTGCAGACCGCTATGCTAGGCAACCCGTGGCCGATGAACAAAGTTACCAGACCAAGCTCGCCAAAACCCGCGAATATCTGACACCCGATTCAACCGTGTTGGAGTTCGGCTGCGGTACCGGAACGACAGCGATTACCCACGCCCCTTACGTTAAACACATACATGCCATCGATATTGCCGACAACATGTTGCAGTACGGTCGAGAAAAAGCCGCCAAGGCTAATGTAAGCAATATCAGCTTTGAACAAGCCACCATTGAGGAATTCCAGGCGCCGGCGTCCAGTTTCGATATGGTGTTAGGGCTTAGCATCTTGCATCTTTTGCGTGATCCGCAAACCGCCATCAACAAGGTTTTCACTCTGCTTAAACCCGGTGGTGTCTTTGTGTCCAGTACGGTGTGTATCGATGAAAGGCAACGGTATTTAAAGTACATATTGCCGATCATGAAACTGCTCGGGAAAGCGCCCTTTGTGCAGTCGTTCAAAGTTGCGGATGTGGAACACTTGTTGACCCAAGCCGGTTTTACCATCGATCATCACTGGCTACCGGGAAAGGGCACCGTGGTTTTTTTAATTGCTAAAAAACCACTTTGAGCGACTGTTTAAAAATAGCCATACAGACTGATGGGTACTTCGCAGTAGGCACCGGCGCCGCAGTTCGCATACACCCAGTACTTTTTCTTCAGCCGTCTGGTGCGTTTGTCCTGAACAGCAAAGCCTTCGAGTAGGGCAATGGTTTGCGTGGTCGGATACACCCCCGGGTTGTTTAATATGGAATGTTCCACCCATTGCGCGCTACTTAAAATTGGGTTCGGGTAGGCGTTGTAGTTGGTGTTGGCGGCGGCTACTTCCGGTGTTGATAAATAATCGATAAAGGCATGTGCACCTTCCGTATTCGCGGCGTTTGCCGGTATGGCCAACACATCAAACCAGATTGAACTGCCTTGTGAAGGCACAAAGTAGTCTATGTCTTGCTCGTCAGCTTCATAGGCTGCTCCCATAATGTCGCCGGAATATCCAACAACCAGGCAAACATTGCCGTTGGCCAGGTCTTCGGTATAGCGTCCGCTGTGAAAATAGCGAACATCGCGGGCTAACCTTTTGACTAACTCGCTGGCAGTAGCCAGTTCTGTTTTCTCCGTCGTATTAATGCTGAAACCTGCGTATCGCAGCGCGGCGGCAAAGATCTCATCGGGCTCATTCACCGCAGCAATACCGCAATCGGAAAACTGTGATCTCAATGTGTCGTCAAAGACAACCGACCAGTCGTGGTAATTACGGCGCGTCACTCCGAGAGCTTGAGCAGCCGTCCAGTTAATACCCAGGCCAGTGGTTCCCCACATGTATGGTACGGCATAAGTATTTTCTGGATCCTTGGTTGCCAATTGCGCCATGATTCTCGGGTCGAACTGATCGTAAAAGTTTATCCGGTCTTTTCGCAGCGGTTGCAATGCATTTTTGGAAATCAGAAAGGCCAGCAGATTGTCGGAGGGGACAATAACATCCCAGGCTTTTTCCGTGTCAAAAAAGGCGGAAATAAATTCTTCTTCATCTTCAAAAGTCTGGTAGTCAAGGTCTATGCCCGTCGAGTTCGTAAAAGATAGCAGTAAGTCTTCGTCGATGTAGTCGGACCAATTTAAAACCCGCAGGGGATCGGCCGCTTGCACGGTGACGGTATGAGAGACAGATACCAGAAACGTTATTAATGGGTTTGTGTTCATAAATATTTCAGACCACACCGTGATCGGTGTAATCCATCGCCTCCAAAGCGTTTTAATTTTGCCCACAAGCCGAAGCAAATATGGGTCATGATTTTCGTGGAATCCGGCATGTGTTGGAACATCGGATACAGGAGGTTGTACCTCTTTAGAGGTATGACCTGATGTTTCGTGTGACGCATGGTAATGACAATTAATCCGCAAACAATGGTTGCTGAACGCTTTGAACTCTAGTGTCATACGCATGGCCGGATAAGCTGAACTCTGCGAAGGGCTAATGCATAAGTGCTCCAGGTACAGAAATGAATGGGTTTTCGGGGTGGATTTTTACGTTTAACTTTTGCAGAAATGGGCTCGTTGAACTATACCTATGGGCATGGCCTTAGATGTGTTGAAAACACGGATCGTTTTGAAATGTCAGTTGTATTCAGAATTTGAGCGAGGTGCTTATGTCCGAAACCATTCAGATCGTCAAAAAAGTAACCACCAGTCCGACCATTCGTCAGATGGTTTTTGCATTACTGGTGACCATTATCTTATTCGCGTTTTCTAAAGTCGCTCCGGACTATCTGAAGTTGGCCGCGGAGGCCAAATTCGGCGGGTTGGTGTTTATACTCTACAGTGTTTGGTTGTCCCTGATTGTATTGTGGTTTAAAGCCTGGCAGATGATTTTTCATGCATCGACGCGCAATAGTTAATAGGTAAAAAAGATTATTTAAAAAGCCAACTCGATGTTGGCTTTTTTTGGGTTGTTAGAACGAGATCTTGTTACTTGGTATTTCGTTCAACCTGTTCTTTCATTTGCTTGTTGAGGTCGTCCAACAGATTCACGTTATTTTGCATCGCAGGTAACGCTTCCTGCTTGTAGCTGTCCAGCAAATTCATGGCTTCAATGGTATCACCGAACGCTTGTTTCAGGCCTTCAATCATCGCGCTGACATCATTCGCATCTTTCACAATCTGCACGCCTTGCGTCTTGGCTTTTTCCGCGGTGGATTTCAGCAGATCGACCGTCATATCGTTGGTTGCCTTAACCGCTTCCATCTGTTTTTCCTGATGGGCAAGAGCAACCTGCAGTGCTGCCGCCGTTTGTAATGCTTTGGCCGATACATTAAGAGTCCGATCCGTAGAGCGGATTAATTCCTCGTTTGCCCGTCGGATAATGTCAGACACCAAAATAGCCTGATTCGACGCACCTAACGACAATTGCATGTCCTGAACTTCCTGACGCAAATAGTAGAGAATGTCTTCTTCAATGTATTTTTTCTGCGCCGCTTCCAAATTAGCGCACCACGCCGCCAGCTCACTGTCGAGTAACATGGCGATCTGCAGTTGATCCTGCAACTGCCAGGTATATTCCATCAGCTTGTCGCGATCCGCCTTCAAAGTGACATTGTCTTTGGCGAGGACATCCTTACCCTTTTCAAGATTGGTCAGAATATCGTTGATCACAGTAGACACACTTTGGTATTGCGACCACCAGGCTTCCAGCTTGGAGCCGATGCCTGGCAATTTGCTCAGTAAACGCCGGAAGCTGCTTTCAGAAAAATCGAATTTATTCGGGTTGATTTCTTCAACCTTGGCGCGCAATGCCAGTAAGTCTTTGCTTAAGCCGCCATTGTCCTGATTGTTGCCCATGATGTCTTTGATAGGGGCATTAAGCAGATCACTCTGGTGAGCGATGTTACGGCGTATTTCAGTACCAAAGGTTTTTGCCTCACTGGTCAGGCTGTTGCGTGCCTCAATGTCTCGATCACCAACATTCTTGATGCGCTCCAGCATCTCCTGCGCTCTTTTCCGCACTTCTTCAGGGATGTCGTCCGTGATTGTAGCCGGTGCTTTGGTGCCGACTTCCGCTGCGATTTCTTCTGGTGACATGGTCGCAACCTGTGCGATCGAAGTTTGTGTCGTCATCGCGAGATCCTTCATGGTTAGGGAATAATGCGCTCGATTATGACCCTAATCCCGCTCCAATGAAAAGCCGATATTCACGGTCAGAAGTCATAAAAACGGCCTGCACACGCATATTAGGCCGGTCTTCCCTTTCAATTGGGGGGTTAGGGCATTATCTTAGTGAGCGGAATAATCTTACGAGGTGAGTATGGGTCGGATTGCCCTGATAACAATCGTCACTGCGTTAATAGGAATCGGCGTATACGTCGTCTGGTTCCCGTTTGATATCGTCGCCCTGGCTATACACAGCGGCGTGTCCGTTGCTGGGGTGGTGTTAGCTCTGGCCTTTTATGTATTGGCCGGGTTTGCCCGCAAAGATGCCCATGTCGCCCTGGTAGCACAAGAAGTCGCGCGCGAGGAGGCCTTGTACGCCGAAGTCCACAAATTGGCCTCGCACCTGACTGAGCTGAACTTAGCGGACAGCGCCAAGCAGGCCGACCGTTTGATGGGTATGTTGGCCGATTATCGTCGAGTCATTGAACAAAAATTGGGCAATACCACCATTACCATGTCCAGTTACAGCTCCGAGACCAGCCGGGTATTCAAGCTGGCCATCAATAATCTGAAAGACATTTTGGCTGCGGCTCAGTCTGTGCACACGATTAAGTCGGAGCAAGTCGATGACAATACGCTCAGCAGTGAGGCGTTGCAGCGGCGGCAGGCCTTACTGACACAGCAGGATGCCCGTATCAGCCTGCTTATTGAACAGAATCGCGAACTGCTGACGGCACTCAACGAAACCACCGTGCAGGTCGCCAACATTAAAGACATTAATTCATTTGAACTTCAGGAATCTCTGAACCGGTTACGCGATCTCGGTGTACGCGCGCAATCGTTCAGCAAGGATTAGCCTTCAGGAGAGACGTATGAGAAAACTGATCAGTCTAGCGGTCACCTTACCGTTATTAACCGCTTGTTTTGACTCCAACAACGTCAAGAACTTTGATGAGGCCGAATCGCGCCTTAATGACCTTGTGGAAAATACCGTGCAGCCAAGCCGTATTGAGAATCAGTATCGGGCCAACATTAAGCTGACCTCCACTAATCTGCTGGAACTGTTGCCCGATATTAACGAGTTTGGCATGGCCGTTGACGTTCGTGATAACAGTCAGACAGAGGCCGTGGAGATTTTTACCAGTTCAGAGAAAGCCGGAACCGGTGTTGACGGTATCTATGTAGATCTGGCGAAGCAATTTAATGCTCAGCGTATGAAGCTGCCCAACGGCAAAACCGGCCAGATTGCGATCCGCAAAATTGCCAGCGGTGCTGCCGCCTCATTCCTGTTAGCCAATCAGAATGTGCCCGATGCCTATTCACCTTCAAACCTGCTGTGGGGCCAGATGTTGGCGTCGCAAGGGGTTGCGTTGACCGAAATTGCACGTGCAACCGCACCCAATGTTGCCGGTGTCGTTGTTCAAACCAAAAAAGTGGATGCCATTACCTCGAATGGCGAGTTGGACATTCAGAAGTTGCTGACAGCAGTAACCAGTGGCCAGTTTGCCATGGGCTACACCAACCCTTATCAGTCATCGACCGGCCTGAATTTTCTGCTGACTGTTTTGCATGCTTTTGCGCAGGGCGAAGAGCGTCAGATGTTGGATCCGGATGTGGCCAGTGCCTTTGAAGCTTTCCAGCGCGGGGTGCCGTTTGTGGCACAAAATACCTTACAAATGCGTGAAGCCACCGTGAACAGCGGTGTGTTAGACGCATTTGTTATGGAGTATCAAACCTTCGTTAATGCCAAGGGGCTCGGGGCGTATGAATTTGTGCCGTTTGGTGTGCGTCACGATTCGCCGCTGTACGCCACGGCGGAAGCCGACGAAAATGAACGTCTGGTGTTGGAGGCGTTTGCCAAGTTTATTGAAGACAATAAAAATGTCGCGCGCGATTACGGCTTCAATCGCAATCCGAAATACAAGTCGGCGTATGAACTGTCCGAAGGCGCTGTGATTCTCAGCGCGCAACGCCTGTGGAAAGACAAGAAATCCGGTGGTCGACCTATCGCGGCTATGTTTGTTGCGGACGTATCCGGTTCAATGGATGGCGACCGTATCCGAGCCTTAAAAGTAGCCTTGAACGAATCGGCTAACTTCGTGTCATCGCGCAACAGTATTGGGTTGATTACGTTTAACGATCGGGTCAACGTGGATTTGCCGATTCGCGAATTTGACCTGCAACAAAAATCGCAGTTCCTGGGCTCTGTTGAGCGCATGAGCGCCGGTGGTGGTACGGCAACGAACGATGCTATCTTGGTCGCCGCGTATGAGTTGTTAAACTTTGCCAAGACACACCCAGAACACAAGTTAACCGTGTTCGTGCTGTCCGACGGTGAGACCCGCAATGGTCTGGCACTGAATGAAGTGGACAAGATTATTCAGATGCTGCAAATCCCCGTGCACAGCATTGCCTATGGGTTTGAATCGGCCGATCTGAAAACCGTTTCCGGCTTGGTCGAAGCGTCCTACACCGAATCGTCAACCGGCTCGGCCGCGTACCAGATCGGCAACCTGTTAAACGCACAGATGTAATGGAGCCACCGGTGGGTAAACTTCTGTCAATAGGACTCGCAGTTATTCTGCAGTTGGGCGGCCTGTTCGGCGCCCATCTTTACTACGATGCGAATCCGCGTGATGTTCTGATTGTGGTGGATTCGTCTTACGGACTCAGTGGGTATCAAAGCCAGATCGAAGACTGGCTAGACGATTTCAGCCGTTCGCAGCGCTACAGCGAATTGCATTTCGCCACGGATAAATCTTATTTGGGTAAAGGGGATGCGAATCGCGACAAACTGTTCCGGGTGAGCTTTGGCAAAATGGACGCCAGTTTGCTGAATCAGAATTATCCGGACAAGCAGTACAATGAACGTGTTTTGTTGACCTTTACTGGCGCGGATGCCAGTGGTTGGGATGTCGTCGAATTCAGCAACTGATGCGCGCGGTCGGACATCCCCTAATTTGTTTTAAGCAGAAGTGACTCAACTATTCAACAAAGCCCGAAGATCACTGATGGTGTTGGCATTTTTTTCTTTATCCTGAGGCGTACTGTTGTTTTCAGCGCCGACCCAGGTGACATCTCCGGGCGGTAATTCGTCGAGGAACCGGCTCGGTGTGCAGTCGAGAAATTCGCCAAATTGCTTGCGCTTGGCGGCAAAGGTCAGGGCCAGCGTTTTTTGCGCGCGCGTAATACCAACATACATCAGGCGACGTTCTTCTTCGATGTCGCCGCTCTCAATGGAGTTACGGTGCGGCAGCAACTCTTCCTCGAGACCCATGACAAACACGTGGGGAAATTCCAGACCTTTTGAGGCGTGCAAGGTCATCATCTGCACCGCATCTTCTTCGCTTTCTTCTTCCTGTCGCTCCATCATGTCGCGCAACACCAGCTTGGCAATGGCTTCGCCGATCGCGAGATCGGTATCGTCATCTTCGTTGCCGCGCTCCATCATCGATTGCAAACCATCAATCAGAATGTGCACGTTGGCCAGTCGCTTCTCGGCCATTTTGTCCGTTGTGCTGTCCTGTCGTAACCAGGCTTCGTAGTTGATGTCGGTGATCATTTCGCGGATCACCATGACCGGGTTTTCCTGAGTATGCAGTTTTTCAATGGTCCGGTTTAACCAGGAGGTGAAGCGCTCCAGACGCTCCCCAGCTTTTGGCGTCAGGTGTTGACGCAGACCGAGCTCAGCGCAGGCCGAGGACAAGCTAACGCCACGTACCGCAGCATAGTCGTTGAGTTTTTCCAGCGTCGACGGACCAATCTCTCGACGCGGGGTGTTGATGATTCGCAGAAAGGCAGCGTCGTCGTCCGGGTTAATCAACAGGCGCAAGTAGCTCATCACATCTTTGATTTCCGCTTTCGCAAAGAACGACGTACCGCCATTCATTTTGTATGGAATGCGGTTCTGTTGCAGTTTCATTTCCATGATGCGGGCCTGGTGGTTCCCGCGGTACAAAATGGCAAAATCCTTGTAACTGCAGCGGCGCACCAGATGCTGGTGCAAAATTTCATTGGCGATGCGTTCGGCTTCGGCGTCATCGTTTGGCGTGCGGATAATGCGAATCTTGTCGCCTTCTTCCATTTCGCTCCACAGAGTTTTGGTAAACACGTGTGGGTTGTTGTCGATCACCGTGTTGGCCGCTTTCAGAATCAGTTTTGTCGAGCGGTAATTCTGCTCCAGCTTGACCAGTTTCAGGTGAGGGAAATCTTCTTGCAGCTTCACCAGGTTCTCGGGCCGTGCGCCCCGCCAACTGTAAATGGACTGGTCATCGTCACCCACCACAGTGAATCGTGGGTCGTCACCCACCAGCAGCTTGACCAACAGATATTGTGAAATATTGGTGTCCTGATACTCATCGACCAACAGGTAGCGGATACGGCGCTGCCATTTTTGCAGTACTTCGTTATGGTTGAGGAACATCAATGTGGGCAAACGGATCAGATCGTCAAAATCCACTGCGTTGTAAGCGCTGAGCATCCGGTTGTATTCCGCGTACATCTCCACGGCCAGTACATGGTTGGCGTCTTCCATTTTGCCGCGCAGATCTTCCGGTTCTTTCAGGTCGTTTTTCCACAGGCTGATCAAATTGCGGAAATAGTCGGCTTCGTCCACGGCATTCGGCGCGGTGCGTAATACGATGTCTTTGATCAGCGCTTTGGAGTCGTGATCGTCAAACAGCGTGAAATTGCTTTTCAGGCCAATAGCGTCGGCCTCTTTGCGCAAAATGTTCAGACCGAGGTTGTGGAACGTAGAGACGATTAACCCATGCGACTGCTTACCCTTAACCAGCTTCCCGACCCGGGCTTTCATTTCCCGGGCGGCTTTGTTGGTAAAGGTAACGGCCGCGATGTTATGGGCTTTGTAACCGCATTCCTGTATCAGATAGGCGATCTTCTGCGTGATTACCGATGTCTTACCGGACCCAGCACCCGCCAGCACCAGCAATGGACCGCTGATGTATTCGACAGATTCTTGTTGGCGAGGGTTTAACTTATTGGCCATGGGGTCTCAGTTGGGTAAAACGGCCGGCGATTTTAGCAGGCTGAGGGTTCAGCCCCAAGATGTCATTTGGATCGACAGGTGTTTTGTTTTTTCGCGCAATTCCTTGTCCGCTCTGAGGGTGCACCGCTATAGCGCATTTGCTGCCAAACAGGGCTTTTTCGACGTTTTTTTGGCGAATTTGAGACGCAGGTAACCAAATTACGACAGAAAAATGCGTCACAGTTCCTCGGCTTTTCGCTACTTTACTGCATACTTTGTAGTCAATTGAGAATTGATATCAAAGACCTCTATGCCGAACTTCAATCGCTTCTGGAATCCGACCACTCGATTATGGCTGACCTTTGGCGGCCTCGCTCTGCTCGCGGGCTGTACACAGGATCTCACCAATCTGAATGGTGAGAATATTTTCGCCGACGGTAAAAACCTGACGGAAAATGTTGTGGTGAATTGTACAGAGACCGATCAGGATTTTTTTGATCGTGCCGTCTGGCCGACGCTGGTGACCAGTTGTGTCGGTTGCCATGGCGAAGCGAATGCCAGTGGCAGTGACGCGCCACCTCTGGTGTATCCGGCGAATCGTTCGGACGCCTACGGTATTATCCGCGACTATGTCGAGCGTGAAGGGATCAAGTTAGCCAACAAACCGTCCATGAACGGTGAGGGCCACACCGGCGGTAAGGTTCTCACGTTAAATTCAACGGAAGTGTCCGGGTTAGCGGAGTTCGTGGTACGGGTTCAGGATGGCGGTGCGTCCTGTCTTGATAACGGCGGGCAAAGTGCCCGTGAAGCGGGATTCAGCGATGTGATCAACATCAGCGCAGCGCGGACGGTACGTAAAGCCGCGATTTTGATGCAGGGCCGTATGCCGACCCAAAATGAGCTGTCCGTTGCGCAAAGTTCCGAGCAAGGGTTAGCGGACGTCCTGATGGGCTACTTACAGGGTGACACCTTTGACGGATGGTTAATGAACAGCGCCAACGATCACCTGTTAACCCGTAAGTACGTGACCGGCCAGACCGAAGCTCAGGAAGCACTGAGTGCGGACACCTATAACTACAGCGGCCTTTATGACCGTACCTCGGCCGCATTCGATGCCGCTGAAGCGGCGGAAGTCGCTTGCGCGGACGCGGGTGGCATGCCTGCTGCCGATGCAGCGCAACCTGAATGTCGAGAGGCGCAAGCACTGCGCGCCACGGCAGGCATTATCTACCGAGAGACGCAACGGGCCATCGCGGAAGAGCCATTGCAGTTGATCCGCCATGTAGTCAGTAACGATCGGCCGTACCGGGAAATTCTGACCGCCGATTATATGATGATGAACCCATTCACCTACGATGTACTCGACGGTGCAACCTGGTCCGCCGGGTACGATGACATGGACGCAACAGACTGGCGTCCCGGCCACATCCGCCAATACCAGGTAAATTGGAACACCACGCTGCAGGCCAAAACAGGCAAGGCTTATCTGCCGTCCGCTGGGGTGCTGAGTTCTCCGGTGTTTTTACTGCGTTACCCATCGACAGATACCAATCGGAACCGGGCGCGAGCGCGCTGGACCTATTACTACTTCCTGGGCACCGATATTGAGCGCTTGGCAGTGCGCGCCATGGATCCGGAAGAGCTGAAGAACGTGACGAACCCCGGTGCAGAAGGCAGCAGCTGTTTCGGTTGTCACAAGATCATGGACCCGGTTGCGGGGGCGTTCCAGAGTTGGGGCAATGCCAGCCAGTATCTGGTCCGCAACGGCAACGACAGCCTGCCCCAGGTCTATGTCGACGGGGATGACTACGTGGCTGGAGACCATTGGTACCGTGGACAACTGAAACCTGGATTCAATGGCACCGATATGCCGGTTAACCGCGACTACGGCAGCAACACCACACACGACGACGGTCTGCAATGGTTAGCCGAGCAGCTGGTGGCCGACGCCCGTTTTGGTACCGGAACCGCCAAGTTCTGGTTTAAAGGCGTGTTTGGACGTGATCCGCTGTTAGCGCCCACCGCAACAGAAGACGCCGACTATGAGGCCCGCTTGCAAGCGTATTTGGATGAGCAAGACCTCATAGCCGAATGGGCCGCCGACTTCCGCGCGGCCAATGACAATCTTAAAACTCTGTTAGTGGATATGATGATGTCCCCACTGTTCCGTGGCGAAAGCACCACGGGTAGCGATGCTCAACGCCTGGCGGCACTGGATCAGCTAGGCCTCGGTCGTCTCTTATCGCCAGAACAGCTTGCCCGCAAACTGGAGGCCACGACAGGATTCAACTGGCGCTGGCCATGGCAGGACAACAGTCAATTGCTGGAAAGCTACTATATGTTCTACGGCGGCATTGATTCCGATGGCATCACCAAACGGCCAGAGGCATTGAACAGCCTGATGTATTCGGTCACTGAACGGATGGCGAATGAGTTGTCCTGTTCAATTGTGGCCAGTGAATTTTGGCCCGCCATGCCGCGAACCCTGTTTACCGGGGTGGCCATTGAAACTGACCCAAACACCGCAGAAGGCGAAGCCGCCATACGTGGTGCTATCAACAACATGATGTGGCGTCTTTGGGGCGTCAGTGACAGCGATGAACTGGATGCGCTGTGGGGGCTCTATAAAGCGCTTTACGATCAGCGTATAGCCTGGCGCACCGACGACGATCAAAACGGTGGTGTCTACGTCGCAGACTACCTGAGTTATGCCGCAGAGTGGGATGGCGATCGTACCGACACCGCGCAGGATGAGTTTTGCCAATTGGTCAATGCCGAAGGCGACGAGTATCCGCAGGATTGGGCGGGTATCGCACCGGCGGATTGGGCGAACCCGGCCCTGGTACGCGAGCATTTGGGCAGCAACTACAACCCTGAGCAAACACTGCGCCCTTGGGTCGGCGTATTAACCGCCATGCTCACAGACATTCAGTTTTTAACGGAGTAACGCCATGCAACGACGGGAACTATTAAAAGCCATGGCAGCTGCCGGATTATTGCCCAGCGTCGGCTTGCTCAGTGCACCGGCGCACGCTGCGGTAACCCGCTACGAAGGTCCGGTGTATATCGTGCTGTTTGCAGAAGGTGGGTGGGATGTCACCAGTCTGTGCGATCCTAAAGACGGTTTGATTCGCCCACCAGGCAGCAATGCGGATGTCCGCATAAATCAATGGTCGGCGACACAGTCGATTCAAAGCGCAAACGGTATTTCGTATGCACCGGTGGCCGACAACGCCAATCTGTTTACCAATCATGGCGCGAAAATGATGGTCATTAACGGGCTGGATGCGCAAACCAACGCGCACTCCGCCAGTGTTCGCCACGTCTTTTCGGGCCGTTTTGCCGATGGTTATCCGGCAGTCACGGCGCTGGCGGCAGCTCAGCACGGTGCCGGGCTGCCTCTGGCGTTTCTCAGCAACGGTGGCTACCGGGAAACCGCTGGGTTAACTAATTTTTCGTTGATGCAGGACCCAAGTTCGTTGGGCAACCTGATCAATACCAATGCGACCCCGTGGGGACCGACCCAATTCCAACGGCCGGAACAGCTGAGCACCGTACAGGCGTATCGCCAGGCACGGCTCGACCGGTTGCAGGCCCGACAGGCACTCACCGAGCGCTTGAAACAGTCGGCCCAGTTTCTGGAACAAAGTGCAGCCGGGCGAGATCAACTCAGTTCATTGAACGAATTTATGCCAGAAACGTTAGCGTCCACCACGGACATCGATGGCAATTGGTTTCCGCTGTTACGACAGATTCAACTGGTGTTGGTCAGTGCCGCGGCAGGTTTAACCGTTGCCGCCGATGTGGTTCATTGGGGGTTTGATACTCACGCCAATCACGATGCCGACCATGGCGTGGCGTTGCGCAACCTGGCGGCTGGTATCGATTACCTGTGGTCGGAAGCCGCCGCAATGGACGCCTTACACAGCACCAATCTGATGAGTCGGCTGCGGGTGGTGGTTGCCTCTGACTTTTCACGTACACCCTGGTACAACGACGGTAACGGCAAAGACCATTGGCCGATCGGCAGCGCCATCCTGATGCAGAATGGTGGCTTTAGCCAATCAGTGGTAGGCGCTACAACAGCGACCCACGACGCCTTGGGGCTGAATGCAAATTATGAAGCGCAGCCCGAAGGGCAGGGCACCATCATTACCCCGGCGCACTTTCAGCGCTTGTTACGCCATTGGAGTGGTACGGATACGGCGAACTTCTCAACGCTGTTCCCTCTGGATGACAGCGGCTTAGATTTGCGTAGCTTGGTTTGAAGAAGAAAATTACTTAGCTTAACAAATCGACACCATAACTTACCTTGGCGGTAACGGTGTCGACTACATTGAACGGAAGAATCAGCAAAAGGAGCGTCTGATGATTCCGAAAGCCCTCTATGAAATGTTACCTGGTCTGTATGCCGCTGGTGCGGTATTAACTCTTGCGATAAACGACTCACCCTTGCGGTTTTTCCCAGCGACGTTGCTGTTGTTTACGGCGGGTCTGGTGTTTTATCTGCGTTATGATTTTCGACACCTGCCGGCGAAAGAACGCGCCCAACGTATGGCCGAGCACTACCGGCAACAGCGGCGTAAACACAGTCTGTAAAACAATAGGACACTTCTGATTAAATTAAATCACCTCAGTCGTCTATCTGAAGGAAGCACTGTGGTAGATGGCAATTAGTCAGCATTGCCCAAAGCAACCCGGTGCAGAATGCGCCGGGTTTGTTGTGTCTGACGTTTTTTGAAAAATGATCCAGCCTAACGCATTCATGCTTACTGTTTCATTCGCCTACCATCTATTTTTACCGAAAAAAGGCAAGCCGAAGAATTTGTTCTAATCTCAGGTAATGTCTTTGATTGTCTTGCACCCTCTATGATTTTACTCGTTGTTTGCGTGCTTTTTGTCAGCAGCGCAACGTTTGCGCTCAGCCTGCGGTTTTTGGTTCGCCAGAGTCACCGTCATTCTTGGGAAGCCCAGCTGACCTCGAAGGGCGGTCGTTACCTGATCGCAGCAAACATTGTCTCCGTTGTCGGCATGGTGGGCTCCATTGCCTATTTTGCCTTGGAAGAAATTCGTTCCGACCTGGAAACCAGTGCCCGCAAATCGTTGGATACCGTCTTGGAAACCACGCATGAAGCCTTCCGGATTTGGGCTGGCGACCAGTCGGTGCGCCTGCGGCAGGTCGCCAACGACCCAGAGTTTCAAGCCAACGTCCAGCTGTTAGTTGCTCGGTATCAGCAAAACCAAGATCAGATAGACCCCGCAGCGCTCGCTTTAATTCGTCAGCAGTTCAGAGAAATTTCGCAGATTGACGACAGCATCGGTTTCTTTATTGTTTCGATAAACGGTATCAACATTGGCTCCATGCGAGACAGTAATCTCGGCACCGTTAATCTGATTTTGCAGCAACGCCCTGAATTGTTTTTACGGGTACTAAACGGCGAAACGGTTATGGTGCACGCGATTGAATCGGATGTGCCGCTGGCTAATCATCAGAATATCAAAGGCAAAAACGTGCCACCGACCATGTTTTTTGCGACGCCGATCCACGATGACGACGGTAAAATTATCGCGGTGTTAACGGAGCGCCTGAACCCTCAGGAAGCCTTCTCCCGGATATTTGCACTGGGTCGTATAGGTGACAGCGGTGAAACCTACGCATTCAATGATAAAGCTCAGTTGCTGTCGAGCAGTCGTTTTTCCGATCAGCTGATTGCCAACGGTACCTTTAGCGAAAACGAACAGAGTATCTTGTCGATCCGTTTGTTGGCGCCGGTACCCCAAGGGCAGCGAGCGAATTACACGCTGATGGCGCAGAGTGCACTGCAGAAAGAACGCAGCTTTAATATGCGGGGGTATCCGGATTACCGCGGCGTTAAAGTCATTGGCAGCTGGCTTTGGGATGACCAATATGAGATGGGCATTGCGTCCGAGATCGACTACGACGAAGCGTATTTACCCTACGTAAAAGCCCGTCTTATGATTTTACTGATTCTGGCTGCAACCTTGGGTGTCGCGCTGTTGGGTACTTTTATTGTATTGAGCCTGGGCATTCGTACTACTCGTTTCTTACAGAAAAATTCAGCCGAACTGGAACAGCGTGTGCAGGAACGATCCGCTGCGCTTTTAGTCAGTGAGCGCCGACTGCAGATGGTGATTGACACCATTCCGGCGCTCATTTACCTGAAAGACATCGATGGTAACTATGAACTGGTGAATCGGGAATTCGAAAAAGTGTTCAATGTTCGTCGGGAAGATGTCATTGGTCATCCTATCTCCGATTTCGCCATGGTCAGTGAAACCAATGACCGGAAGATCATCAGCCAACGTATCAGCACCTCGTTCGAAGAAACGCTGCACAGCCCACTGACACAGGGCATTTCCTATTATCAGAGTTTTAAAGCACCGGTGATCAATGAGCAGGATCAGGTCACGGGTGTGGTGGCCGTTTCTGTGGATATCACGCAACGGAAAACAACGGAGCAAGCGTTAAAACGGACCCTCGATGAACTGAATTTCGTCCAATATGCGATCGATAATGCAGCCTATATGGTTTTTTGGGCGGACATTAAAAGCGGTCAGCTCATGTACGGAAATATGGCGGCCGAACAGTTTTTTGGTATTCCGCGCGAGGCCTTATCAGAATACAACCTGGTCCAGTTACAGTATCAGGACCAACACAAATCGCTGGCCGAGGTGGTTAGTGAACTGCAAGCAGGTCCTAAAACTTTTGAAACTCAGTTTGTGGGCCATGATAAGCGCCCCCGTACATTGGATGTCACCTCGCAGATAGTGCGATTGGGTCATGTTGAGCGGATCGTGTCTTTCGCTCGGGACATAACCGACTTCAAAGACCTTGAAAAAGAACTGGTGGAATCGAAAGTCCGCGCAGAAGAAGGCAGCCGTGCAAAAAGTGAGTTCCTGGCCAGTATGAGTCATGAAATCCGCACGCCTTTAAATGGTGTCTTGGGGATGATCGGTTTAGTCATGCGAACCCACCTGAACCCGGAACAGAAAGAACGATTAAAGATTGCACAGAACAGCGCCAGTTCTTTATTGGAGATCATCAACGACTTGCTCGATTTTTCAAAAATTGAAGCGCACAAACTGGACATTGAATCGCTCGATTTTAATTTGCGAGACCTGATTGACGACACTATTAAAACCGTCGCCTACAGAGCGGAAGAAAAAGGTTTGACGTTAACCGTTGATTTTTCCAGGCTGCAACAAACCAATGTGAACAGCGACCCCACTCGGATCCGGCAAATCCTGCTGAATCTGCTGAGCAATGCGATCAAATTTACCGACAAGGGCAGCGTAAAAATAACGCCTTATCTGGAATCGAATTGGGATAAAACGTTTTTAACCTGTCACGTTGTCGATACCGGTATGGGCATTGAGCCCGACCAAATTGAATTCTTGTTCGAGAAATTCACCCAAGCTGACAGCAGCACGACGCGCCGTTTTGGTGGCACCGGTCTTGGTTTGGCGATCTGCAAAAAATTGTGTCAGCTGATGAATGGTAATATTCATGTATCGAGTACCCCTGGCATCGGCACGGAATTTATCTTCTTCGTTGAGGTTGAGCATTCGGAAGCTGTCATTCAAACTTTGCCTGTGACCAGCCTGAACGATTTGTGTGTGATGATCGTGGATGATCTCGACGTTAACCGCATTATTTTCCGCTCGCAGCTACAGCAATGGGGGATCGACGTAACCGAAGTCGCCGACCCTGCGTTGGTGCTTAAGACATTGCGCGCGGACCCATCCAACCAACCCGATGTGATGTTGATTGATCTGAATATGCCGGGCATGGACGGGCTGACATTGGTGGAACAGATTCGACAGCAACCGCAGTTTAACGACGTCCAAATCCTGATACTCAGTTCCACCACGGAAATGATGGACGTTAAACGACTGCACTCGTTGCATATAGCCGGCTACTTTTCCAAACCGGTGAGTATCAAAGACTTGCAGGATGCCCTCAGCCTGATCAAATCTTACTCCTCTACCTTAAGAGAAAGTAAGATATTGATCAGCAGCGCGTATTTGCAGTCTTTGGACCGAACAACACAGGCTAGCGTGCCTGAACACCTACCCATTCGGGAAGACCTTAAAATTCTGCTGGTGGAAGACAATCACATTAACCAGCTCATTGTGAAAGGGATTTTGGAAGGTGTAGGTTTGCAGTGTGAATCGGCCAGTAACGGGTTGGAAGCGATTGATCGGCTCAGTGAACACAGTGCTTCGTCCCCTATCGACCTGGTGTTGATGGATTGCCAAATGCCGGTATTGGATGGCTACCGGGCAACCGAAAATATCCGAGCCGGGCACGCAGGCGAATGGGCAAAAACGGTTCCCATCATCGCACTCACCGCGCATGCGCTCAGCGGTGATCGAGAAAAATGTATTGCCTGTGGCATGAATGATTTTCTGACCAAACCTATCGACGAATCAGCGTTTTTAAAATTACTGAGTCGCTACTCGTCGCAGAAACCCGGTAAGCCGGAAACTGGTGTTGACACCCGCCGACACTCTGAAAAAAATAACGTTACACAAGTGAAAGGAGGTACGTCCGCGATGATGCAATGGCCGGATGATTTACAAAGTATCGATCGGCAGTCACCGCCAGACTTTGCCAAATATGAAAAAGCGTACCTCGCCGCACTGACTATTTTTCGTGATCAGGCAGACAGTCTGGCTGCAAATTTGAAAGCCGCGTTCGAGGCGCAACAGTTTGAAACGATTCGCGAAAAAGCACACAGCCTGAAAGGCAGTTCGGCCAATCTGGGTTTTGTGGGCCTCAGCCAGCACAGTGCCGATGTTGAGCAATTGATCAAGCAGGGCAAGCCCTGTTCTGGCGAGCAGATCGATGCAATCTGTCGTGACCTCGGTAAGGGCAAGCAAGATGCCGAACGGATTTTGCAGTTGAATGCCTCCGACGCACCGGCCAGCACTCGTCACTGGCGTGATGTCGCACAGGAAATCCTCGCACTGCTCAATGAAAATGCCGTGGTCAGCATCGAACTGGTCGAAGAATTAAAAAACAGCCAAGACGACAGCGGGCAACCGGAACAGATGGCTAAAGTGGTGGATCAACTGATGAGTTTTGAATACGACGATGCGCAGAACATTCTAACGAAACTGCTGTAATCGCAGTTGTATTAGCGTAACCAACGCTGGAAGCCAATTCTACAATTGGCACCCTTTGGCTTGCGCCCGGCCCGCCTCTTTGGCGAGGTAAAGCTGCTGGTCGGTGGTGTTGATAAAGGTTTCCAGGTCGCACCGTGCAGGTTTTACGCAGCACAGCCCGGCACTGAAAGACACCGTCGGTTTTACCTGTGAGAACTCGTGTACAAGCCCGAGAGACTCAAGCTCTGTTTGAGCGCGTGCGAACAAGGCTTCCGCGTCAGCCAGGTTGGTTTCCGGCAATAACACTGCGAACTCTTCACCGCCATAGCGGGCCACAAAGTCGGCACTGCGGCGGAAGAATCCGCTCAGAAACTGAGCCACGTCGTGCAGGCATTTATCACCCGCGGGATGACCATAGTGGTCGTTGTACAACTTAAAATGATCAATATCGATCATCGCCAGCGTCAGCAACTTATGCTCACGTTTGGCTCTGCGCCACTCATCGTTGATTTGCTGATCAAACGCGCGTCGGTTGGGAATCTCGGTTAAACCATCCACTCGCGCGAGATTCGCAAGCAGTTCGTTGCGGCGGATCAGTTGCGCTTGTAAGCGGACACGGGCCTGCAGAACCGATTGCACAATGGGTTTGTGAATATAGTCCGCCGCGCCCAGGTTCAGCCCGCGCACTTCATCCGCCGCACTGGTCAAGCCTGTCATGAAGATGACTTTTAAGTCGCCATATTGATCCGCGTCGGAAAAAAGCTCGCGGCAGAAATCCATACCACTGCCATCGGGAAGCTGCACGTCTAACAGAATAATGTCGAACGAATGCTGCTGAATTAATTCACGCGCTTTGGCCAACGTCTTCGCCACCGACACGCGGTAAGTGTCGCGCAAGCTGGCCGCAATGAGGTGCAGGTTGGCCGGATCATCTTCAACAGCCAGAATATGAAAAGAGCGTTGTTCGGTCATGAAAGCAGCAGCCTAACGTTTCAGTCAGTATAGCAGTTCTGTTAAAAACGCCAGATAAGCCCTTATTGAACCGTCAGTCACTCCGGCTATTGCTCAGAGTCACTGACAGACACAATCCGGTCCGACTCCAACTGGATTTTCTTCAGTTTCAGCAAACGGCCAATCGCTTTTTTGAAGTTGCCCTTACTCACCTGGAACATATCGTATATGTCATCGGGCGATGATTTGTCGGACAGATTCAGCAAACCGTTATTGCGCGCCAGTTCATCGAGTATGCGATCGGCAATATCCACTCGGGCTTCATGCCCTTGCAACTGAATAGACAGGTCGATTTTATTATCTTCTCGGATCTGCTTGATATAACCCTGAATCCGTTGTCCGGGTTTCATCGGCTTCAGCACATCCTCGTTAAAGATCATGCCCAGGTACAGTGAATCGACAATGGCCTGATAGCCAAGATTGGTGCGCTTCACAATCATCAGATCGACGCGGTCGTTTTTCTCGTAGTTCGACGTCTCTTCGCGCAAAAAATTGCTCAGCTTCGCCGAGCCGGTAATTCGTTGCGTGTGTTCATCCACATACAGATACACCACGTGCCGTTCACCCACCTCCATGGGCTTACGTTGCTGATTAAAAGGCACCAGCAAGTCTTTCGGCAAACCCCAATCCAAAAATGCGCCAAAGCTGGTCACTTCCTTTACCGTTAACGCCGCGCATTGACCGACCTCCACGTAAGGTTTCAAACGCGTGGCAATTAACCGGTCTTCCGAATCCAGATAGATAAAGACATTGATGAAATCGCCAATCTCGACCTTTTCCGGGCACTGTTTCGAGGGTAGCAGGATGGTGTCGAGGTTTTCACCGTCCAGATAAACACCAAAATCCATTTTAGAGACAACTTCGAGAGTATTGTGTTTGCCGATTTGGGCCATGAGAGCAGAGGTCCGGATGAGTAAAGTGCGCAGTATAGGTTAGTTTCACTATAGGTGCATGAAGGCTTTTCACAAACAGGAGTGAGGGTGTAGACAGGTTCGCTCGATGTTCGAGGGTGTCAAGATCAATGAATAACCTCTTGTTTTCATATGTCAAATCAATTAATCCATGGATTTCCTTAAAAAATTGTCAAATAGAGACCCCGTTCATTTGTAAGATTCATGTCAGTCGATATAATGCCCGTCATTTTGATATTTGGTAATGGACTATTGAGTATTTATAAATCTACGCTGAAAAGGATAATCTGGGTTGCGTCTCTACTAACTTCTGTGTTTGCGGAGGACATATGCCCAAAAGAAGCCTTTTTTCTAGATAATCAGTCAAATGTGGTGTCAGAAGCGGCGACTTGCACTTTCAATAAAGTCAAATCCGACACTTCAACTAAGTTGTTTCTATTTGATATCGCTGGAACCTCCAGGCAGAATTCCTTTTCACTGCATGAAAAGATATATGCAATATCCTCCGATGCGACTTTTTACTTGTTTAAGATCCAGCCCTATCAGATATCACTTCTTTTGCCGCTGTGCGGAAACCAAAATCGTCTTAACATTCAACTGGATAATAAACGATATATCAATGAACTGAGCATTAGTGATGTTCATACTGTTTTGCGTTCCTATCTCAGCGGCTACATTGATCTCTTTGTCTTCACTGACCAAAAAATGACTTTTGAGAAGTATCTGGGAATAGAAATTGAGCATAAACCAGAAGTCGAAAGTTTGGGAAGTATATTGCTTGTTCAGAGTCGACCCGACTCAGAGTTTTTGTCTAAATACGATGAACTTATAGGAATTGTAGATTTAGATTCGCTAAAAAAAGAATTTTTGATCTTATGGCAGACAAGGGGGCGGGGTGAAAAAATACCTTATCGCTATAAGTGTACTCGTTCTTAGTCTGAGTGTTTTAACATTTCGATATGTGATTAATGGCGAACAGGCAAGTTTAGGTGAAGTTGCTGTTATTCCTTTTGCCTATGAGATATCGAACGAAACGACGGAGTACATTGCAGAGACTGCAATGACCGTGTTGGCGCCTTCTTCCGGCGCAAGTTATCAGCAGTTGATCTCGATTAACTCGGATTTGCCGTTTGAGTTAGTGCAGGACAATCTTGGTAATAATTATGTTAGCTTCAATATTTCGGCTGTTAAACCACTGGAGACCAGAATAATTCGATTTGAAGCTATCACTCGTTTAGGAGTAGCCAAGAAATTTGATAAAACGCTGCTCGGTAACAGTAAATTTGTTGATACCGAGATCGACGAACTTAGGAAGTTATTGCCCCTATTGACGGTAGGCAATTCTATGGTAAGTCAACTGACAGATTGGCTGTCTTCTAACATTCAGAAAGTCGGCTATATACGTGAAGATCGGCCTGCAATTCAAGTGTTGAGATCTGGGCGCGCAGACTGCACGGGGTTTATGTATTCCGCACTAGCGGCTTTAAAAGTTAATGATATACCTGCTCGTGGCATTGCGGGTTTTAGGATTGACCAGGAATCCAAGGAAAAACTTTTTTTTCATAACTGGATAGAGTATGAAAAAGATGATTATTTTCAACCTGTCGATGTTTACGATCCCGGTAGTTCACAGGATCCAAAAGGTTTCTTGGCGATGCGCGTATTGGGTTCCGATAGCTCGATATTCTCGAGTAGTCAACGTTATATTTCGAATGATCCGAGTTTAAAAATAAGGATATTGTAGTGAAAGTACGGACAAAACAAATTGTGGTAATAGTTTTTATACTTTGTGTCGGAGCGCTAATTGCTGCTGCTGGTTTGCTTTCAAGAAAGCCAGAGCGGGAGTTGCTCGTGGCTTTTTCTGTTGATAACACTCTTCAGGTTGACCAACATAAAGTTACTTTTTTGGTGCCAAAAATCAATGCAATGTCTCTGATAAAAGTTGTCGCAGATAATTTGGATATCCGCTTACAACATGAAACAGAAGACAAACTAATGTTTCAGATTGAACGCTTGCCCGCCGGTTACTCTGGCCAGTTTTCCCTTTTAGTTAGTTTTAATAAACAAGTTAATAGTGTCAACTTCCATCAAAAAAAGGATTTTGAGAATAGCAATGACAATAGGTTGACCGATTTAATTTCGACATTGGCTGCAGAGACTGAGTTTCAAATATTTGAAGGTTTGCGTTGTGATTCTCAAGGGAAATGTCTTTTTCCTGAACTCGAAGTATATCTAAAGATACCTTCTGGTGATCGGCAAAGTTCATCTAGCCGTGACGGTGTAACTTTTGTGCGAACACGATATGTCGGGCCGACGTCGATTCAAGAACCAAGCCTATACCCAACCGTTATAAGCGGAGTCCTTAGCATGAAGCTCCAAGACGCTAACTTGTTGATGGAGGCTGGTGAATGATTAACATTAACTCAAAATTGGTTTTGTGGTTTGGGTTGGTAACTTCGAGCCTTTTTGCAGTCGCCAATGCCGAGGACATTTTTTACACCGGAGCATTATCATCAAGTCAAACATGGCTGCGCTCTGATACCCACATTATTAACGGTTCTGTCACTGTTAATGCTGGCGTGACCTTGACGATTGAGCCAGGGACTGTCATTAAGTTTAATTCAACAGGTTACCTGAACATCGAAGGCGTCATTGATGCCGATGGGACTGAAGAACAACCGATTACCTTTACTTCAATCTATGATGACAGTGTTGGTGGTGACACCAATGGCGATGGCGATGCGACCGTTGGTGCTGCAGGGCAATGGCGAGGGGTTCGGTTTGGCATTAATGTCACCGAGTCTTTAACTCATTTTAATCACGTCACCTTACGCTTCGCGGGTCGAGATAATTACAAAGCAATTGAGTTGTATCGCAATGGTGTTGTGATCGAGAACAGTGAGATCCGGGATAACGCCAATATTGGTGTATACCTGGATGGCGGCACGAACGTGATCCGCAATAACCGGATCGCCAATAACACGACCGGGCTTTATGGGTATGGTTACTCCCAAAATGTTCAGGCCTTGATCGAAGGTAATACGATTGAAGGCAACAGCAGCGAAGGGATCAACTTTAATCGTACGGCCACCGCACAAGTGACGGATAACGTGATCCGTGCTAATGGCGGTTGGGGTCTTTATTGGGAACGCAACAACAGCGCGCCGGTTATCCAGGGGAATACGATTATCGATAACGTCCTTGGGGCGCGGCTACCGGCGAGTGCGGTTCCCAACCCAGCGGATGGCAATATCTTAGCGCCGAATGAACGTGATGCGGTCTGGATCATTGGTGGTACACGCTACAGTGACTTAGCGTTCACGGTTCAGCACCCGGGTGAAGATCGGGAGTTGACACAATACCGGATAGAAGGTCAGTTGGTGATGAACACGGGCACCA
>JBNKNI010000027.1:0-78792 GCA_050293765.1 Reinekea sp.
TCCCGTAGGGGACTCGAACCCCTGTTACCGCCGTGAAAGGGCGGTGTCCTAGGCCACTAGACGAACGGGACACTGTGTACCTCAAGAACGAGCGCTATATTAAGGATATTTCGGATCAATGCAACTTTTTTCTTATAGAAATCAATGAATTAAGTGACTTTTTTTAATTTCTGTTCAATTTTTAATTCGTATCGAGAGTACAGCGTTTCCCAAGATCCACATTGAGGACACAACCAAACCATTTTTTCTGAATGGAAACCGCATTCTATGCACAGGTGATCATCCGCATTGTCTAAAAAATTCTTCTTAAGGGCTGGCATCAATGGCTCGATGGATTCTTTTACGACCGAGGACTGCTTCGCCAACCAATACTGAAGTACCGGTTCAGAGTCCCCTTCTTTCAATTGCTTTTCGACGGCATCGTCCAAATCGGCAGGGAGAGTTTGATTTGATGTTAAATATTGATCAAGCAGTACATCCAGAATTCGAACAGATGGGTGCCTTCGATACAGTTGCAGCATAAACCTGGAAAAACTATCCAAGCTACCCTGGACTGTCGACAAATGACGCATCGGCACCAAAACCAAGTTTATACGCCGTGGATCTTTCAACAATAATTCACGGTAAATCGAAATGGCCAACCCTAATTGATTCTGCTCTGTGGCCAACTCGGCTGCCAACATTTCAGCGCGTGCGCTAACCCCCAACCGAGAGGCTTTGCGGATGATTTTATTTAACGCACTAGCTGACTTCTGACGTCGGACCTGTTGAACGTATTCACAATAGAGATTCGCCAAGCGCAAACCACCTGACCCGGTTATACCATACTGCTCGACAAGCTCTACAGCCCGCTGCCAATCCTGCTCACTTTCAAGAATAGCCAGCCATAATCGAAAGGCCTGCCTGGACAAACCCTCATCTGCGTCTTCCAAGGCTCTGACCAACAGTTCTTCCGCGTGCCCCAAAACACCAGCGGCGTAGTAATCCTGCGCAATTTCGAGTGTAATTTCTGAAAGGCTATGCCCTTCTAAATTGGCCTTTGCCAACGCCTCATGAACCGACACAGCTTTATCAAATTCACCACGGCGACGAAAAAGCTCGGCCAACGCAAAGTAGATTTCGACATTCTGAAGGCTGATTGGAAACTTATTCACCCAGTCAGAGACATCGCCTTCAAATGAAGTCAAATCGAAATGATATTGATCCAATAAAAAACGCCGCCCGCGAAATCGTTCAGGAATATAGCGCTTTAAAATACTGAGGAGTTTACTCATGGGAGTGAATTACTTTTTTTTGACCAAGCGGCCCAGAATTAGCCCCATAAACAGGCCAACAAACAAAAAAATCAGATAATAAAAAAAGACAGGCAACGCGGGGGAAGACCAATAGAGAAAAGAAAAAGACAGGCTTGAATGGTTAGACCAGCCGATCAGCCAGCCGAGGGCTAACAACAGCAATACCAAGATGTACTTGAGTACACGCAATGCGAATCTCCCTTTAGCGATTACTCATCCAGACTGTCGTTCACGGATTCGCGCAACTCTTTACCGGGTTTAAAATGAGGTACATATTTTCCTTCGAGCTCAACAGATTCACCCGTTTTTGGGTTTCGACCAACCCGAGGTGAACGGTAATGCAAAGAAAAACTACCAAAACCACGAATCTCGATCCGCTCACCGGCGGCCAGCGCTTGAGCCATGTGGTCTAACATCGTTTTAATCGCTAATTCAACGTCGCGAACCGACAACTGTCCTTGCCTATCTACTATACGTTCAATTAGTTCAGATTTTGTCACAATTGAACCCTCCAAGCATCTTTACATAAGTGCCTGATATTTAGACTAAATCAGCCTACAAAATAACACAAGTAATTATTTTTAAAGGAGTTTTTGGCGAACAGTCAGCCGCTGTCACTATTACTTTTATGTCTCGGGAGAAATAAAAGCACATACATGAACTTTGAAGCAGATATTTTAGGGAGTTGATGGGTCATTTTTATGACTAAAGACGCGAAAAACAAAAAAGCCGGCATACGCCGGCTTTATGCTGAATCAGGCTACAACTTAGTTGTTGCCTTCTTCCAATTTTGCTTTGATCAAGTCACCGATGGTGGTTGGACCTGCAGCTTCAACAGCTTTGTCTTTCAGGTCTTTCACAGCTTGCTTCTCGTCATCAAAGTCTTTTGCTTTGATAGACAGGCTGATTACGCGGTTCTTACGGTCGATGCTAACAATCTTAGCTTCGACAGCATCACCAACGTTCAACACGTTACGAGCATCTTCAACTTTATCACGTGAAATTTCAGAAGCCTTCAACGTACCTTCGATATCGTCCTGCAAAGTGATGATGGCGGCTTTCGCATCAACTTCTTTAACAACACCGTTTACGATAGTGCCTTTGTCGTTTTCAGCGGCGTATTCAGCGAATGGATCCATATCCAATTGCTTGATACCCAATGAAATGCGCTCACGTTCAGGGTCGATAGACAGAATAGTTGTTTCCAACTCTTCGCCTTTCTTGTACTTACGAACGGCTTCTTCACCAGACTCATTCCAGCTGATGTCTGACAAGTGAACCAGACCGTCAATACCACCTTCCAGACCAATGAAGATACCGAAGTCAGTAATAGACTTGATCTTGCCTGAAACTTTGTCACCCTTGTTAAAGCGGTTACCGAAGTCTTCCCATGGGTTAACAACAGTCTGCTTGATACCCAGAGAGATACGACGACGCTCTTCATCGATATCCAGAACCATTACGTCGATATCGTCACCAACCTGTACCACTTTAGATGGGTGAATATTCTTGTTGGTCCAGTCCATTTCAGAAACGTGTACCAGACCTTCAACGCCTTCTTCCAGCTCAGCAAAACAACCGTAATCTGTCAGGTTGGTTACTTTAGCGGTTACTTTGGCGTCTTCTGGGTAACGGGCCTTGATATCTACCCATGGATCTTCACCCAATTGCTTCAGACCCAGTGAAACGCGATTACGTTCACGATCGAACTTCAATACTTTAACGTCGATTTCGTCACCAACCTGAACGATTTCGCTTGGGTGCTTAATACGCTTCCAAGCCATATCAGTGATGTGCAACAGACCGTCAACACCACCCAAGTCAACGAAAGCACCGTAGTCAGTCAAGTTCTTAACGATACCCTTAACTTCCTGGCCTTCCTGCAGGTTTTCCAGCAACTCTTCACGCTCAGCGCTGTTAGAGGCTTCAAGAACCGCACGACGAGATACAACAACGTTATTACGACGTTGATCAAGCTTAATTACTTTAAATTCAAGCTCTTTGCCTTCCAGGTGCAATGTGTCACGAACTGGACGGATATCAACCAAAGAACCTGGCAAGAATGCACGAACGGAGCTAACGTCAACGGTGAAACCACCCTTAACCTTGCCGTTAATAACACCCTTAACAACTTCTTTTGCTTCGTATGCTTTCTCTAATTCAGACCAAGCTTCCGCACGCTTCGCTTTTTCACGAGACAGGCGCGTATCACCGAAACCGTCTTCAACCGCTTCCAGTGCAACTTTTACTTCGTCACCAACAGCGATTTCCAATTCACCAGCGTCATTTAAGAACTGTACGCGCGGAATAACACCTTCAGATTTCAAACCGGCATGAACGGTTACCCAATCTGAATCGATGTCGACGACGACACCGGTAACAATGGAACCAGGTTCCATTTCAATGGTTTTTAAGCTTTCTTCAAAGAGTTCAGCAAAAGATTCAGTCATTTAAGTTATTTTCCTAAGCTATAAACGCCGTAAATGAATTCATTTACGACAAGGCCGCAATCCAGCTCTTACGGGTCTGTCAATAATACCTGGGTCATCGACGCTGCTGGTCATGTGATGACTCAAGCCCAGTTCAAAACAGTGTTAAAAACACAATTTGCGCTGAAATTAGGGTGGCGTATTATACGGATGAATAAAAAAAACCCAATAGCAATTGGGCTTTTTTCATCAAATTTCGGCGGGTTTTCTGCTTTTGCAGCATTTTTTAGACATTTATCTAAATTTGGCGCACTCAGCGACGCCAACAAGGCTAATCGTCAAATACAGACAAATATCGAATTTAGGGCGCGCATTACGTTTAAAAACAGCGAGATCCTGACCTTCAGTCAAACGTCAGGACATTAGCCCACGTTCACGTGCCAATGCCAAAATATGGCTGACAACGGCGTCAATCGACATGGATGTCGTATCCAGCTGAAGCGCATCCGCTGCTGGCTTTAAGGGAGCCGTTGCCCGGTTGATGTCGCGCTCATCTCGCTCAACGATATCTGCCAAGACGGTATCAAAATCGACATTCTGACCCTTTTCGGTCAGTTGCAAAACCCTTCGCTTTGCCCGTTCTTCGGCGCTGGCCGTGAGGAAGATCTTCAATGGCGCTTCGGTGAACACAACGGTTCCCATATCCCGACCATCGGCGATCAGACCCGGCGCCACTGCAAAGGCGCGCTGCCGCTTCAGTAGCGCATCCCTGACTCGATTGTAGGCAGCCACAACTGACGCATTGCGCCCGACTGCTTCATCACGTATCGCCTCCGTGACGTTGTCGTTTTCGAGGACAATTTTGGTCCCCTTTTCGGTTTGTTCAAAACGTACATCTAAATGCTCAGCAATGACCGCCACTGCAGCCTCATTACTGAGTTCCACACCATGGTTCATCGCCGCTAACGCAGTTAATCTATAAAGTGCGCCTGAATCGAGAAAATGCCATCCTAACTGCGCGGCCAATAATGTACTGACCGTGCCCTTACCTGCGCCACCCGGACCATCTAGTGTAATTACGGGTGTGTTCGCTAAATTCATAACATTTCCTAACCGACTCTGGATGTAATATCGCGCGCATTCTTACTGCACTACCCGCTAATATCAACCTAAATTTGCATAAAATCCCGGACAGAATCAACGAACGGCGTTACTAAGAGCCGACAGAAAACACTTATTTCTGGCGACTCTCCAATATCTCGGTGAAGTAATCCCGGGCGGATTTCGCACGGGTAAAAACGGTTCGCAATAAATCGCCATCGGCGTGCTCAATTGCCTGTTCTAACAAGCTTAAATCCGACTGAAAACGTCGCAGAATGCTTAAGGTCGCATCACGATTGGTCAGAAAAATATCGTGCCACATGGTGGGGTCTGAGGCCGCTATACGGGAGAAATCCCGAAAACCGCCCGCTGCGTATTTAAATATCTCCCGATTCTCCGATTCGCGAGCCAAGGTATCCACTAACGAAAAGGCCAACAGATGAGGTAAATGACTCGTCGCCGCCAATACTTCATCATGACGCTGAACAGTCATAGTCACCACTTCGGCACCGCAAGCCGACCACAAGCCCGTTAATAACTCGACCGCTGCAGGGGAGGAACTATCCAATGGTGTCAAAATATGCATATGGTGCTTGAACAAATCGGCTTCTGCAGCCAAAACCCCGCTTTTCTCACCACCGGCTATGGGATGACCCGGTACAAAGCAGGCAGGTAAGTCGCCCAACACACCGGTGACCGATCTCACGACTTCACCTTTGACACTACCGACATCCGTTAAGACCTTTAAATCGGCCACTAAGTGCCGTATCTGCTCTACGACGCCGGCTATCGCCATTACCGGCACAGCCATGACGACGACATCAACGGACGTCACAGAACTCAAATCAGCGACAGCCTCGTCTATAACCTGAGTATCGATAGCCAAGCCCGGCACAGCCGGGTCCCGGTCATAGCCCAGAACATATGCAACCCCAGCCTGCTTGATAGCCTTAGCAAAGGAAGCTCCAATGAGCCCCAACCCAACAACCAGCACTCTGGTTTTAACGCTCATAACTCTCCTCAAACATTATGCACCTTGACGCTGGAGCAACCTGTCAAGCCAACCCAGCAACTGGGCTGATTTACATTTATCTGATCAACTCTTTCAAACAGGCAAAACGCGCCAAAGACAAGCGACACCGCGAACCTTATTTAACAGCCTACAAAACCCCTTTCGGGTAAGAGCCTAAAATTTTCACTTCGACAGCGGTTTTCTTGATTACGTCGAGAGCTTCCTGGACATTCGGGTCGTTCGTATGCCCAACGAAATCAATGAAGAAGACATAAGTCCAATTACCCGACAAGGATGGGCGGGATTCCAAACGCGTCATGTCCACACCAAAATCATTGAACGGCTTCAACAGATGATAAAGCGCACCCGGTTCGTTGCGCATGGACACTACCAGCGACGTTTTATCGGCACCGGAGGTATCGACCTCTTGCGTTCCAATAATCAGGAACCGCGTAGAATTATCCGGCGAATCTTCTATTTTGGTTTCGATAATTTCCAGATCGTATAGTTCAGAGGCCATCTCACCGGCGATGGCTGCTGAATTCCATTCACCCTGAACCCTTTTGGCCGCCTCTGCGTTGCTGTTGACAGCAATGCGCTCTGCCAAAGGCATATGCGCGTCCAACCATTTACGACACTGAGCCAACGATTGCTGATGACTGTAAATCCGGGTAATTTTATCTCGTTTGGTATTCGGACCCGCCATAAGATGGTGATGTATTCGCAGTTCAACTTCACCCACAATCTTAACGTTAGAAGAAATAAAGGTATCCAGGGTGTGGTTCACCACCCCTTCCGTGGAATTCTCGATTGGTACAACGCCATATTGCACGGCACCCGCCTCCACCTCACGGAAAACCTCATCGATGGCGGGCATCGGCTTAGTCACCACCCATTGACCAAAATGCTTTTTGGCAGCTTGCTGGGTAAAGGTACCTTCGGGTCCTAGGTAGGCAACCTCCAAAGGTTTCTCCAAGGCCAGACAGGCAGACATGATTTCGCGAAACAGACGCGCCATATCCTCATTACCCAGAGGACCGGCATTGCGCTGCATGACCCGGCTGAGCACCTGTGCTTCACGCTCTGGACGATAGAAAACCGCACCAGCTGGATCAGCCTTCATCTTGACTTCCGCAACCCGCATGGCACAGCTGGCACGCTTTGAAATCAACGTCAGGATCTCGGTATCTAATCGATCGATTTCCTCACGCAGTCCAATCAACTCGGATTCATCCAAGGCGTTTGTAATTTGGCTTTCATCAGACATAGCGGTTCTCAAAAATCTCTAAAAATTCAATTAATCGCATGACACCGGCTTTGGGCATGGCGTTATAGATACTGGCTCGACAACCACCACTGGAACGATGACCCTGCAAGTTCAGCAAACCGAACTGAGTCGCTTCTTCCAGAAATACGGGAGTCAGCGTCTCTTCTCGCAGAAAGAAAGGTACATTCATTTTTGAGCGATACTGAGCGCGCACATCATTATAAAACAGTTTGCTGCGATCAAGCGCCCCATACAACAGTGCAGCTTTCTCAATATTATGTTGTTCAATCTGCGCGACACCACCTTTTCTCAATAACCACTGAAAGACCAGATTAGCCAAATAGATTGCATAGGTAGGCGGCGTGTTCGCCATGGACACCTGCTCACTGACGATGTGGTAATTCAATAACCTGGGCGTATTGGGCAAATCGGGGCGGATCAAATCCTCCCTGACGATAACTACGGCCAGTCCGGCAGGACCAATATTTTTTTGCGCACCAGCGTATAGCAACCCAAAACGGGAAACATCAATGGATGCGGACAGAATACAAGAAGACATATCTACGACCAGCGGCACGTCACCGACATCCGGTATCTCGGTAAACGCCACACCATCTATGGTTTCATTCGGCGTGTAATGCACGTAATCGAGTTGCCGAGGGATATCCACTTCACCGGCAGCGAAGGCGGTTTTAAAATTGCTGCTTTGAGCGCTCGCGAGCTCAACAATGGCGCCATATCGCTGCGCTTCGGCCATCGCCCTTTGCGACCAATAACCGGTATTAATATACCCCGCGCGACGATACGCAGACATGAGATTTAAAGGTACAGCACTGAATTGCAGGCTTGCGCCACCTTGCATAAACAACACCCGGTAATTATCAGGGATGGACATCAGTTTACGCAGGTTTTGTTCGGCAGAATCAAGAATAGAAATAAAGATATCGGACCGGTGTGACATTTCCATAACAGAAATACCGGTACCTTGAAAATCGAGCAGTTCGGCCCGGGCCTGCTGCATTACCTCGATGGGCAACATAGCTGGACCAGAGCAAAAGTTAAAAACAGGTTTTGCACTGGTCACAACTATTTTCGCTCCAATTAATTATCGCTGTCAGGCTGGCCGTTATCTGTAACGTCGTCTTCGTCAGCAACTTCTGCGTCGTCCGAAGCCAGCACATCCTGGTTTACGTCAGTTGAATCAGACTCACCTTCCAGTAATTCTGCCGCCTTCAGTAATTCTTCTTCAGAGGGTTCAGCAATGCGCTCAATGGATACCAGCTTCTCGTCTTCAGCAACCCGGATTAACGTAACGCCTTGCGTGTTACGGCCAAGTGTTGATATTTCCTCGACCCGAGTACGCACCAGAGTGCCCTGATCAGAAATCAACATCACCTCATCGCCGCTGAAAACCTGCTTAGCGCCGACCAGCTTACCGTTACGATCGCTGCACACCATAGCGATCACGCCTTTGGTGCCCCGCCCTTTGGTCGGGAACTCGGTAATAGCGGTCCGCTTGCCATAGCCACGCTCAGAGGCCGTTAAAATCGTACCCTCTTCTTCAGGCACAATTAACGAAATCACCCGTTGACCTTCCGCCAGGGTAATGCCACGCACACCTCGTGCCGTACGCCCCATGGCACGCACATGCTCTTCTTTAAAGCGCACTACTTTACCGGCGTCAGACAGCAACATCACTTCTCGCTGCCCGTCAGTTAACGCCACACCTACCAGATGGTCACCCTCATCTAATGACAGGGCAATCAAACCGCTGGTTCGCGGACGAGAGAAGGAATCCAGTGATGTTTTCTTTACGGTTCCGTTAGAGGTCGCCATAAAAATGAAATGATCGGCATCGTATTCACGAATCGGCAAAATCGCGGTGACGCGTTCTTCAGCCTCCAAAGGCAACAAATTCACCATTGGCCGCCCTTTGGCAGCGCGTGACGCCTGAGGAATTTCAAACACTCGCAGCCAATACACCTTACCCCGGTTGGTAAAACATAGAATGGTGTCATGTGTGCTGGCGACCAGCAGATGTTCAATAAAATCTTCGTCTTTCAAACTGGAAGCAGAACGCCCCTTACCACCACGTTTTTGCGCTTCATAGTCGGTCAGCGGTTGGGTTTTCGCATAGCCGGCGTGCGAAATGGTGACCACCATGTCTTCTTCGGTAATCAGATCTTCCATCGACAAGTCTTGACGGCTGGCGATAATTTCGGTCTTACGCTCATCACCGAATTCATCTTTAACCTGCAGCAACTCTTCACGAATCACTTCCATCAACCGCTCATAGCTGTTCAAGATGCGAAGGAACTCACCAATGTCATCGATAATCTGTTTGTATTCACCAATCAGCTTATCGTGCTCCAGACCGGTCAGCTTCTGTAAACGCATATCCAGGATTTGCTGAGCCTGCTCGGCAGACAGGAAGTAGCGCTCGTCATGAACACCGTATTGATCTTCAAGATCTTCTGGACGACAGACATCTGCTCCAGCTCGCTCGAGCATGGCAGAAACATCACCCAACGCCCAGCTACGGGCCAACATACGCTCTTTAGCTTCGGCGCCTGTTGCAGAGGTACGAATCAACTCGATCATTTCATCGATATTGGCCAATGCAATCGCCAAGCCTTCGAGAATATGACCGCGCTGACGGGCTTTACGCAGATCAAAAACCGTTCTGCGCGTGACAACTTCACGACGGTGACGGATGAACGCTTCAAGCATGTCTTTCAGGTTCAGAACTTTCGGCTGACCATCAACCAATGCCACGGTATTGATACCGAACACGGTTTCCAACTGGGTCTGCGCATAAAGGTTATTCAGCAATACGTCGCCGGATTCGCCCCGCTTCAGATCAATCGCGATGCGCAAACCGTCTTTATCCGACTCATCACGCAGTTCCGAAATACCTTCAATTTTCTTCTCTTTTACCAGGTCGGCAATTTTTTCAATCAAACGCGCCTTGTTCACCTGATACGGAATCTCATGGACGATAATAGATTCACGACCGGTTTTCGCGTCGACAACCACCTCGGCTTTCGCTCGCATATAAATTTTGCCACGGCCGGTTCGGTAGGCTTCTACAATACCTTTACGGCCATTGATGTAAGCACCTGTTGGGAAGTCAGGACCCGGGATGTACTGCATCAGTCCGTCGACATCCATATCTGGGTTGTCGATGAGTGCCAAAGTACCGGCGATCACTTCGTTCAGGTTGTGCGGAGGAATGTTGGTTGCCATACCCACCGCAATACCGGAAGAACCATTAACCAACAAATTAGGGATTCGGGTCGGCAATACGTCCGGGATTAATTCGGTACCATCGTAGTTTTCAACGTAATCGACGGTTTCCTTTTCCAGGTCTGCCAGCAAAGCATGGGCGAGCTTTTCCATACGGATTTCGGTGTAACGCATGGCCGCTGCAGAGTCTCCGTCGATCGATCCGAAGTTACCCTGACCATCTACCAGCGTATAACGCATTGAAAAGGATTGCGCCATACGAACAATAGTGTCGTATACCGCGGAATCGCCATGTGGGTGATATTTACCGATGACATCACCAACCACACGGGCGGATTTTTTATAAGCCTTATTCCAGTCGTTACCCAGAATATTCATCGCAAACAGCACTCGACGGTGCACCGGCTTCAAACCATCACGAACGTCGGGTAACGCCCGCCCGACAATAACGCTCATTGCGTAATCGAGGTATGACTGTTTTAACTCTTCTTCAATGTTGACGTGAAGAATTTCTTTGGCTAATTCACCCATGAGGTATCACTATCCTTCTTATCGTTCAGTCTATTTTTTGACCGATCTTTATATCGGGAATCGGCAAACAATTCCCATGGTGACTCGATTTTTCGAAAGTGCGAAATCATACCACAAATCAATAAGATAGACAGTTTTAGAACGCTCAGGATCAATGCAAACTGGCGAACTGCGCCCCTTTTGACTAGCATAGGCACCTTGACCACTCAGACAACTAAGAGAATACACATGCAAAGCATCGACACCCTCATTAGCGCACGCTGGATAATCCCGGTGAACGACGCACGGGAAACCCTTGAAAATCACAGCATTGCCATTGACCAGGGCGTTATTGTTGCCATATTACCCAGTGCCAAAGCCGCTCAGGAATACCAGGCTTCCCACTCAATTGATCTTGGTGATCAGGCGTTAATCCCTGGTTTTGTGAACACGCATGGGCATGCCGCCATGGCCATTTTCCGTGGCATGGCCGATGACCTGGAACTAATGACCTGGTTAAATGACCATGTCTTCCCCGCAGAAAACAAATGGGTTGACTACGACCTGGTTCGCGACGGCACGGAACTGGCGACAGCGGAAATGTTACGTTCTGGGACCACGACCTTTTCGGACAACTACTTTTTCCCCGATGCCTCAGCTGAAAGCGTTTTAAAAGCGGGCATGCGTGCGCAGCTTTGCTTTCCGACTATTGATTTCCCGACAGCCTGGGGTGCCGGACCCGACGAGCACATAGACAACGGCTTGAAAGTAATGGCAACCTACGCTGGTCATTCGCATATCAAGGTCAACTTCGGCCCGCATGCCCCCTATACCTGTTCAGACGAGCCTTTGCTGCGCATTAAGGCACTCGCCGAAGAACACGGAGTGGGCATTCAGATGCATGTTCACGAAACCCAGGTTGAGGTAGACGGAGAGCTCGAAAGACGTGGTCAACGTCCGATCCGTCGCTTGAAGGACCTCGGCTTGTTAAGCCCTAACTTCCAGGCAGTCCATATGACGGCGCTGTCCGAAGAAGATATTAACGATATCGTCGAAACCGGCGCTCACGTCATGCATTGCCCTGAGTCCAATTTAAAACTGGCCAGCGGATTTTGTCCGGTACACGAACTGCAGAAACGCGGCGTGAATGTCGCCCTGGGCACCGATGGCGCGGCATCAAATAACGATCTCGACATGCTCGGCGAAATGCGCACTGCCGCTATGCTGGCCAAAGCCGTCAGCGGCGACGCTACAGCGCTTTCGGCATACGATGCCATTAAAATGGCAACCCTGAACGGTGCCAAAGCACTCGGCTGGGACAAGGAAATCGGCAGCCTTGAGGTTGGCAAGCGAGCGGACATTACGGCAATTGCGCTTAACGATCTGGAGTCGCAACCCATTTATGACCCTGTGTCCCATATCGTTTACGCGTCCACCCGCGATCAGGTCACCAACGTCTGGGTAGACGGCAAACAGCTGCTCAACAACCGAGAACTGACAACTTTGGACAAAAACACGATCATCGAAACCGCCAAACAATGGCGCGACAAGATCGTCAAAGGCTAAACCTTCTGCCCGGCAACGTTGCCGGGCATCCTTCCTTTCGTTGCACACGTAAAATCGACATCTGCTCTCTACTTTCCCGCGTAAAACCGACATAATGCCCGCCAATAACGTGACAACTTTTTGGAGTGACCGTGTCTATCAATGTAGATCCTGCAGAAATTGCAAAATTCGAAGCCCTAGCCAGCCGTTGGTGGGACCCTGAATCCGATTTCAAACCCCTTCATGATTTGAATCCGATACGGATGAACTACATTGACTCATTCGTTAACGTCGCCGAGTTGACAGTGGCGGACATCGGTTGCGGTGGCGGCATTCTGAGCGAAACGCTCGCTAAGCGAGGCGGTGTCGTCACTGGCATAGACATGACGGACGCGCCGTTAAAGGTGGCTCAGTTGCATGCTCTGGATGAAGGCGTTCAAAACATCACTTATCGTCAAATGACCGCTGAACAGTTGGCCGAAGAACAACCCGGTCAATTCGACGTAATCACCTGCATGGAAATGCTGGAACATGTCCCCGACCCAAGCTCTGTCATGGCGGCAATAAACACCTTGCTGAAACCAGGCGGCAAAGCATTCTTCTCAACCATTAATCGCAATCCAAAATCCTGGCTTTTTGCCGTTGTCGGCGCGGAGTATGTGCTCAAATTGCTGCCAAAAGGCACACATGACTATGAGAAATTCATTAAACCATCCGAATTGGCCAGTTGCGCGCGCGAAGCGGGTTTAAAGGTAACGGACTTTAAAGGCATGAGTTATAACCCTCTTTTTAAAACCTTCCGATTAACCGGGGACGTCTCAGTCAATTACCTGATGGCCACAGAAAAGCCGGAACAAACCTCATGACTCAGCAGTTAAAAAGTCGCATAGACGCACTACCCGAACAGAGTTTGCGCGATAAAGTCATTCTCATTACTGGCGCTTCTGATGGCATCGGTAAAGCGGCCGCACTGGATTTTGCTGCCCAGGGTGCGCACCTGATTCTAATTGGTCGTAACCAGGAAAAACTGGAAGCCGTTTACGACGAAATAGAACGCAGCTCCGACACCCGCCCCATCATTTTTCCTTACGACCTGAACACACTGTCATTGGAGGTTGCTCGCGAAATGGCTTACGCCATCGAACAGGAATATGGCCGACTTGACGGCGTTCTGTTTAACGCGTCTATACTGGGCAGCAAAATGTCGATTGCCCAATACCCAGAACAGGAATGGCTGGACGTAATGAACGTCAATCTCAACAGCAGTTTCTACCTGACCCGGGCACTGCTGCCGCTGTTAGAAGCCAGCGAACACGGCAGAATTCTATTTACGTCATCCAGTGTCGGCCGCAAAGGGCGTGCCTACTGGGGCGCTTATGCCGTTTCAAAATTTGCTACCGAAGGTTTAATGCAAACTTTGGCAGATGAGCTCGGCAACACCACGAACATCCGCACCTTTGCCGTTAATCCGGGCGGCACCCGCACCAACATGCGTGCCAGTGCCTACCCGGGTGAAAACCCTGCGGATGTTCCGGAACCAAGCATACACATGCCGCTGTATCGTTTTCTGATGTCCTCTCAAAGCGCGGACCTGAATGGAAACTCATTCGACGCAAAGGACTTCAGCGCCAGCTAACCGCTTCAAAATACCGACGCCAGCCTCATTTTCGGCGTCGGTTTTATGGCGTAAATCCTGATAAAAAGCGGCAAACTATCTCCGCATCTGAACGAAAATCACTAATTTTTACGCTAAGCCATTGATATTAAAGAGTTTTATCGTTCTGGCACAAAAATCGCTAATTGGACACCAAGACTCCAAAAGCGGTAATTCATCATGGCAGGCAGCTTCAACCAGTTCAGTTTCGGCGGGCAAACCACCCAATCCAAGCCTACTATCGGCAACATTAGCCCGATAACGTTTGAAACCCTGTCGCCGGATCGCGTTAAAGATTTCCGCTTACAACTGTTCAGTCAGCTGCAGACGACATTGGATATTGAACAATTGGTCTCCATATTTTTCCGACACCTAAAGCAATATCTGCCAATCTCCGGTGTTCAATATGTCAATGGCGACAAAATGATTGATGCTCAGATCGGACACATGGCAAAACATCGCGCCCAATACCAATTGACGATGAAAAACGTCGAATATGGTGATATTTCATTTACCCGTGGCAAACGATTCAGTGAGAAAGAACTGACCTTCATAGAGTCGGTTATGGACGTTATTATTTTCCCCTTGCGCAATGCCATTAAATACCGGGATGCACTGGCAACGGCGATGATTGACCCCCTAACCGGCATGAACAACCGGGGAGCCATGTCCATTACGTTAACCCGCGAAATTGAACGCGCCCGTCGCCATGACGATCAGAACGTCAGCATTATTATGATTGATGTCGACCATTTCAAAATGATCAACGACCGTTACGGGCATCTTTCTGGAGACGATATTCTTCGACAAATAGCTCATCTTATTCAACAGTCTATTCGTGGCAGCGATGCCTGTTTCCGGTACGGTGGTGAAGAATTCTTAATCTGCGTCAGCAATTCAAATCTTGCTTTAGCACGAACCGTTGCCGAACGTGTGCGACTCCTTATCTCTGAACAGGTGCGATTGCCGGACCGAGCAAAGCCAGTTACCGCCAGTTTCGGCATTGCTCACTATAATGGAGAGTCCGATTGGCCGGAGTTGGTCGCACGAGCAGACAAGGCACTTTACGCGGCCAAGCAAAAAGGCCGTAATTGCGTTGTTTCTTCAATGGAAACTAACGTTTCAGTAAACTCCCTGTAGAACGTCGCTGCACTCTGCTTAAGCAGGGATCAAAACACACGAATATCGCAACACAATATTCGTGTGCTGACCTGCCCTACCGTCGCCCGCATTCCATACCTCTTTAGAGATACATCGCACCAATCGTGCGCATTTGGCAACGGTTTATAGCCGCTGCCGGTGTCTATAACAGGCACGCTGCTTGCTAAATCATGGACAACACTCTTTCATTACAGCGATGACACAAACCCATCCATGAATATCCTCATAATTGACCAGATTGCCAAACGCGCAGAACCGTTAGAGCAGGCGCTCAGGGATTTAGGCCATGAAGTTCTGGTGCGTCCACCGGGAAAATACGCCATCTATAAAATGGTTGAATCGTTTCAACCCGATGTGGTGATTGTGGATGCCGATTCTCCTGATCGGGATACCCTGGAAGATGTTTCGATGACATCGGACCGCCTGCCACGGCCGATTATCTTCTTTGCAAACGATGAAGACGATGATGTGATCCGGCAATCGATTCAAGCTGGCGTCAGTGCCTACATAGTGGATGGACTGCAACCCAGCCGTGTGAAAACCCTGCTGAATGTTGCGATATCCAGATTCGAAGAACACCAGCGCCTGAAAGGTGAACTGAAAAAAACACGTGATGAATTGGCTGACCGGAAAATCATTGATAAAGCGAAAGGTTTGCTGATGAAACATAAACAGTGTGATGAAGACGCAGCCTTTTCCGCCATGCGTAAAATGGCCATGAACAAAAACGTACGGCTGTCCGAAATTGCACAAGATGTCATTGACCTATTTGGTTGAACGAACCCTTAACGGAATTCTCTTTTTATGTTCAATACACTACTCGCTACAAAGACCAACGTTAAAATCGGCTATGTCCCCTTATTGGATTGCGCACCGCTGATTGTCGCTCAGGAAGCCGGTTTCTTCGCCGAACAGGGCGTCAATGTTCAGTTCAGTCGTGAAAATAATTGGGCGAGTATTCGGGACAAACTGTCTCTGGGGATGATCGACGTTGCCCACTTACTTGCACCGATAGTCATCGCCAGCCAAATTAAGCAGCCCAATAACGACCCCAACAAGGCCTTTACGACATCGCTCGCACTAGGTTACAACGGCAACGCCATAACCATTTCAAACGGCCTCGCAAAGCAACTGGATTTAGTCGAACAGGATTTACCCAAAGCGCTATCTGGGCTGGCTGAATTTTGCTCACAATCTCAGCGAAAAATTGTAATCGGCACTGTGCATCCTCATTCGATGCACACCTACCTTATTCATTTGCTGCTTCATAAAGCAGGTATTCATCCGGACGCTGTCGAAATTAAAGTGTTACCACCGGTGCGTATGGTGGATGCAATGAAACAGCAGGACGTCGATATGTTTTGCGTTGGAGAACCATGGAATACAGCAGCACAACTGGAACGGGCTGGTAAAATTTTATGTTATGGCAGTGAACTCTGGGAATTCTCGCCAGAAAAAGTACTTGGCGTTAACGCCAAATTTGCAAAAGACAAACCAGAAAGCCATCGAAAAATCGTCAAAGCGCTAATCAAAGCCTGCCAATGGCTTGAAGAACCAGACCATATGGCACAAGCGGCAATATGGATGGCGACCGAAAACTATTTGAACTGCTCTTCAGACTTGCTGATTCAGGCAATGATCAACCAATGGCACAGTCAGAGTCGTCGTCATTTAAAGCGCAAGATATTTTTTAATCATCATGCGACGGCACCCTGGCCTGCACACGCACAATGGATCGCAGAGACCATGCGGACGTTAAATAACTACACGAGCAGCGAGACCGAGAACCCTGTACTCAGTCAAGCTTATGACTGGCAAACCTATGCCAAGGTACTTGAAGAATTAGAACTTGAAATTCCGGAACCGTCACGCCCACCCGGTGACATTCCGGTGTTTTGATAGTGCGGCGCGGTGAAATGAGGGTTGAATCCAAGCCGATTCGACGAAATTCACGGTGCAGATAGAAGAGATTCTAACGTGCACCACTCATTAACGAATCGAATCCAATACCGGAGGCCCGAGTATGCAACTGACTCTCATGGAGTCCGTTGTCATTCGTTGGCGAGCCAAACCGACTGATAGGGTTGTAAGGTAATTTCACCAACGATATCGGGCATGACCGCACCGCTGATCAAATCCCGCCATTGGTAAGTTTCAATCAAGTTTATTTCACTTAAGGAAATGGTCAGCGGCTCGACTGATACGTTGTTGATACAGAAAATACTTTGCTTTCGATCCAGCGACTGTCGCCAGATTCCGAATACATTTGCGCCCAGTTGCAGGGTAAATTGCGTTGCATTCGGGTGAAAAGCTTTCTGCCGTTTGCGAATTTTAATTAATGAGATAAGACGCTGGTAAACCTTGGCATGAGGCGACGAGTCATCCGCCAAAGTCGCCATCAGCTCGCTGTAGTCCCAACGATGTCGATTGATGTGACGATTGTGCTGAGTGTGTTCAAGTCGCTCATAATCATTTCGAGTCCCCAGCATGCTGTGAATATAAATACCGGGAATACCTTCCAATGCTAACATAATGGCATGCGCACAAATAAACCGTTCAAAACCCCACTTGTCGGGCCCATTATGCGTCCCCTGCAAGGCATCGAACAACGCTATATTAATTTCATAGGGTTTAGTGGAACCGTCATCCAAGGTACGTAGTGACACACGCCCACCAAAACTCAGCATGGTACTGATCAGACGATTCAACTCAACCTCACTGAGCAGCCCCTCAGCCGGACGCAACCCGATACCATCATGTGAAGCAATAAAATTAAAATAGGCTGTGCCGTCCTGACTCGGTGGCATACTCATCAGCCATTGTTTCAGGTAGGTACAATCCCCGCTAATGAGTGTGTTTACCAATAATGGGGGCAACGAAAAATTGTAAATGCAATGTGCTTCGTTGGCGTTCCCAAAGTAGGTGAGATTCTCCTGATTTGGAATATTGGTTTCCGTAATGATGACCGCATCGGAACAGGCGTGTTCGATTAACAGACGTAACAATCGTATGACTTCATGAGTCTGTGGCAGGTTAATACAATTAGTACCGACCTCTTTCCATAGAAATGCTACCGCATCCAGCCGGAAAATCTTTACCCCTTCGTCGAGATACTGACGAATAATCCTCACAAACTCAAACAGCACATCTGGGTTGCCAAAATCAAAATCGACCTGATCATGCGAAAAAGTACACCAAACGTATTCCGTGCCATTAACCGTCTCGGTTTCCCGTAACAGCGGCGACGTTCTGGGTCGAACGACTTTTCCATAATCCTGCTGAATGTCTCCGGTTTTAAAGAAACGGCAACCGGGTTTTTCACCTTTAATGAATTGATCAAACCATAGGCTCCGACTGGAGCAATGATTAATCACCAGATCTGACATCAGCCGAAAATTAGCGGCAATCGCATTGATGTCTGACCAATCGCCCAACGATTCGTTTACGACAGAGTAATTGATTACCGCAAAACCATCGTCAGAACTGTAAGGATAAAACGGTAATATGTGAACGGAATTAAAGGCTTCCTTTATCGGACCTTCGAGAAACTCCGCCAGAGTTTTCAACGGTGGTTCGAGCACCCGATACCCATCTTTCTTTTCGATACTGTCACCATAGGTGATGAGAATCGCATCCTGTTCGCTCCAATGGTTCGAGTGTGGTATCGGGCTGTCTTCTACGGCGTTCAAGCGCATCAGAGAAACCAAATTCTCAGCGATATCCGGATAATTCTGCGCCAGCGGTATACCGTCATAGATCACCGCCAATTGATGCTCAACGGTACTTATCAATTTACTCAGCGTGTCATTCATAACCACTCTGCCTTTAGGCTTGTTGTAGAAATTCTTCACGATCCGCCTCAACGGCTTCAATCAGTCGGTCAAATACATTAGGCATGGCACTGACCACCCGATTCCAACTAGGAATGAACGGTCGCTCCATGGGTGCATCCAGGAACCGCTGCCCCGCTGTCATGATGTTCTGCGCAAACATCTCAACCGCTTTTTCTTCCTGATGAATATCCAGTTTAAGCCCATTCATAATGGCATCGTTGTGGTAGGTCTCGACAAAATCCAATGCAATCCGATAATAGGTTGCCTTCAGTGAGCGGAACGTCTCGGTATTAAACGTCTGCCCATTGGTTGCCAACTTACGGAACATGGCTTTGGTAATATCGATGGACATTTTCGACAGACCGGCGTTGGCGTCTTCCAGACTTAAGTCCTGGTGTTTGTGATCGTACACGCGGGCGATATCAACCTGACACAAACGGTTGTTGGCATAATTACGGTACATTTCTGAAAGCACGCCAATTTCCAAACCCCAATCCGATGGAATACGAATGTCATTGAGCACGTCTCGCCGGAAGGAAAATTCGCCCGCTAAGGGATAACGGAAGCTATCCATAAACTCGAGATATTCATTGGGACCCACAACGCGCTTGAACGCGCGGATAAGCGGTGTGACTAACAGACGAGAAACCCGGCCATTGATTTTCCCGTCAGCCACGCGTGCGTAAAAACCTTTACAGAATTCATAATTAAATTGAGGGTGCGCGACTGGAAACAGTAACCGGGCTAACAATGCACGGTCATAAGTCACAATATCGCAATCGTGTAACGCAATGGACTCCGCGCGACCTGTCGCCAACATATAGCCCATGCAATACCAAACATTTCGTCCTTTACCTAACTCTTTAGGCGCGACCTCCAACGCTTGTAATTCTGCATCCAGAGCCTGCAACCTTGGACCGTCATTCCATAAAACCCGATGATGCTGAGGCAAATCGGAAAAGAAACGCATAGCGTGATGGTATTGATCTTTGTCTGCCCTATCCAAACCAATCACAATCTCTGACAGGTAGGGAACTTCCTTCAGGTTCTTAATAATATTTGGCAGTGCATCGCCTTCAAGCTCAGAAAAAAGTGACGGCAATATCAAGCCCAGGGGTCGAAAACGTGAAAAATGCAATAAATCGTATTCCATCTCTTCAATGGAACGTTCGGACAAGTTGTGCAATGTGGTTATGATGCCGTTCTGATGAAAATCTGCCATAGTACCAAGCCTCTCTTTCTTTATTATCGGGTTACAGCAATGCGAAAATTGCTTCGTTCCAACCTGCTGGTCCCTCCTGTTGTGTGCGATATAAACGCTCGTGATGGAAATCGGGAAAATGATGTATCGGTGACTTAACCTGCACCGGAATATCAGCACAAGCAAGCATGGCCAGATCGTTTTCACCATCCCCCAGCGCAATCGAGGTTGGCTTTGAACCCCTGCTTTGCTCATACTGCTGTTGCGTCCAGCTTACCGCCTTCCCTTTATCAGCCCCATTTAACAAATGAACAAATCGACCACCTCGCACCACGTCCACGTTGACATGGGCACAAAGCAACTCTAACTGTTTAAACTGGGATTCACTGCCATACCAATACAATGGGTCTGAGTATTCACGACGACAGGCCTTGCCGGCCTGTTCATGATCTAAGCCAGTCAATTCAACAATCTCATCTACCGTGAGTTGGCTGAACGACTTAAAGGCGTCAACCACACTCACCTGAAGTTCTTCGATGAGTGAGGTCCAATAAACGATATCCGGCGAAAACGACTTGACCCAATACTGGCCTTGTTTTTTTAAGCCTGTTTTATCAAAGCTTAGAAAGTCGTCGCTGTCCGGAATAAACACCGCTGCACCGTTTTCGACGATGAAAGGCGACGTGAGTGATAACCGCTGACGTAATGGTTCAATTTCCGCCCTGGTTTTCGAACTGACCGGGATAATCGGTATCTCCCTGTGCAACAACGCATCAATTGCCGCTTGAGCTAGTGCACAGCTGTAGTCGTAGTGATCTAACAGAGTGCCGTCGAGGTCGGTATACACAACGTAATTCACCCTTAACTTTCTCCTAGTGTTGCGGATTCAATTTGTCGCTGCGCATTGAGCGAAAACACATCGCTCGCCCGGTTCGGCAAATCTGCTAAAGAATGTTCTGTAATGCGCTGATAATGCTGAATAAACCGCGAAATTTGTTCGGCATCCATAACGCCCGAGAGATCACCCTGTTCCCTTTCCACTTTTTGTCGCAGTTTGGTTTCCTGTTCCATGCGCCAATTTTGCACAGCAAAAAAACCCGGTGCTTTTAACATAACCAACCGATCTAGTCGCTGAAAAATCGGTTGATAATCAACCGCCAGCCGCTCATTCACATAAGTTCGCCAAACTCGATCCTTATCTTCAAATTCTTCTAAAGCATTTACAGGTGTCTCTAGATCTTGCAGACGTTGTGGACCAGAACCAACGCACCAACCTTCTAACAAAATGATCTCTGGCGCGGACCCCACTTGGGTCCAATGAGTTGAGGGATAGCGATCATCCTGCGCTTTGTTAAATCGGGGAACTGACACGGGACCGTTGAATTGAGACAAAGCCGTCAACGTATCGGCCAGAAATGCGGTGTCGTGAGTACCGGGAACACCCCGTGTAATAAGCAGTGGATGGACAGAAGAGGACAGCTCAACTCGCTCTAGACGTGTCAAATAAAAGTCATCAATCGACATCCCCACGGCGGCGACATCAAAATGATGTTCAAAGAGAAATAACAACAACTCCGTTAACGTTGATTTACCAGATCCCTGACAACCGTGAATCCCCACCAGAAGTGGCAGTTCTTGATTACGAGCCTGGTCTACTAACCGTTGGGCAAGCGGTACAAAGCAGCTTAAAGCCGTTTCACGATAATTCTCGGGAAGCCTCTGCTGCTGGATGAATTGAATAACTTTATCTGCTACGGACACATCCTGCTCTCATAAATAACCTATCTATGAGCTTTGCACATTACGTACCAGATAAAAACCACCGCTCAAGCCTCCAAACAGGGCAAAAGAGCCAGAAATAACGCACCGAGCCACCCGATAAGGCGCCAACTTGCACCATTTCAGTGCGCCACCTTAGTCTTCGCTAAGAATTTCACCCAGCTCTTCAAAATCAAAGCCCATTTCTGGGAAAGGCAAACAATCTCGACTGGTGACCGATGTTAATTCGCGTTGGCAAATCGATTCCGATACTTGAAGTATTTCTTCGAAAGATCGTTCAGTGTTTGCTTCAGATTTCACTTTGTGGTCTAACATGACGCCCTCTGTTTTTGTTTTTAATCCATATACAGAAAACAGATACGCTAAGACCATACCAACTTACCTAAACCCAGTGATTACGGGCCTTTAACGTCAGTTAGCCTAATTATCGTCCGGCAATTCACTCAATTATCAGGACCAAATGTGACCCAATCAGTCACTTTATTGTCTCCTAATATAGCGATTTACAACGAAATATTGACCAAATTGAAAAGCTGTTAACATCCAGACACAAAAAAGCAGGGATTAACCCTGCTCATTGAATCTCTCTGTAATGGACGCGAATTATCCCGTTAGGGTTTCACCAGCCACAACTGATATTTGCCAACCTCAGTTGAAGGAGTCGCCCCCATATCAACATTCCATTTCGATAACATATAGCTTTCCAGTGCCGCTCGACAGGTCATTTTCAGAACACCACCGTGCATACCAAACTCCTGTGCAACTGCATCGGGATAAGCCAGCGCGGGATGCGGCTTTAAGGTCAGGTTGATAATGCGATTCCAATCAGCGTCGGACTCTTTCAGCTCATGCAATTGCGGGGCATCACTCTCCCCCAACACCTTCGTTACACGATTGATCACAAAATCGTTAAACGACTCCTGACCGCGATCATAGGCTCTCACTAACCAACGGGTACCAGAATTGATCAACGCGTGAGGCACAATGGCCTGGACCCGAGAGCCTTTGGTCTCAGATATGTACTCAACAGACAGCGCCTGCTGCTTGTGAATGGCCCGGGTAATGGCCGCTAACGTAGGAATGAATGGCAGTGGCGTCTGACTGGGGGATTCTGTCGCAATTTCCGGGAACTTAGGCCCGGCATAATCATCCCCAAACCCGTAGGTTAACGCGGTGAGCACCTGAGTGGCGGTATAAGAATACAGCGGTACAAACGTATCCTGCGGAATATAGGATTTGATGCCATAGTCATAAACGACATTCTCAGGCGCCAGTTTTTTGTAAAGGGCAATATCACGCGAGGCAGAAGACTCTTTTAACCCAAAGCGCTTCTGCAAATCACTCCGATTAGCATGACCTAAAAAATAAAGACGGAACTCCAAGTAAAAAAGGCGCTCCTGCTGTGGTTGACTTTGTTCCTCGAGCTTCGGTTTTGTCGAATCATTCATCCTGTCGATCTCTGACCTGTTATTTTAAATTGTAGTCAACTGTAAAGTTGCCTCGAAAACCTGTCAATGCGCTTGAACAATATACTACTACACCATTTTGACCCACATAGGGTGCAATGCCCGTAATACCGCCCTGTTGCATTACCGTTAAATTCAACTGCAAACCCATTAGACGGGCTAAGCTACTGAAAAACAAGATTTTTTCGACAAATCTCTTGCACTGATAAAAAAGATCCGTATTATACGCCCTCGATTCAGGACTATAGCTCAGTTGGTTAGAGCGCTGCCTTGACATGGCAGAGGTCTCCAGTTCAAATCTGGATAGTCCTACCAAATTTAAAGAACCCGCCTCCTGGCGGGTTTTTGCGTTTTAGGACTCTGAAACAAAGTCTTAAAAGCGCACCCTGCGCTTTTGGTCCCGTTTTCTATGTGCTTTTAATCAACCACATATGTATTAATAACCGTAAAGACAAACAACCACACCGACTCTTACCAACCCAAAACCAAAATCAGAAAGCCATAGCACAAACCAAAACAATTGGATAAATAAGCATTATTAATTTCAATTACGCTTGGCTTTGATTGATTTAAAGCTTCTAGGCGACCACTGCCTGCTTTTGAGCGTCAACTACCTCATTGAATTTGAAGAAAACTACTTCTCAGAAACGCAAAAAGCAGCCCGAAAGCTGCTTTTTTGAATAAATTGGTCGGGCATACAGGATTTGAACCTGTGACCCTCGCCACCCCATGACGATGCGCTACCAGACTGCGCTAATGCCCGACTGAGCCGTTAGTTTAAGCTAACTGTTTGATAAATAAAAGCTTTTAGCGAACTCTTTCGACACTTAAAAGTTCCAGCACAGCTTCCAGCTCCGCAATCATCTCGCGAATCAGCGCCTGATGTTGCTGCTGAACTTGTTCTGCATCTTCGGGTTCTGAGAGTTTTTGGCGTGCACCGCCGATGGTATAACCGTCTTCATACAGCAAATGACGAATCTGACGAATCAGAATGACGTCTTCGCGTTGATAATAACGGCGATTGCCCCGTCGCTTAACGGGGCTAAGTTGTGGAAATTCCTGCTCCCAATAGCGCAATACATGAGGTTTGACTGCGCACAATTCGCTGACTTCACCGATGGTAAAATAGCGCTTCCCTGGAATTACAGGTAATTCATCATTCTGGCTGGGTTCCAGCATAAGTCTCGACGGTCACCTTTAGTTTCTGTCCGGGGCGAAATGTCACGACGCGACGCGCCGAAATAGGTATCTCTTCCCCGGTTTTTGGATTGCGTCCTGGCCGCTGACGCTTGTCCCGTAGGTCGAAATTCCCGAAACCGGACAATTTGACCTGCTCATTATGAACGAGACTCTCTCGAATTTCTTCAAAGAAAATCTCAACCATTTCTTTGGCTTCACGCTTATTGAGGCCTAATTCCTCGTATAAACGATCCGCCATTTCAGCTTTAGTCAGGGCCATGATGAGCTCCTTAACCTCGCAGAACAGCATCCAAGCGTGTCTGCAGAGTATTAATGATCGATTCCATGAATCGATTTATTTCGTCATCTGTAAGAGTGCGCGAAGGATTCTGCCAGGTCAAGCCCATTGCTAGACTTTTTCGTTTGGAATCAATACCTTTGCCGCGATAGATGTCAAACAAGTTCAAGCTGATCAGATCGTCTCCAGCCATTTCCCGAACAGTGTCCATAACCGAACTGACGGATACATCCTCATCCACAACGACGGCTAAATCCCGGGTAGACGCTGGGTGTTTAGACAACGGCTGAAACACAGGAAGCTCCGATTTCAGCACTCTGTCCAAGCGCAATTCAAACAAGAAAACATTCTGTTTAAAGCCATAATCCTTCGCGAGTGTCGGGTGCAAAGCACCTACATATCCGACTAATTTACCATTTCGCTCAATACGGGCACACTGCCCCGGATGCATGGCTGAATTGGTTCCGGGCACAAATTCGAAATTAACGCCTTTCACCAATGCCAACATTTGCTCAATATCGCCTTTCACATCGTAAAAATCGACGGCTTCACCGGTTTCATACCAACCTTCCGCAAGGCGTTTCCCGGTGACGACACCGGCCAGCATCTGCACCTGTTCCAAGCCCTTCTCTTCCTGACGAAAGCGTAGACCAGTTTCGAACAAACGGACATGATCCTGTTGACGATTCAAGTTGTGTTGCATGGCCTTCAACAAACCTGGCCATAACGATACGCGCATGACCGACATATCGTTTGAAATGGGGTTGGCTAAAACCACACCCTCTTTCTTTGGAAACATTGCTTTCTGGGCTGCGGGCTCAACAAAGCTGTAGGTTATCGCTTCTTGGTAGCCCAAAGAGACCATCCGATCGACGATCGCAGACTCTGGCGTCTCCTGCTCCGGCGCACCCTGTGGCTTCATGGCGGCCATCGGTGCCGTAACGGGCAGTTTGTTGTAGCCATAAATACGGGCCAGTTCTTCGATCAGGTCGGCCTGTATTTCCATATCAAAACGCCAGCTTGGCGCCTGAACTTTCCAGTATCCTGTCTTGGTATCGATCAAGGCAAAACCCAGACCTGTTAAAATCTGCGAAATGACTTCGTCTGCCAGTGTCATACCCAAGCTGCTGGACACAACATCCGCAAAAAGCTCGATAACCGCCGCCTTGGGCAGATGGTCGGCAGACTCCCTGACAATAACCGGCCCCGGCTGGGCACCACAAATATCCATTAACAACTGCGTTGCACGTTCAATAGCGGTGACCTGCAGCGCGCTGTCTACGCCACGCTCGAAACGGTGACTGGAATCTGTATGCAAACCAAAAGATCGGGCCTTACCGGCAATCTCAATAGGCGCAAAGAATGCAGACTCTAAAAACACCCGAGTCGTATTTTCCGATACGCCTGAGTGTTCACCACCCATAATTCCGGCCATAGCCAATGGACCTTGCTTGTCTGCAATAACCAGCACAGAGTCGTTTAACGTTATTTCCTGCCCATCAAGCAACGTGATTTTCTCTGCTTTTTCAGCGCGCCGAACAATAATCTTTTCATTCAATTGGTCCAGGTCAAATCCGTGCATCGGCTGACCCAGCTCTAACATCACATAGTTGGTCACATCAACAACAGGGTCAATGGAGCGGATACCGCCCCGACGCAACCGTTCAACCATCCAGATTGGCGTCGCCGCTTTGACATTCACATTATTCAGAACCCGTCCGGCATATCGTGGACAACCTTTGCTATCGATAATGTCGACCGGGAATACATCGTCATGAACGGGGGCAATGGGGTTAATGGCAGGCTCAGAAACAGCGACATCGTTTAATACACCCACTTCACGCGCAATACCTCGCATGCTCAAACAATCTGCGCGGTTGGGCGTCAGGTCGACTTCAATGGCGATATCATCCAACTCAAAATAGTCGCGAAGATTAGTTCCCACCGGCGCATCGGCGGCCAACTCCATGATACCGTCATGGTTTTCAGACAGACCCAATTCTTTTTCGCTACACAGCATACCGAAGCTTTCTACCTGGCGAAGCTTGGCCTTGCTGATTTTAAAGTCACCTGGTAATACGGCGCCTACTTCCGCAAAGGCGACCTTCAGCCCTGCCCGGGCGTTGGGTGCACCACAGACCAGTTGTGCGACACTGTTGCCATTGCTGACTTCACAAACCTGTAATTTGTCGGCATTCGGGTGAGGTGCACAGCTGATTACTTCACCAATGACTACACCGGAAAAATCTTCGGCAACTGGCTCAAAACCATCGACTTCAAGGCCAGCCATGGTCACCTGATCCATGAGTTCCTGAGCGGTAATGGACGGATTAACCCACTGACGCAACCACTTTTCACTGAAATTCATATGCTTACTTAGTCCTTACCGATATCAGTTGAATTGACTCAAGAATTTTAAATCGTTCTCGAAGAACAGCCGCAGGTCATTAACGCCGTAGCGCAGCATAGCCATACGCTCAACACCCATGCCGAAAGCAAAACCCTGATATTTTTCCGGATCTACACCGGATGCACGTAATACATTGGGATGTACCATCCCGCACCCCATAATTTCCAACCAACCGGTCTGACTGCAAACACGACAGCCATCACCACCGCACATAACACAGGCAATATCCACTTCTGCACTGGGTTCCGTAAACGGAAAATAGGAAGGACGGAACCGAACTGGCAACTCTTTTTCAAAAAAGACCCGCAGAAATTCTTCAATTGTCCCTTTTAAATCTGCAAAACTGACCTTTTCATCGATCATCAAGCCTTCCATCTGATGGAACATCGGGCTATGAGTTAAGTCAGAATCGCATCGGTAAACCCTGCCCGGACAAACGATCCGGATTGGTGGTTGCGATGACTCCATGGTTCTGACCTGCACAGGCGATGTATGCGTCCGCAATAGAGTCGTTGCATCAAAGTAGAAGGTATCGTGCATGGCTCGCGCGGGATGATGAGACGGAATATTCAACGCTTCAAAGTTGTGATAATCGTCTTCAATTTCGGGGCCGGTCGCGATGTCATAGCCGATATTGGTGAAGAAGGACTCCATGCGTCGCAGTGTCATGGTCACCGGGTGCAAACCACCCGTTTTCTGCCGACGACCAGGCGCTGTTACGTCAATTTTCTCAGAGGCCAGCTTTTCAGCAAGCGCATGCTGCTCAAGATGGGCTTTTCGTGCGTTGATCGCATTCGAAACGGCTTCCTTCACTTCGTTGATTCGAGCCCCGGCAGCGGGACGCTCTTCAGCAGTAAGTTTGCCTAGGGACTTTAACTGAGCGGTGATATCACCTTTTTTACCCAGATATTTAACTCGAATCTCATCTAACGCCTGAGCATTACTTGCTTCGTTTACTGCTGCCAGAGCGTCGTCATGCAGCTTATTGAGGGTATCCATGTACCGTCTAAACTCCCGTCAATCGGTGGGCTTAAAAGGCGTTCACTATAAGGAAGGATGAGAAATAAGCAACTGATCTGACAGCATTTTTTGCCGTCAGATAAGGGTTTTAGTGCTTAAAAAGACTGTCTGCGAAACTGCGTTCACAAAAATGACAGCGCAACTGCACTTTTTCAGGTGTTTCGGTCACTGTGAACCTGGTAGCAACCGGCTCTGCGTGTGATATGCAGTTGGTGTTTGGGCATGGAAAAATACCGGTAAATTCAGCCGGTAGGCCAATAGGGAATTTCTTTACCACTTTGTACGCTTCAATGATGTTAACGGTTGCGTGCGGCGCATACAAAGCCATTTCAGCGGCATCATGTTCAGAAAACAGCCAGCCCTCTACTTTAATGATGTCTTTAACACCACTCCCTTTAGACGGTAAATTCAAGCCGACAGTGAGTCTGGCTTGGGCGTTACGCTTCTGGATTCGGGCCAGTATGTTCAGTCCCTGACCCGCCGGGATATGATCGATCACCGTGCCGGTTTCAATTGCCTCTACGGCCATGGTTTCACGCATTATTCAACTCCTGAATGTTTTCATTCATGACCAACGCCAACAGCGCTTCGCGCGCATAAACGCCGTTTTCGGCTTGCTGGAAATAATAGGCGTGACTGGTAGCATCCACATCTGGGTGAATTTCATCAACCCGCGGCAATGGATGCATAACCTTCATCGTCGGCTTGGCGTGACTGAGCATATCGGCGGTCAGAACATATTGCGAAGCGATGTGCATGTACTCGGTTGGATCAAAACGCTCTTTTTGCACCCGAGTCATGTACAGAATGTCAACTTTTTCAATGGCCGCATCCAGCGAGTCCAGATACTCAAATGCGACACCCTGTTCATTCAGACTTTGTTCAATATACGAAGGCATTTTCAATACTTCAGGCGCAACAAAATAGAAAGTCGGGTTAAAGCGCCCTAATGCCTGGGCCAGGGAATGAACTGTCCGGCCATACTTTAAATCGCCCACAAAAGCGACCGACAGGTTTTCCAATCGACCCTGGCATTCATGGATGGAAAATAAATCCAGCAGCGTTTGCGATGGATGCTGATTGGCTCCATCCCCCCCGTTAATAACCGGCACCGTTGCAACTTCTGAGGCGAGCCTGGCTGCCCCTTCGCGTGGATGCCGCATAATAATGGCATCCGCATAAGATGAAATCATATGAATACTGTCAGTTAAGGTTTCACCCTTTTTCGTCGACGTATTGGCACCATCTGAGAAACCGATCAGACTGCCACCCAACCTCTGCACAGCGGTTTCAAAAGACAGTCGAGTACGTGTGGAGGCTTCAAAAAAACAACTGGCAATAACGCGATTCGCGAGATACGGTCTGGGGCCTTGGGACTTAAAAATAGTAGCGAGATTAACAATGAGTTCGAGGTCTGACTTGCTCAGATCACTAATAGAAACAATGTTCTTCCGAAACAGTGGGTTGACCATGATTTTGCCTGAAACGAATTTGCGGCAGTATACAAAAGAAACCCGATAGCGGATAGATGTCCGTCAAGTGACTGGTGCTTTCGGGCACGTCTTAAGAATGGTGGCGCTCGGGTGGTCCGACATCTCGGTCGAACCGCAAGCGGTTTGATCTCGGTTCAATCCATTGCGCCGCTTCAAACCCCCAGACACAAAAAAGCCCGCGATAAACGCAGGCTTTTTCTTGAATATGGTGGAGCTAAGCGGGATCGAACCGCTGACCTCCTGCATGCCATGCAGGCGCTCTCCCAGCTGAGCTATAGCCCCTCAACAGGTGCGAGGCATATTAATGAGCCTCGCTATGCCTGTCAATATTTTTCTTTGAATTTTTTCAGTTAATTCAAAGAGTTACGCGATCAATCCTTAATCAAGAAAAGCAGAGATCTGATTAAACTCTTTTTCCAACGATTTCAGTTTCTTTTTACCCAAGCCACCCAGAACCGAAATAGCGTGTCGCAAACGTCCTCTGGTCATATCCGGCCCCAAAATAGCCATGGCGTCCATCACAGATACAGAAGCCGTCGAGCCGGTAATGGCGATGAACAAAGGTGCATTCACGTCTTTAAATTTGTGACCAGTATGCTCAGCAATGGCTTTGACATCGGCAAAAATGTTGTCTTTCTGCCAATCTCGCAACGTTTCTAATTTCCACAAAATTAGCTGTAAAACGTTCTTAAGCTCCTCTGTTTCGAGTTTCAACCCGGCAAAGCTGGCTTCCGTCAAATCAGGATTGCCCTGGAAGAAGAACGCCAACAAAGGGGCGATATCACCTAACGTCTCTGCACGCGTTTGCGCTAAAGGCATCAGTTGAGAAGCAAACTCAGCATTGAATTTCCAATCGACTAAACGCTGCAATAACTGCTCTGGCGTATGATGTTCACGAAGATACTTGCCGTTTAACCAGTTCAATTTTTCCTGATCAAACACAGGTCCGCCAAGTGAGATTCGGTTGACGTCGAAGGCACCGATCATATCCTGCAAATTGAAGATTTCTTCGCCATTAGGCATGGTCCAGCCCATCATTCCCAGGAAATTCAACAAAGCCTCTGGCAAGATTCCGAGCTCTCGAAAGTAAGTGATAGACGTCGGATTCTTGCGTTTACTCAACTTGGATTTGTCTGCGTTACGCAATAACGGCAAATGCACATAAATCGGAGCCTCCCAACCAAAGTACTGGTACAAAGCCAACTGCTTGGGAGTGGAGGATATCCATTCCTCACCACGCATGATGTGGCTGATTTCCATCAGGTGGTCGTCAACAACGCTGGCCAAATGGTAGGTTGGCAAGCCGTCGGACTTCATCAGAACCTGCATATCGATTTGCTTCCAATCGATCTCCACATCGCCGCGCAAAACATCTTTAATGACGCAAGCGCCCTCTTGCGGGACTTTCATACGAACAACATGTGTTTCGCCTGTGCTTAACCTTTGCTGCACTTCTTCGGCCGACAAATGCATGCAATGGCCGTCATAGCCGATATCTTCGCCAGCTTCGCGCTGCTTCTCCCGCAGGTCATCTAAACGCTCGGATGTACAGAAACACGGAAAGGCATGCCCTTCATCGACCAGCTGCTGAGTGTATTTCTGATAGATGTCTTTGCGGTCCGATTGTCGGTAAGGACCGTGAGGACCGCCAACATCGGGCCCTTCAGACCAACTCAAACCGAGCCAGTTCAGACTGTCCAGAATAGCCTGCTCCGAAGCTTTGGTTGAACGCGCCTGATCCGTATCTTCGATGCGTAAAATGAACTCACCACCGGCACTTTCCGCAAAAACTTTGTTAAACAGGGCAATGTAGGCGGTCCCTACATGAGGGTCACCTGTTGGGGACGGTGCGATGCGCGTTCGAACTTTGGTCATGTTGGTCTCTTTAACTGGTTTGAGAAAGAGCCGGATTATAGCGATGGACGTAACCGCCCGCCAGCCAGTCCTCTAATTAAGAACAACGCAACAAGCCTTTTCTAACCCGACACGCGTTCGCTCTGAACTCAGAAACGGTTCAAATGTTTTGAAATTCCCTCAGGGGATCCAATCTGAATGGCACTTGCTTAAGCTGATTTGGCGAGTAGATCTTCATTTCGTGAGCAACTGCGACCTGTTTTAACTGTGTACACCTTGCCGTGCAGTACCACTGCGATCCGCTATCACCTGAGGTGAAGTCGTTAAAATCGAATCAAAACCCATTGGGGCTGCGTTTTTATTTGATTTTACCCTGCCGTAGACGGAACTGACGAGAATGAATAGTCGTTTGTGGCGACTGGGATTGTAAAGGGCCGAGCCCGAACTGTATATCGGTGCGGCCCTTGATGGAGCAATACTAGTGATAATACCCAGCCTGGGTATTAGGCAAATGCCAACTGGCTTAAGCCTTAGGGTAAATTTGATAATGCACGCCTGCCATGGAGTGCATTAACCGAACAACCTGTGCGCTATAACCTGCTTCGTTGTCATACCAGAGATACAGAACGGCGCGATTGTCGCGAACAATGGTTGCACCACTGTCCACGATAGCGGTTTTCCGATTGCCCACAAAATCACTGGACACCGCCTCCGGCGAGTTGGTGAAGTCAATTTGCTTGGACAATTCTGAATACAGCGATTGTTCGCGCAGAAACTCATTCAGTGCTTCAGTTGTCGTGTCGGTCGCCAAGTTTAAATTGAGAATGGCCATGGACACGTTCGGTGTGGGAACCCGAATGGCATTACCGGTCAGCTTGCCTTTCAGTGTTGGCAGGGCTTTCGCAACTGCACTGGCTGCCCCGGTTTCTGTGATCACCATATTCAACGGCGCAGATCGCCCGCGTCGCTCGCCACTGTGGTAGTTATCGATGAGGTTCTGGTCATTGGTGTAAGAGTGAATCGTTTCTACGTGACCATTCATAATGCCAAAGTGTTCGTCTAAGACCTTCAATACCGGCGTAATTGCATTCGTTGTACAGGATGCCGCAGACACAATGGTATCCGTTGCCAGTACATCTTCATGATTCACCCCATAAACAATATTTTTTAAGTCGCCTTTACCGGGCGCCGTTAACAACACTTTGCCAGCACCCTTTGCTTCTAGATGCTGGGCCAACCCGGCTTCATCCCGCCAAATTCCGGTGTTATCAACAATTAATGCATCATGAATCCCGTAAGATTCGTAGTCGATTTCTTTCGGTGAGCTGGCATAAATAACCTTTATGGACGTGCCATTTGCGATAATGCACTGGTTTTCTTTGTCGACCTGAATAGTGCCCTCAAAGCTGCCATGCACGGAGTCCCGGCGCAACAGACTCGCTCTCTTAGTCAGATCATCGGCTGCTTTGCCCGGGCGGACCACAATGGCGCGCAAGCGCAAACCCGAGCCGGTTGTTTTCTCAATCAGAATACGCGCGAGTAAACGTCCGATACGACCAAAGCCATAAAGAACGACATCACGAGGGGCTGATTCATATTGACGGTTCACGTCATACCCATCAACCAATTCTGCCAATTCATCTTTCAGAAAATGCGACAGCGGTGTTCCTGCCTGTTGACCCTTATATTTCAGGGCGAGCTTACCGATATCGATATGACCGGCGGCTAAATTCAGCTTCGTCAATTCTTGCAACACCGATAACGTATCCTGAACGGACAACTCATGCCCTTCTACCTGCTTCACGAAACGGTGCGATTTAAGCAATCCGATGGAGGATTGATTAATAATCTGGCGACCGTAAATCGACGTTATCACATCATTCTTTCGGTACAACTGACCGATCAAAGGAATCATGGTTTCAGCCATTTCTTCTTTCTGCTGCCATTGTGACAACGTCTGATTAACTTGAGTCGCATTCATGTGTTCGGAGCCTTGTTTATTATGAATTGTCAGTCAGGCTGGCCCGTTTTTTTTGGTTTCATGACAAGTTGATAGGGTCTTGAGCCAGCGTCGCGGCGTGATCCTAGAGAAGAAGAGAAACAGCAACCAGTGTTTTTGTCAGCAATTTATGGTCAACTCGTGAGCGTATAAACAGACATACCCTCTGCCTGTGTTTTTATTACAACAATTTATCGGTCCATCACATTAAAAAGGACAGATTTGGCTTAATAACCGCATTTCTCGAAATTAACTTACGAAAACTTCCACCGCGCCTGCGGGTAAATTAATTTCGCTTTGCACTGCTTTTTTTTCATTGCCTTCAGCGCCTTGCAGATGAAACAGCGACCTACCGCGACTCTCCAAACGAATCCGCTGTTCTTTAGAGCCTCGGTTAAAAGCAACAACCACCTGCTTTTGATCGCAGAAACGCCTGAGCATAACAACATCGTCACCAACAGCGGTGATCGAAAAATCTCCCTGCGTCATAGCGGCGTATTGTTGACGAATGCGGGCATGTTTGCGTATGCAAGACGAGATAGACAAATCCCAAGACTCAGTCTCCTGCCACGGGAAGGCTTCACGACAATGCGGATCGTTCCCTCCCGTCATGCCCACTTCAGTTCCGTAATAGATACAAGGCGCGCCTGGAACGGACAGTAAAAATGCCAAACACTGACGCACAGCCGTCGTATTATCATTTACAAGCCACTTTGCTCGTGGCATATCATGACTATCCAACAGATTTAGCTGCACCCTGTTTATTGCCCAGTCATACCAGCTGTAAACCGCGTCGACGCGTCGGCAAAATTCCCGAGCAGACGCGGGCGTCAGATCAAGGTGATTTTGCCGATAGTCTGTCTTCAATGAGTGCGCGCCAAAGAAACTCAGTGCCGCGGTTCCCATTGGGTAATTCATGACAGCATCGAACTGGTCACCTTGCAGCCAGCGATCTGCCTTATCCCAGATTTCACCGCAAATATAAGCTTCGGGATTCTTGGCTTTAACCCGTGCACGAAATTCCTGCCAAAAACTGTCGTCATCGATATCGCCCGGAACATCCAGACGCCAGCCATCTATTCCGAAATCGATCCAGTATTCAGCCACCGAAAACAAATAGTCACGAACGCCAGGATTATCTGTATTGAATTTAGGCAAGGCTGGCAGATCCCACCAAGCCTTGTAGTTTAACTGCTCATCTTTGCCTGACGGATACGGGTTTAGCGGAAAATCTTCTATATGAAACCAATCCAAGTAAGGGGATGTCGGCCCGTTCTCAAGAATGTGATGAAAAGGCCAGAATCCGCGTGACGCATGATTAAACACGCCATCCAGGACAATTTTCATACCCCGCTCATGCGCATCGTCCAGAAGTTTGCGCAATGCTGCGTTGCCGCCAAGAAGCGGATCCACCTGAAAATAGTCGAACGTATGATAACGGTGATTTGCGGCTGACGAAAAAATGGGGTTCAGATAAATAGCGTTGACCCCCAAGTCCTTGAGATAGTCTAATTTTTCCGCAATGCCATATAGATCCCCCCCTTGATAACCCTGTTCTGACGCAGGCGAACCCCAGGGCTTGAATTGAATTCCCCTCGGTGCATGATTGACGGACCCACGCGCAAAACGATCAGGAAAAATCTGGTAGAAAACCGCGCTCTTGACCCAATCGGGTGTTACTATCGTCATGCTTCCCTCTCAAGGTTTAATCTGTCCCGTTAGACTGCCACACACCAAGACACCTGTTAACTTATTGTCGGCAGCTAAGGGGGTGGAATATACGGGCAGTTTTATTCGTTCACGCTATTCAAATTCTCATGAATACTGTGCAAAATGACGGAATAATAATCCAACACAAACGAATGACTGGAGTATCGTAAAGGATGACAACATTAATCGTTGATTCAGCCTGTGACTTACCAAAGGCTTTGATTGAAAAGTCGAATATTCGATTGCTCCCTGCCACGATCATTTACGATCAACAATCTATGCAGGACTTTCGAAATACGGAACAAACGATTCGACTGTATTCCAGCGGCGCGATGGATAAAGGCCATGACGGCGAAACAGCGCCAACCTCAACCACCGACATTATTAAAATTATCGAATCTGTTATTGAAAGTGGTGAAGAAGAGATTGTCATTCAAACCGTCAACCGCGTGCGCAGCCCCACCTATGAAAACGCGGTGGAAGCGGTTTCGATCATTACTAAGAAAAACACCAACAAAAACCTTAACATCCGGGTACAGGATAGCCGCACTATCTTTACGGGTCAGGGTGTTCTGGCTGCACACACCATTGCATTGATCAACAAAGGGGTTAACGGCACAAAACTGCGTCGTACTATTGACCTGCTCAGTTCAAAAGTTCACGCCTATCAAGTACCACAAGACGTCTATTACCTGCGCGAACGGGCTCGAAAGAAAGGCGACAACAGTATTAGCTGGCTGGGTGCTATTGTCGGACGGACGGTCGGAATATGCCCTATTGTACTGGCTCTGGATGACCAGACTTTCCCGGTCACAAAAGTAAGGGGCTTTGCGAAAGCAGCTCAGACTCTTTTTGACCACACGGTGACCAAAGTAAACGAAGGATTGCTGTCCCCATTTATAGCAGTTAGTTACGCAGGCAACCCAACAGAACTGGATAACATCACAGGATTTGACGAATTAAAGAAGGCGGCCAAGGCCAAGCGCTATCAATTGATTGTTACCCCTATGTCACTTTCAGGGGGCATCAACCTCGGTCCTGGCACCCTGTCGGTCGCTTTTGCAACAGAGCCATACCCATGGCAGGATAAATAACCAGCTAACTCAATGTTCCTCACAGCGACGTCTATTCGACGCCGCTGGCCATACATACCTGATTGCGACCATTTCGTTTTGCAGCGTACAAGGCTGTGTCGGCGCGTTGGGCCAATTCGGAGAACTCTTCGCCGGGTTGACTGCCCGCCACACCACAACTGAACGTCACGGTAATATCGGTATCTTTATGACGATGTACTAGCTTAGCGAAGCTGTCCCGTACTTCGTTCAGGAGGTTCCAAGCGGTGGCTTCATCGGTATCCGGTAAAATTACCGCAAACTCTTCGCCGCCATAGCGACCTATGGTATCGGTCACACGAAAACGCTGCCGCATATACAACGCCAAGGCGTGAATAACCCGATCTCCCATGCCGTGTCCATAGGTATCATTCACCAACTTAAACCGATCAATGTCGATCATGGCAAAACTCACCGGCTTGTTTTCTGCCGCCATTCGCTTCAAATCGTGCTTCAATGCTTCCAACGTATTATTGTGATCGACCAGTCCGGTCAAGCTGTCGCGTATCATTTGCTCACGCAGTCCGCGATGCCGCCGACATCGGTTTATCACAGTGGCAATCAGTACATCCTTGGGTACCGGTTTAGTCAGAAAGTCATCTCCGCCTCGGGCCACGGCGTCGAGTTGTTTTTCTATATCCGACTCCGCGGATAAATAGAGAATTGGAATAGCATCATACTTAGCCTGCTGGCGAATAACCTGTGCCAACTCGGGTCCCATACAACCAGGCATATACATATCCATTAAAATGGCATCTGGGTGAAAACTATCCATGACATCTATGACATCCAATGGCTGGTTCACAGCCCGGGTAAAAATTCCGGCGAAATTCAAAGTTTTTTCCGCGTACGTTGACTGCGACCTTGAGTCATCTACCACTAATACCCGATAAGGGGGTTCATTGCGCAACGAATAGATGCTCATTAACTGCTCAATCAACATGCCGAAATCAAGCTGACCATCAAAAAAGGCAATACCGTTGGCGCGAACTACCGCCAGACGTTCTTCAATGGTAGGTGGATTGGCAGAATAAAAAACGGCAGGAATAGGCGCCCTTAATTCGCCCTGCAACTTAGTGACCAGGGCAATGCCGTCGTCAGTAAAATCTTTATCGACAATGATCGCCGATGGCAGGCGATACAGAATGGATTTCTCGAACTCGCCCGCATCATCGTAGCATTGAGTGGGTATGCCGAAATGCGACATTTGCTCTGCTAAGGATGACGCCATGCTGGGATCCTTGAAACACAGATATACCGGTTTGCGCCCCGCCGACATCTGTTTAACCGGAAGATCATCATTCACCCGAGAGCAGGCATCTGCAATGTCACTGATACAGCGATTAAGCTTTTCCAGAATATCCGACTTTGGCGCCTTGAGACCATTTTCCTGCGCCAGTAATTCAGACAGCTGTTGAGACGCGGTAGCCAAAGTGGTGAATTTGTAGCGGTCAGCTAATTTGTGCAGTTTTGCTGCTGACTGGCTGAATTCATCAAACCAGACTTCATTCCAATGCACGTCCTGCAACGTGCTCCAGCCATTAACAATACTGCGAGCCTGCTCATGAACACGTCGGCCAAAATGTTGTTTTAATTGTTCTAACTGATCTTGTTTTGAATTCGTCACAAATAACTCTATTCAATGACTGTCGTTCGTCAGACTGCGTTGAGTCTGAAATCCTATTTACTTATAGTAGTGGCATATCCTGATTCTTGCAGCGTTAATGCGTCTTTTGTTGACGCAAATCCGCTAACAAAAGCCTCAGCGCCTTTTGATCAAAACGTTCACCAGGCTTATAAATAGCCTCTTCAAACAGCGTTTTTATCGATTTAAAACCTTTCCACTGCGGGTGTTCTTCCGCCAGACGATCCAGATATTTATTAATGGTTTCACCTGGTTCACGTGGGCCAAACCAGCGCTCGATTTTAGCTAAACTACGATAGGGCTCCTTGGTACGAACGGGAAAATGAATCATGCCTAAAAAATACGCGACCATCAGTGCGACAATGCCCATCAGACTTAAAAAGGCGATGGCCAATTTAAGAGCTGTTGCCTTGCCAAAACCCGCCTCAAACCAGTTGAGTGCGGTACTGTTGTCATAATCCAGTACAAGAACCTGCCACTTATAGTTCAGAGAATCCCAATACATGGTTAACTGATTTATCAACCCCAGCTTTCCGACGCGGGTCATTAACGATAAATCTGACGGCTGAGTATCCAGAAAGAAGTCATCGATGTTAATCTCGACTCTCCCTGGTGCTACGGCCGCGGTGGGGTCTATGCGACGCCAAGAGCCATTAATCCATGCCTCCAGCCACGCATGAGCTTCCATTTGACGAACCTGAATGTAATCACCAGAAGCAACATAATTGCCCCCCAGATAACCCCCTACCAAGCGCGTAGGTATGCCAACAGACCGCAAAATGATCGCCATCGCACTGGCGTAATGCTCACAAAAACCACGACGTGCACCCAACCAGAAATTTTCCATGCCCTGAGCGCCCTGATACAGAGGGGGGCGCAAGGTATAGTAAAAGTCCTGTTCACGAATGTAAGAAAGAATGGATTCAACAAATTCTGAATCTGAGTCAACTTGCGAACGCCGATCAATCGCCCAAGCTCGCAGGCCCTCATTTCCAGTCCTTGGCAGCAAGGTACTTTCCTGTAAATACCTTTCTTGATCCGACCATTCTACTTCCAATGCACTACTGGCCTGGTATCGGTATACGGAATTCAACGGCCGTTCAGACACGGCCCGACCGTCCGGCATGACTCGAAGGTTATCGCCTTGGGCTTGCGTTGGCCAATCGAGAAAATACAACCAGCGTCGCCCGGAACTCTCCATGATTACCGTGTACTGATACCCCGAATTCAACGGAGTCGGCAACGTCGCGTTTCTTGGCCAGCTGAATCTATTGTTCTCACTGACGGTGGAACGCCAGGTCTCCCCGTCGAAGGCTGACATGGTATTTCCACGCCAATACCACTGAGATCGGGGTGGCACATTTCCAGAAAAACTCACCCTGAATGCAGGTGCATTTGACCGTGCTAATTCCGCAACGGAGCCAGGATTCAGTTCATCCGACATGCCGGTCATCGCCCCTCTTTGTTCATTAGGGATGGTCCATAAAGGTGGCAGGCGCGGAAAAAAGAGGTAACCGGCAATCATGACAGGGATTGCGCCAATAATGAGCAATGTAGATTGTTTAGCGGCGTAACGGAAATTGAATTGCACATCAGATGTCACAGCCTGAAGCGCAATAAAGTTAACCAACAGTAATCCAACCATGACTAAGGCAGCCACAGGATCAAACCGATATAGAAGGTAAACACCCGTTAAAAATAAACCTAAGTAAATCTGTAAAATAGCGTCCCTGCGTCGCAGTACTTCCAGCGACTTTAAAAGGTACCCTAATAAACACAGCGCGACGGCCGTATCCAGCGAGTAGCGGTTCAAACCAGAAAGCAGAATTCCGATGATACCAACGGACATCGCTGCCAACACAACAATCAACGGCGGTTTTTTCAACTCACCGTGCAATACGCGCCACCGCCAAATCACCACCAAAAACAGCACAGCTAAAAGCCAGTTCGGCATATAGGGCATGAACGGTATTACAGTGAGAAATTGAACCACCAATAGCGCCTTGAAGGCTGCTTGATGGATAACCCTTTGATAGGGTGGAATGTAGGCAAGATCAGACATAGCCAAACTCCGCAAGAACTCGCCGTACTTTGTTCAGATGTTCACTTCCTTTCCCTGGTTCCAGTTCGTACCCAGGCAACACAATTCCAAATGGTGATTGGCGACGATGAAACACCTCGCTGTAATAGGCTATCGCGGCTAATCGCTGTTCATCCGCAACCCCTGGAAATTGATCCCATTCAATGATTTCATCGGAAGACTGATAGTCGGAAAAGGCTTTAACTAACAACACATCTCTGGCAAATCCTGGCCAGTGCATTCGCTTGATCGAGTCACCGGGTACATAGGCTCTCAAGGAGTGAAAATCCTCAGAGCCTTCACGAAAAAAATGATCGTCCAGCATCTCTTGATCGTCATCGACATCTGAACCGACAGCAACACGCTCGAACTGTTGCGAAACCGGATATGCCCATGCCCGAACATCCAGGTGCACTTGCGACCAAGCGACCACCAAACCGAAGGGAAAACGCGACTCCAGGCGAAACCGGGGTGGTGATACCGGACCACGGTTATAGGCTGTTAACGGTAACCGTACCCATGTTTCCAAACCGGAAACATGGGCTTGAACAGAGCCCCATTCTTCATGGATAAATTCCACCACCCCTCGATCAAGGGGCTTACGGGATGTCAGCTTAATCGTAACCTCAGCGGTGTCGCCTACCCTCACAAGATTTCCGGAGATACTTGTTAGAGATAAACCGCTGAGATTCCGAAAAGTCAGGTGCACCGCTACCCATAAAATAGATACGATCCAGAAAGCAAGCGCGTAGTTCAAAGCGCTTTCAAAATTAATCGCCAACAGGATTACCAGCAATGAAATCAGTAAGAGCAATAACCCCTGACGCGTTGGAACAATAAATATTTTCGACTGATCCAGCGTGACAGAAGGCTGCACCGGCAAACGCTTTTCGATCCAGTTCGACATATTGATGTTGAGCTTTTTACGTAACCAACGTATCACGACGGTTTACTCACCGATCACATCGACAGATTCCAGTATCTGCGACACTAATAAATCGGTACTCAGGGAGCGATGTGCTTTAAGGCGGTGACCCGCAACACTGGGGAAAACGGCTTGAACATCATCTGGCGTTACGTAGTCCCGACCAAAAGTAGCGGCATAGGCCCGAGAAGCCATGGCCAGTGACTGAGATGCGCGTGGGGAAAGCCCTAATGCGCATAAGGCATTGTCGCGTGTACGTTGCACCAAGCGCATCAAGTAGTTCAAAATAGCATCACTGACCTGCACTTCACGCACCAGCGCCCGCATCGTTAAAAATTCATCGACCGAAAATAATGGCTCAAGCGCAGTCAGGTTTACACGGCCAACGCGCCCCATCAATAACTCTTTTTCGACCTGTTCATCGGGGTATCCCAGTGTTAACCGCATGAAAAAACGGTCCAATTGTGATTCCGGCAACGGATACGTCCCCGATTGTGTTTGTGGATTCTGTGTGGCAATAACAAAGAAAGGTTGTGGTAAAGGCTCAGCTTGGCCGTCTACGGAGACTTGATTTTCCTCCATAGCTTCCAACAAGGCAGACTGTGCTTTCGGTGTTGCGCGGTTTAATTCATCGGCCAATAACAGCTGGGTGAAAACAGGTCCGCGATGAAATTTAAATTCTTGTCTGTCGCGGTCAAATATCTGTGCGCCAATAATATCCGATGGCAGCAAATCAGCCGTAAACTGTACACGCTGATACTTCAAGCCGAGCAGATTGCCCAAACTTTGGGCTAGCGTCGTTTTTCCTACACCTGGGAGATCTTCCAGCAGAACATGCCCACCACACAGCAACGATACCCATATCAACCGTATCTGCTCGGACTTACCTGCAACGACCCGACTGGCCTGTTTGACCAATTGATCGGTGACTTGAGCGATGCGCGCCATGAACTCTCCAATTCCACATTTTCGATTCTGAATCACTATTTATAGCAGAGCCGCCCGCTAAGTTCGCGGTCTTTGCAGGAAGTTTAATCAATACGCGGAAGACGGAAGAGAAGATTGGTACGGAAAAGAAAAAGGCCGCTGATGCGGCCTCAGAGGTTATTGCTATTGTTCGTCGTTGTGTAAGTCGACCATCGACGAGTCACTGATCTGAGACTTAGACTTGCTGTCGTCGTTGCGCAGCGCTTCAAGCGCGTCTAAGTATGCCTGATCAACATCGCCCGTCACATAACATCCATCAAACACCGAGCAATCGAAATCGTGAACGTCGGACTTTTTGGTTTGGGTGGCCTGTTTTAAGTCTTCCAAGTCCTGATATACCAACCAATCTGCGCCAATTGACACTCGGATTTCTTCGTTTGTCCGGCCATGTGCGATCAATTCTTTTGCCGCGGGCATATCGATACCGTAGACATTGGGAAAAATCACTTCAGGTGCAGCACTGGCAAAATACACCTTATTCGCACCAGCATCACGAGCCATTTCGATAATTTCGTTACAGGTCGTTCCTCGAACAATGGAATCATCAACCAGCAGGACATTTTTACCTTTGAATTCCAAGCCAATGGCGTTCAGCTTTTGCCGGACGGATTTTTTTCGTTGCGTCTGTCCAGGCATAATGAAGGTTCGGCCAATGTACCGGTTCTTCATGAACCCTTCCCGGAAGTTAACCCCTAACCGATTAGCTAATTGCAAGGCTGATGTTCGGCTGGTGTCAGGAATGGGGATTACGACATCAATATCATGATCGGGTTTTTCCCGAAGAATCTTGTCTGCCAGAGCGTCCCCCATACGCAAACGGGCCTTATAAACAGAAATTCCATCAATGATGGAATCGGGCCGAGCAAAATAAACGAACTCAAACATACAGGGTGTTTTTTTGACTTGATCGGCACACGCTTGCACATGCAACTGACCGTCTGCATCAATAAATACAGCTTCACCCGGGGCGACATCATCAATCAATTCGAAGCCAAGCACATCCAATGCGACGCTTTCAGAGGCAACCATGTACTCGGTCCCGCCCTGCTCGTTAACGCGTTTGCCGTAGACCAAAGGTCGGATGCCATTTGGGTCCCGAAAGGCAAGCAGACCAATACCGCTGATCATCGCAACAACACCGTACGCACCCCGACATCGTCTATGCACGCCACGTACCGCCGCGAACACATCTTCAGCCATAGGTCGCAACTTACCCTGAAGCTGCAATTCATGGGCAAACACATTCAATAAGACTTCTGAGTCTGACGTGGTATTAACGTGTCGAAGATCCGACTGGAACAGTGCCTTATTTAACTCGGCTGCGTTGGTCAGATTGCCGTTATGGGCTAACACAATACCGTAAGGTGAGTTCACATAAAAAGGCTGGCTTTCTGCTGTACTGCTGGTCCCTGCAGTCGGGTAACGCACATGGCCAATACCCGTATGACCAACCAAGGACTGCATGTGGCGAGTGTGAAAAACATCGCGGACCAAACCATTATTCTTGCGCAAGAAAAATTTACCGTCTTGCTCGGTAACGATACCGGCCGCATCCTGCCCGCGGTGCTGTAACACGGTCAATGCATCGTACAACAACTGATTTACCGGTGATTGACCTTTAATCCCAACAACACCACACATTCGTTACTCTCCTCCAACCGACAAGATCGCACCTGACGCTTTATGAATATTCTCGCCTGTCCAGCGAATAACCGGCTCAAAGTATGGCACCAGTACAGAATCCTGCCAGAACTGATCCAGAGCAAATAATTGACCCAACGCCAAAATAGCTACGACAATAATCAAGCCCCGCAGTAATCCAAATACGACACCCAAGGCCCTGTCGGTGCCGGTAAGACCGGTCATACGCACAAATTCGCCGAGTAAATGATTGATCAGTGAGCCGACGATCAGGGTAACCAAGAATAAGATGACAAAGGCGGCGGTATAGCGCTGCGCCTCATTGGCCAGCCAATTTGACAACAGGGAAGCAAGATTGTCGCTGAATATACGCGCGATCAACAGCGCTGCAATCCAAGAAGCCAGTGACATAGCTTCTTTCGTAAAGCCACGACGAATGCTGATAAGCGCAGATACAATAAGAATGACCAATATGGTCCAATCAATAAAAATCATGATGCAACCGAAATAGAAATCGCGCGCATTCTAACAGGAATGACAGATTTGTGAATGACTTTCACCACTCTCAACCACTTGGTCAAGAATGAAGGTTGAACCGAAACCAGCCGGCTTTATTGATCGAACACCAAAGCGAATAAATGTGCCAGCGGCATCCTTACTCCTCCCGGAAGCGGACAACAAGCCCTTGTTCACCGAATGAGTCCTTGACCTTTGCTTTCATCGCATCCGCTTCAGATTTACTCTGCAAAGGACCGACAAACACTTGAGTGAACAGACTGCCATCCGACAGGATTTTTTCACGAACATAAACTTGCAGCTCTGCACCTCTGAGAGCCTCTTTGAACTGATTTGCTTTTTTGGCATCGCGGAAACTGGCGACCTGGACGCTCCACAAATCAGAGCTATTGCCAGATTTAACAGCCACCGTTGTTTCCTTGGTCGCCACCTGAGGGGTAATGACAAACTCAACCTCGTCGGGATCTGGCAGAGGACTTAATTGCGGTTCGGACGATTCCACCACCTTGATGTGAGATAAATCAGGTCGTTTCGGCTGAGGAGGAATATTCGTTATGCGTTCTGGAATTCGACCCTCAGCATCCAGCAAAACAGGAGCGATCAGCAACACAAAAGAGGCCAATACCAAAATACCGACCAAACGCTGCTGTAATTTACGTTCCAACACGACTCTCCAGGAAAGCTAAAGCGATGCAAACGGTATAGAAAGACCCGCCAATAAACAAGGGTTCCGAAGGGTAATGTTGATCTAGGAAGTCCAAGCTCTGCTCGATAGAGCCAAACAACTGGAGTTCGTCTGTAGCGGACAGTTTTTGCTCAAAATCTGCGGCAGACAAGCCGCGGGGGACATTGAGGTCCAACAAATTCACACTTTTTGTAACAGGCTTTAACGCGTCGACAAAACCCTTTGCGTCCTTGTCAGATAACATACCCAACAATAAATGATACTGCTTTGGCGCCAACTTCCGCGCGATATACTCGCCTGCATGGGGGTTATGACCAACATCCACAATAATGTCACGATTGTTGTAGCGCACATGTTGCAGTCGACCGGGCATTTTCACGTCAGCAATCGCAGTTTCAATATTCTCATCCGACAGATGAAAACCAGAAATGAGCCAGGCCTGTATGGCAGTGACCGCATTCGTATCGGGAACAGATGGATTCAAGTTACGACAATGACCACCGTTCCACATCAGGACACCGTTTTCCGTCGAAAACTGCTCTCCCAGGCGATACGGAATGGCACCCATTACTGAAAGGGTTTCATACAGACTTTCTGGCACTTCTTGACTACCAATGACAACAGGTCGCGCAGGTCGGGCGATACCTGCCTTTTCTCGCGCTATCTGTTCGACTGTATCGCCCAGAAAACCTTGGTGATCCAGGCCAATATTGGTCACCACTGCGACATCGGGATCGATGATATTAACCGCATCCAGGCGACCACCGAGTCCGACCTCAAGAACCCAAACGTCAAGGTTTCGTGAAGCGAAAAGATATAATGCCGCGAGGGTTGTGAACTCAAAATAAGAAAGTGACACGTCTCGTCTGGCTTTATTTACCTCATCAAATGCCGCGACGAGCTCTTGATCGGTAACCGGACTACCATTAACACGAACACGTTCATTGAAATTAAACAAATGAGGCGAGGTATACCAACCGACCGATTTACCAGCTTTCTCTGCTAATTTAGCCAATACCGCTGTCGTCGTGCCCTTGCCATTCGTTCCGGCGACGGTAAATACGAAAGCCTCCGGATTCAATAAGGATAATCGATGAGCGACGGTCTTTAACCGCTCCAGACCGAGCTCGATTTCAATGGGGTGAATGGACTCGATATAGCCGAGCCATTCACTGAGAGAGTTGTTAATTGACAGGTGCATTCACAAGTTTTTTCATTAAGCCAGAGAGTTTAGTGCGCAGATCGTGACGCCGCACGATCATATCGATAGCACCCTTCTCCAGCAAGAACTCGCTGCGCTGAAAACCTTCGGGTAATTTTTCGCGAACGGTTTGTTCAATTACTCTGGGGCCTGCAAAACCAATCAAAGCATGAGGTTCTGCCACGTTAATGTCACCCAACAACGCCAAAGAAGCCGATACGCCACCAAAGCAGGGATCAATCATCACGGAAATATACGGAACACCGTTTTGACGCAACCGTTCCAGAACCGCGCTGGTTTTTGCCATTTGCATCAGCGAGAACAAGGCTTCCTGCATCCGCGCACCACCTGAGGTCGCAAAACACACAAAAGGAATACGTTTTTCCAACGCTACATTTGCTGCTTGCACGAACTTCTCACCAACAACCGAGCCCATTGAGCCGCCCATGAAGTTAAAGTCGAATGCTGCGACGACCACTGGCTGCCCTTCTACGGTACCTTGCATGGCAACTAAAGCATCGTTTTCACCCGTTTGTTTTTGCGCAGCGCTTAAGCGATCTTTGTAACGTTTACCGTCTTTAAATTTCAGGCGGTCTTCTGGCTTGACCTGAACCGCAATTTCCTGACGGCCTTCACCGTCCAAAAACAAATCCAGGCGACGTCTCGCGCCGACACGCATGTGATGATCACATTTTGGACAGACATCGAGATTTTTTTCCAATTCTGGGCGATACAGCACTGCCGCACATTTAGGGCATTTTTTCCACAATCCTTCAGGCACGTTCGACCGGCCATCTGAATCGGATCGAATAATCGAAGGTACGATTTTCTCCAACCAACTGCTCATAATGTCCCCATACTATATTTGATGAATATTCACCTATTATTACTGATTAACAGGCAATGTTTTATAAGTGAACGACGGACACACTTATGACGAAATTTCATTGAAGGATAGATCAGCCTGACGCACCTGCTCAGCAAAAGAGCGCATTTTGGCAGCATCCTTCACTCCTTTGGATATTTCAATCCCACCACTGACATCGACTGCGTATGGTTTAATCCGGCAAACCGCGTCTTTAACATTAGCGGTATTGAGCCCCCCCGCCAAAAATAACCGAGTTTTAATCTCATCGGGTATCAATGCCCAGTCAAATGACTGACCAGTGCCGCCCGGCACCCCTTCAACAAAAGCATCCAGCATGATCGCATCCGCGTTTGGGTGGGTCGCCAGTTGGCTTTTTAGCTGTGTTGCATCCTTTACCCGCAATGCTTTGATGTAACGCAGACCAAACTGTTCACAAAAAGATTCTGTTTCGTCACCGTGAAATTGAATAACATCAGCTCGGGTCGCTTGAACGACTTCACGAATATAACCCGGATCGGCATTCACAAACAGCAACACCTTATCCACGAGCAAACTAACTTGTTGCGCCAGTTGCTCAGCAATTCCCAGAGAAACCGCTCTCGGACTTGGTGGATAAAAAACCATGCCGACAGCATCTGCGCCTGCAGCGCAGGCATGCTGCATGTCTTCCGGGCGGGTCATACCGCACATTTTAATTCTTGTTCGGTGAAACATAGTCATATTAAACCTGATCAAATCTGTGGTGAGTCGTATCCAGTATGGGCTGAATAAACGCCGGTCCCGGACTGGTTTCCGGCAAATCGGGCGAATCATATGAGGCTTTAATAAAATATAACCCCGCACCTTTGGCCGTTACCCCACCCTTACTGCGATTACGGTGTGTCAGCACCTCTTCCGCCCAACTTACCGGCATCCGTCCGCGACCAATAGGAAGCAAAACACCCACCAGGTTACGTACCATATGGTGCAGGAAGCCATCTGCGCGTGCTTGTATAATGACAAACTCACCAAATCGTTCAACCGTCAATTCACGCAACGTCTTCACTGGAGAGTGCGCCTGACATTCCGCCGCCCGAAAAGAACTGAAATCATGCGTACCCACCAACAGATTTGCGGCCTGTTGCATGGCTTTTTCATCCAGAGAATATTGCTCCCACGTTGTCACCTCATGCAAAAGAGCCGATTTCACCCAGCTGTTGTGAATGACAAACCGATAAGCGCGCTCTTTTGCTGAAAATCGAGCATGAAAATGAGTATCTACGAACTGCACCCACTTAACACTGATATCGTCAGGTAATTGCCCGTTTATACCCATTTTCCAACCATATTCTGTTCGCTCACTTTGCGTATCGAAATGAATAACCTGATTGGTCGCATGGACACCTGCGTCGGTTCTACCCGCAACTATGGTCGATATTGACTCATTGGCAACTTTGCTCACTGCTTTCTCTACAGCAGCCTGTATTGTGTTAACACCGCTTTTTTGAACCTGCCAACCGTGAAAATGGGTACCTTTGTATTCCAGCCCCATGACAACTCGGAAGCGATCAGTGTCGCGTTCAAAAGGAAAATTTTCTTGCATACTTCTTCTTTTAAAACAAAAAAGCCGCTCTAGAGCGGCTTATTCAATAGTGGGTAGGCTCGATTAAAGCTGCGCCATCAATTCTTTCGCTTGCGCTTTCTGGTCGTCGTTACCCTCTGAAGCAACTTCTTCCAAAATGTCCCGCGCACCTTCTTTGTCATCCATCTCAATATAAGCCCGCGCTAAATCGAGTTTAGTGCTCGCTTCGTCATTGCCGGATAAAAAGTCGAACTCATCCTCTTCCAATTCTGCTTCACTGTCGAGTGAATTTGCCAACTGCTGCAATGGATCATTATCAAGTTCCATCTCATCAGGCGCAGCCATATCAATATCCAGGCTATCTGACTCATCTTCCAGGCTCATCTCCAGCCCATCGTCTTCGGCAACTTCTGCAGTAACGTCGTCGCTTGAATCCAACGATAACTCATCAAGCGAACCCAGATCCAAATCAAGATCGGTATCAAGCTCATCGTCACCGGCTAAACCAAAGTCAATATCCATTTCAACAGATGAATTTTCAGCGGCAGGCTCTTCAGTTACATCAACAGACAGACTGTCTGAGTCATCCTCTTCGCCCAGATCGAGTGAAAAGTCCAAATCACCGTCATTGTTTTCTAAAGTCTCTTCGGCTGCGCCCAGATCAAGACCGTCTGTTTCCAGGTCATCCAAGCTAAAATCAAGATCCCCTGCCGAGTCGTCAGAAGTTGATTCATCCAAATCACCTAAATCCAGGCTGAAATCAAGATCCGACTCAACTTCTTCCTCTTTATCTGGCTCGACCGCATCAACTGAGGTGCTCAGATCAAGATTCATGGCATCGTCGGATGCCGGTAACGTAGCTTCAACATCCGCCGAATCGTCTTCCAGATCAAGATCAAAGTCGAGACTATCACCTTCAGTAGCAGTGTCTGCGTCATTTAAATCAAGGTCGAAATCCAAGTCGGCGCCCAAGTCCAAATCATCTGAACCCGCCACCATTGAATTGTCGTCTGAATCCAATGACAGATCATCATTCATAAAGTCGAGATCTGACTCGCCAGCACTGGCGCCACCAATAGGTAATTTAGTGCGCAACTCAGCAACTTGAGTCTGCTCGGCACCACTTAAAGACAACCGACCTTCCAGAGCATCAAACGCGTTGCTATCACCCGTTTCGGCGTAAACTTCCAACAGCTTGAGTGCGACATCGGTTCGATTCGGATGGTCCGCAAAAGCTTCTTTCAGCTTTTCTTCAGCCTGATCGTATTTCTGATAAGCCATGTACATTTCGGCTTCGACAACGGCGTCCAGTGTTTCTGGCTCATCGCTTATTTCCTCGTCAAACTCGTCTTCAACTTCAGCAAGAAGATCATCGTCCAGATCGGCAGAAAATTCTGAGGTCTCGTCAAATTCAACGTTTGGCTCCATGTTCATTTCGCCCAGCGTCTGATCACTTCCTTGACGTTTGCTGCGAATGTACAGCGGCAGTAAGATCAACAGCAGTAACGCAGCACCAGTAATGGCCATATTTGTAGTACTGCCCATCACCCAGTCGGAAGCTTTGCGAGTTAAATCATTCACGAAGCCCATGAAACCAACCGGAGCAGTTTGAACCGGTGCAGGTGTCGTTGTGGTAGTTGGTGTCGGTGTTGTTACCGCCGGCTGCGCCGGTGTAACGGTATTATTTTGTGTTTGCGCATCCGCTGCAGGTGTCGTCACCTGAGGTGTGGTTGCAGTGGCAGTGTCTTGTTGATCAGCTGCATCCGTAGCTTCGTTAGACGCAGTCAACGCTTCCTGAACTTGGGCAAGATTTGAGTTCTGAACATCCAACAGACGTTCCATAATTGAGATCTGCTCTTGCAGCTCCTGCACACGGGACTGCAACTCATCACGCTCGCGTTCAAATTGATCATTCAACTCTTCAGCAACAGCCAATTGGTTCTGCAATTGATCAACAGTTGCTGAAGCTTCACCAGAAGCCGTTGTCGTGGTGGACTCTGACTCCGCGGTCAATTCAAGGTAACCATCAGGGTTCTTATCGCCCTCGCCTGTAGAAAGCGCCGAAGACGTAGATTCTGTAGCAGACAGCTGCACTTCCGTACTACCGGTTACCGGTGAACGTAATTTCGCTGCCGCACCTCTATTCTGCGCTTGCACTTCGGCAATTGCTTCGTCAAGTGTGCGCGTGGCAATCTGACGACCATCGGGCAAAGTCAAAACACTGCCAGCTTTCACGCGATTGATATTCCCATTCAGGAAAGCCTGCGGGTTCAGATCCTGAATGGCCAACATCACTTGCTGGGGTGAATAACCGGCACGATCTGGCACTTTAAGGGCAATTTCCCACAAAGTATCATTGCGCTGCACACGATATTGATTCGATCCCAAGTTATCTTCACGCGGGGCCACTGGTGTAGCAACAGCGGAGGTAGTGGTCGTTTGATTAGATTCAATGACCGTGCTGGTGGTCAGGTCTGTCGCTGCAATGGTAGATTCACCGGCACCAGTCGACTCAACAACCAGCGCATCAACGGCTAACCCTGTATCGAAGACAGGCGGATCCAACAACACAGTGTATTCTTTCAATAACCGACCGCCGGGCCAATTGAGCTCGACTAAGAAATTCAGAAATGGCTCTCGAACCGCCTGCTTAGTGGTTAAGGTCACCACTAAATCACCCGATTCGTTTTCTTTGACCCGAAACTGAATGTTTGAAAGGAAAAAGCTTCGTTCAATACCCGCACGACGGAAATCGTCGTTACTGGCCAACGTCGGCAACACTTCGCCGGCGGTAAGACCTTGTAACTGAAGCAACTTGATTTCAGCCACCAATGGGTCATTTAGATTCGACTTGACCGAAATATCACCCAGGCCCAAACCAAAAGCTGAACCGATGAATGACATCATTGCCACGAGTACTGCAAACGCCTGTTTTTTTACCATAATCCTTTTTCCCTTTCTCCAACCTGACCAAAACCGCCGGGGTCTAAAGTTTATTGAAGAGGAATCTCTCTTGTAATGACCATTAAAACTTCATTTGAGAACTGGTTCACATTTGAAGTTTTAATGTCCGATTTCGTTGTTAACAAATGTAGAAAGAACATTCAAAACTGCGGCTAAGTATTATTTATAAAAGGACTTTTAGCAACTAAAGGCTTGTTCAAGTTCTCGTTTTTGTGACGAAAAATTGATGTCTTACATAACAAAAGGCGACCACACAGGGTCGCCCATTAAGACAAGTTCATGAATTTCAAAGAAATTTTTCTTGTAACCAGCGAAAAATCACTTGCTTTTTCAAGGAAAAAAAATTCAAAAAAATGCTTACAAATCGCCTTTCAAAATAGCCAACATTCGCCGCAAAGGCTCTGCAGCGCCCCACAACAGCTGATCACCCACAGTAAAGGCACCTATGTAATCACCACCCATCGCAAGCTTGCGTACTCGGCCAACCGGAATATTCATGGTTCCAGTGACGGCGGCAGGTGTTAATTGCTGAACCGTTGCTTCTTTCTCATTAGGCACGAATGAAACCCAATCATTTGCGTTTGCAATAAGCTGTTCAACGGTATCCAACGAAACATCTTGCTTCAACTTAATGGTCAACGCCTGTGAGTGACAACGCATCGCACCAACCCGAACGCACAAACCGTCAATCGGAGTCGGTTGTGCTTGTGAACCCAATATCTTATTAGCCTCAACCTGCGCCTTCCATTCTTCCTTACTTTGACCGCTCGGCATGGGCTTGTCGATCCATGGAATAAGACTACCCGCCAACGGCACTCCAAATTGATCACAAGGGTAATCGCTGGACCGAATATAATCTGCGACTGTCTTATCAATATCCAAGATAGCGCTGGCAGGATCCGCCAGCTTTGACTGCACATGACTATGAACAGCACCCATCTGGCTAATAAGCTCACGCATATTCTGCGCACCAGCACCGGAAGCCGCCTGATAGGTCATGGGTGATACCCATTCAATCAGGTTTTCCTTGAATAACCCATGCAAGCCCAACAGCATTAAACTCACTGTACAGTTACCACCAACAAAGGTTTTAACGCCGCCGTCAACCGCCTCATCAATCATTTTGCGATTAACCGGATCCAGTACGATCACGGCGTCATCTGCCATGCGCAGTGAAGATGCTGCGTCAATCCAATAACCGGTCCAACCCTGCTTACGCAAAGGCTCATAGACTTCCGCTGTATAATCCCCACCCTGACAGGTCAGAATAACATCACAAGCAGACAGGGCCTCCATATTGCGAGCATCCTGCAATGTAGATGGCCCCTGACCTACGTCAGGTGCAGGCAATCCGTGCTGACTCGTTGTGAAGAATACCGGCTCAATCCCGTCAAAATCACGCTCTTCTTGCATTCGTTGCATCAGCACCGAACCAACCATTCCCCGCCAACCGACGAGACCTACTTTCAAAGTCATAAATTCTTACCTCCTATTGATTGGTCAATGCCGCCAAAACAGCATCGCCCATTTGCTCAGTGGAAACTTTACGATTACCTTCGGAATAGATGTCAGCGGTTCGCAACCCCTGATCGAGCACATCTCCCACTGCTTTTTCAATCGCCTGCGCAGCCTCTTCGGCCGCCAGTGAATAGCGCAACATCATCGCAACGGATAAAATGGTTGCCAATGGATTAGCGACACCCTGACCAGCAATATCCGGTGCAGAACCATGGATTGGCTCATACATACCTTTGCCATTCTCATCCAATGACGCAGACGGCAGCATGCCGATAGAACCGGTCAACATTGCCGCGCAATCCGATAGAATGTCGCCAAACATATTACCGGTGACTATGACGTCAAACTGCTTCGGCGCGCGCACCAGCTGCATCGCTGCATTATCGACATACATATGGCTGAGTTCGACATCAGGATACTCAGCTGCCAACTCATTCATGACTTCGCGCCACAACACAGTGGCTTCAAGAACATTCGCCTTATCAACAGAACACAGCTTACCGCCACGCTTCTGCGCTGCTTCAAATGCCTGGCGGCCAATCCGGCGAACCTCAGATTCCGAATACACGTAGGTATTGAACCCTTCTCTATCACCGGAGTCATTCGTGCGAATACCGCGGGGTTGTCCGAAATAGATACCACCGGTCAATTCACGGACAATCAGCAAATCGAGACCTGCAACCAATTCGGGTTTTAGTGAACTGGCTTCGGCCAATTGCGGGTACAATATCGCTGGACGTAAATTACCAAACAAATTCAAGTTTGAACGCAAACCGAGCAAACCTTTTTCCGGCCGAATGGCCATATCCAAAGCATCCCACTTTGGCCCACCGACCGCACCCAACAGCAATGCATCACAACTCTTCGCAAGCGCTAAGGTATCCTCCGGCAAAGGCACGCCATATTGGTCAATCGCAGAGCCACCGACCAAGGCATGATGTTTTTCAATGCCCAGCCCAAAATCAGCGTTTACCTTGTCCAAGACCCGCTCAGCTTGACCAACAATTTCAGGTCCTATGCCGTCGCCCGGCAAAATCAAAACATTACGCGACATCCCACGACTCCTTATTTAATCTGACCGAACACCCAAGGGTGTATCTGGGCCCGTTGCAATTCATACTCTTTAATTTTGTCAGCATCCTGCAGAGTTAAACCGATGTCATCCAACCCATTCACCAAACAATGCTTACGGAACTCGTCTACGTCAAAATCAACTTCCTGTCCGCCATCTTCAATGATTTTCTGGTTAGGCAGGTCAACGGTTAATGAAAACCCTTCCTGAGCTGCCATTTGCTGAAACCAACGGTCGATCTGCGCTTCTTCGACCACAATCGGCAGTACACCGTTTTTAAAGCAGTTATTGTAAAAAATATCAGCAAAACTACTGGCAATCACGACGCGAAAACCGAAATCTTCGAGCGCCCATGGCGCATGCTCGCGACTGGAACCACAACCGAAATTCGCCCGCGACAACAATATACTGGCACCCTGATAACGAGGTTGATTGAGCGCAAAGTCCGGGTTCAGAGGTCGCGTTGAATTATCCATACCCGGCTGACCTTCATCCAGATAGCGCAATTCATCGAACAGATTCGGCCCGAAACCAGATCGTTTAATTGATTTCAAAAACTGCTTCGGAATGATCATATCGGTGTCGACATTCGATCGATCCATGGGTGCCACGACACCTTTCACTACCGTTAAAGCTTTCATGAGAGGCCTCCTTATTGACCGATATCGACGAAATGACCCGCTATCGCAGCGGCCGCTGCCATTGCAGGACTAACCAAATGGGTCCGCCCTCCAAAGCCTTGACGACCTTCAAAATTTCGATTTGACGTTGACGCGCAATGCTCGCCCTGTCCCAACTTGTCGGCATTCATCGCCAAACACATAGAACAACCCGGCTCACGCCACTCGAATCCCGCCTCAATAAAAATTTTATCCAACCCTTCGGCTTCGGCCTGCTTCTTCACCAATCCACTGCCGGGAACTACTAACGCCTGCTTCAGGGATTTGGCTACAGTTTTGCCTTTAGCTACTTCTGCAGCGGCCCGTAAATCCTCAATACGTGAATTCGTACAGGAACCGATGAACACCCGATCCAACTGAATATCCTTAATATTCTGCCCCGCTGACAACCCCATGTACTGTAAAGCACGCTGAATACCGGCCTTTTGCACCGGATCCGTGACGTCTTCCGGGTCGGGGACACGCGCATTCACACCCAGAACCATCTCAGGAGAAGTCCCCCAGGTCACCTGCGGTTCAATATCTGCAGCATTTAACTCGATCTCTTTGTCAAACACCGCATCGGCATCACTCACTAAAGATGCCCAATAAGCACTCGCCGCTTCCCATTGCTCACCTTTGGGAGCAAAAGGTCGGCCTTTAAAATAATCAATGGTTGTTTGGTCGACAGCCACCATGCCCGCTCGCGCGCCCGCTTCAATGGCCATGTTACAGACCGTCATGCGCCCTTCCATACTGAGCGCCGCAATCGCCGAACCCGCGAACTCAATGGCATAGCCGGTACCACCAGCCGTGCCGATTTTACCAATGATGTAGAGCACTATATCTTTTGCAGTCACACTTGGATTAACCTCACCGTCAACCCGAATTCGCATGTTTTTCATCTTGCGCTGAATCAGACACTGTGTGGCCAACACATGTTCGACCTCTGAAGTCCCAATACCAAACGCCAAGGCCCCCATCGCGCCATGAGTTGAGGTGTGAGAATCGCCACAAACAATGGTCATGCCCGGCAAGGTTGCCCCCTGCTCAGGCCCCATGACATGCACAATACCCTGATTAACGTCGTTCATGTCAAACTCACGAACACCAAAATCCTGACAGTTCTCATCCAAGGTCTTCACCTGGATTTTTGAAATCTGATCGCTGATCCCATCTATCCCGCTGTCACGCTCAGTTTTTGTGGTTGGGACATTATGGTCTGGCGTGGCAATATTGGTATCCAAACGCCATGGCTTCCGACCCGCCAACCGCAACCCCTCAAAGGCTTGTGGCGACGTCACTTCATGCAGCAACTGCCGATCAATATAGATTAACGCCGTTCCATCTTCTCGTTGTGAAACGACGTGTGCATCCCACAACTTGTCATATAACGTTTGTGCCATCTGCGCACACCTCAGGTTGTTTTTTACATGCCGGCTATTGTAAATTGACGACTCAATAATACAAATTTATTATTTTTATAAATTCCATTCCCAACAGGAATACGAAATGGATTTACAAAGTCTGGAAGCCTTTATCGCTGTCGCCGAATTGGGTTCGTTCAGTCGCGCGGGGGACAAGCTGTTCTTAACACAACCGGCTATATCAAAGCGCGTGGCCAACCTTGAAAGCCAGCTGGGAACTCAGCTGTTTGATCGTATCGGGCGTGATGTTTATCTCACAGAGGCCGGTGAAATGCTGAAATCTCGAGCGAACATCATCATAGATGACATCCGCGATCTGCAGACCTCGGTCAGCCAGCTCAACTCGAAAGACGTGCGCCATTTAAGCATGGCCAGCAGTCACCACATTGGCTTGCATTATTTGGGACCGTTATTGCGTCAGTTCACTGACGAAAACCCGCTGGCTAAGCTGGAACTGCGTTTCATGGAATCGGAACAGGCGATTAACAGCCTGTTGAAACGCGACATCGAACTGGCATTGACCACCATCCCCAGCCCATTAAATCGTGAGCTGACAGCAAAAACCTATTGGCGCGATAATTTACGATTTGTCGTCGCCAATGACCATCCGCTGGCACGACGAAAAGACAAGCTAAGGCTGAACGAACTGGCACACCTAACGGCCATTCTGCCAGATCAGCAAACCACGACTTTTCAGATTATTGAGCAAACCTTTGAAAAACATCACATCCCGCTAAAAAGAGTTCTCAGTGTGAATTACCTGGAAACAATCCGGGCATTGGTATGCCATGGCGTTGGTTGGAGCCTGCTACCGGACATCATGATCGACGATCAACTGACGGTGTTGAATATTGATCGGGTTAACCTGATCCGAAACCTGGGCGTGATCAGACACAAACAGCGCACTACGAGTCGGGGTGCTCGTGTTTTCCTCGATATCGTTGAACAATCCATTGCGCTGACAAAACCGCTAACCCAGACAACAAACCCCAAAGGTGAGATTCATGCGCCACCTGAGCCTGAATAAACTCCCCTACCCAATCGGCGCCAGGTAAGGAAAACCAGCCGTTTTCAGACAAAACTTTGGCGCTCATCAAGGCAATAAAAACGCATTTAACCCATTGACCATAAAAGGGACTGACATACGCGGCATAGACCAACCAACCGTATAACACACCGGATAAGCCGACATAGCGGTCATATTCTGACCCCCATAACGCCAAACTGGTGAGAATCCAAATGATGGCGAACGCCGACCAATGTGCTTTGGGTAAGCGTGATGGGAGTAAAACCGCCATCACCACCAACCCCCATTGGTTCAGCACCCAGTGACGCAGATTCAACTGAGTTAACCAAGCCGAGAACGGACGCCACCACTGCCCCTGAGCGACGAGCTGCTGATCAAATTCCAATACCGCCTGTAGCGGTGACCATACCGCAATCAATGTGACTAAGGCCAACAATACCAACACAACAGTAGTCATATGTTGGGTCACAAAATGACGTCGATTACGGTCTTTCAAATCCAACTTCCCAATGCAATTTGTGGGTAAACCGGTACAATGCCGCACTTTCTAATGCACGAACGTGGTTTACAACATGTGGTTTAAGAACATCCAAGTATATTCATTTACAGAACAGTTTTCACAGACCGCGGAACAGATAGACGATTTATTAAAACAGCACCCATTTACACCGCTGAGTCAAATGCAGGAGTCCACTTTCGGCTGGGTACCGCCGTTCAAGGATGCTGAACTGTTTTGTGAAAGCGTCTCTGGCAAACTGTTCATTTCCGCCCAGATACAGGAAAAACTGCTGCCAGCCAGCGTTATCAACGATCATTTGCAAGAAAAGCTGGATGCCATAGAAGACGCTGAAGGCCGCCGTCCTGCGCGTAAAGAACGCGAACAACTGAAAGAAGATATCCGCGCGGCACTGCTGCCGAAAGCCTTTCACAAAACCCGACGAATCAGCGCCTGGATTGACGCCCGTCGTGGATGGCTGGTTATAAACGCATCTTCCGAAAAAACCGCCGACGACTTTACCGCCCATCTGCGTGAGGCTCTCGGTTCACTGCAGGTCTTACCTTTTGCCAAATCGGCGGCAGGCGCCGATATTTTAACCTCATGGTACCTGGATCCTGATACTCGCCCAGAAGGAATGTCGCTAGAAGCTGAAATGGAACTCACCATGGTACAGGACCCGACGGTAAAAGCGCGTTATAAGAACCTGGATTTGGGTGCACCGGAAATAGGACAGTCGTTGGACAGTGGCATGCGCATCAGACAAGTTGCCATCTCCTTCGATGAACAATGCCTGTTTGTCATCAATGAAAAATTGCAGTTAAAACGATTAAAGTTCCAGGAAAAACTCATAGAACAAGCGAACGATTCAGATGACCCAAGATCCGATGCATTAATGATGAGTGACACTATCACGCAGATTATCTCCCGTCTGGAACCATTAACGGCAACGGATAGCATTTAAACCCGTCAGGATTAACGACTGTTCGCCAATACTTTGTCTAATTTAACGACGCTTTGGCGCGTTTTCACGCTGACTATAACAAACCGCTAAATCCCTCAGACAAGGACCACCACCGACATACAAACTCGGTGGTCCAAGGCCAATTGAGGCGACAGACTGGTCAGACTGCTACACTTATGATCAAATGCACCTAACTACATGGACTGTATTTCCGGAAAATGATGTATATGAACCTCAATCGACTTCACCTGCTATTTGCCCTACTTCCGATGTTGGCATTTGCTGAAGACACCATAGTTACGGATGACCTTATTCTCGAAGACATCGGCGAAACCATCGACAACAGTGAACTGGAACTCGATCAACTGAGCACCCCAGATCTACCTGCAGCCGTGATGCCAGATATGTTCCGGGAAATGAATTCCGAAATCGTTAGCGACAATAATCCAAACACCTCTGACGAGAGCAGCCCGAACAACCAAGCCACCCAACCGATTCCTGAAAACGTCAAAGTCAACGTTATTGAGGTTCGGGAAACGTTCTATAAACTGACGCTAAATCCGGAAACAAACGTGTATACACGAACTGAAACCACCGAAGCCAAACCTGGTGATTTAATTGAATTGGTGATTCGGGCAACGAATGAAGCTGATGAGGCTGTTGAAAACATTGAAATGGTCAATAACGTGCCGAGCGGTCCAGTGCAACTGGTTGAGGGCTCTTTTGCGACGGATCTAAACAACAGTCTGTATCGATTATCCCGCAATGGAAAGGACTTCTTCCCGTCCGATGCTGAAATTGAACCTCAGGCAATTCGGCACATTCAATGGCTGATTTTTTCATTGGCGCCGCAGCAAAGCATGGAATTCAAGTATCGCATCCGCATTAAACAATAATTTTCCGGGCACCGTTTAATTGCCACTATAACCTTCAATCCTGAGGCGCTTTAAACTGTCGAAGCTCGGTAAAACAGGCCATTAACGCTTCTCGGTGTTCATTCTCGATTGCCTCACGCTGCGCATCCTGTGCCTGTCGTTGTTTGGCGGTCAACTGTTTACGAGCCTGGTGCGTATCGAAATCCTTTACCTGCTCAAACACCACATCCAGAATTTGATAGGGCTGACGAAGCTCGGGTCCTAGCAAAAGAGCATCTAGCAGCATTTTGCAGCGAATGGTAGCCTCAGACAGGTTCAGGTTTTCATCCAACACATTTGCCGAAATAACCTGAAGGCTTTCTTCGATATATAGAGTCTGTTTGCGCTGCTTCTCCAGTGCAGCCGCACTGGCTTTTTCACGTTGCGCTTCCTGTTCTTTCACCTGTGCAGTTAACCGGTAGGCGTATATCGACAAGGAAGCGATAATGATGGCAGCCAACAAAAGTAACAAAGGAATCATTCAGAGTCTCCGGGAAATTCTTGCTCACGGGCTTGGGCCGTTTCTGCGTCCAGCAAGTTAATGGTCTGCGATTCGTCGTCCCAGGTAACGCACATTTTACCGCGATCTAACAACTTCAGGACTTGGTCAATCATGGATTGCCGACTCATCTCGACAATATCCGTTTCTTGGGTTTGCCGACTGAGCCAGTCTTCAATCACAGCCTGAAGCGTCTCAGGCGGCAACTGCTTATGCGGAATAATCATCGATCAACGAATGGACTGGTTGTGACTGTGAAATCCGAGTTCCTGTTCCCATTCGCAACGTACAGAAAGCTCATCACTCGGGCAATGATAAGCACCCGGACTTTCCCAGAAAAAGGTGTGCTTGCCGCTAAGTTCGGTTTCGAGATGCACGGTGGCCGAAACCCAATACATCTTTTTTAGCAAAGCCTCGAACTTTGCCATCCATTGTTCCCAATGATATTCCACAGCCTGGTAGGAGGCCGCAAAATGAATGACCTGAGTCTGATACGTCCCGTGCTCCAGATCTTCTTCTGGAATAGAAAACATACTGCTTGTCAGATAGGGGAAGGTATCGACTTCATTGAGCTCCAATAGAGCATCGCAATTGATTAGCCGGCTTTTTAGTTGAAAACCGGGATCACTGGATGCTACATCCCTGATAATGCCATACACAATGGTTTCTTGATCCATGCGCTTATCCGTCACTCAAATGTCATTTTTCTGATTATAGGTGAATGGAGCCTAAAGACTCGTGCGCCAGTTTGCAAAACAATTATTAAAGGGCATCTTTAAAACGTCAACCTGACTCTGGATTTAAGAACGAGCTAGGACAAGGCGGAAAAGCGCTCGTCATTCCCTTCAGTGTTAGCCTTGTTTTGCACGCTGCTCGTACACGCGTAGAGATCGACGGACTTTTTTGCGATGCCCTTAACCTAATTACCACTCACCCACAAACCCTGTTCCGTTAGCCAGCGAATAAAATCGGCTTCATCCATCACCGGAATACCCAACTCTTCTGCCTTTTTCAATTTACTACCGGCACCGGGACCTGCAACAACCTGATTGGTCTTCGCGGAGACACTTCCAGCCACTTTTGCGCCTAAACGAAGCAGATAGTCCTTTGCTTCGTCACGACTCATTTGCGAAATTTTTCCGGTAACAACCCAGGTTTGGCCACTCAGCAGCGCGCTTTCGGTCGACGCAACAACATCATCCCAATGCACGCCCAGTGCAATGATGCGCTGCACTTCCATGACGTTTTGCTCTTCGGCAAAAAAGTTCACCACATGAGCAGCAACTTTGGGGCCGACATCTTCAACTTCCAGCAGCTGGGCTTCAGTTGCCGCTATTATCTTTTCGATGGAACCGAAATGGGTCGCGAGATTGCGCGCGGTGGTTTCACCCACTTCACGTATACCGAGCGCAAACAAGAAACGAGGCAGCGTTGTCTGTTTGCTTTTCTGAATCGCATTGATCAGATTTTCGGCAGATTTTTTGCCCATTCGCTCTAACGACTCTACCGTATCCGCAGTTAACTCATAGATATCGCTGGCTGCGTGAATTTTATTAGCTTCTAACAAAGCATCGACAATTTTTTCTCCGAAACCGTCAATATCCATCGCTTTGCGGGAAACAAAATGCTTAAGTGCCTCGCGACGTTGAGCACTGCAAATTATGCCACCGGTGCATCGGGTCACCGCTTCACCTTCAACGCGTTCAACCAACGAACCACACTCTGGGCATTCGGCAGGCGCCGTCACTTTCTTAGCACCAGGCAAACGATCATCCGATAAGGCTTTAACGACCTGTGGTATGACATCTCCTGCGCGGCGAACAATAACCTTGTCGCCAATGTGCACATCCAATCGCTCTACTTCATCCATGTTATGCAAGGTAGCGTTACTGACTGTCACCCCACCGACAAATACCGGTTCCAGACGCGCGACCGGAGTTAACGCACCGGTTCTCCCGACCTGAAACTCAACATCCAGCAAGCGGGTTATTTCTTCCTGAGCCGGAAATTTCCGGGCAATGGCCCAACGTGGTGCACGGGACACAAAACCCAACCGGTTTTGCAGAGAAAAATCATTTACCTTGTACACAATGCCATCAATTTCATAGGGCAAGTTGTCGCGCCGGGCTTCTAGCTGCTCGTAGAATTGCTGAACGCCCTGCAGCCCAATGACAACCTGACTTTCCGCATTGATTTTTAAACCCCATTCTCCAAACTGAGCCATCAGCTCACCTTGATTTGAAGGCAATTCACCGCCGCTAAAGTGACCAACGGAATAACAACACATTTCTAACGGGCGCTGTGCAGTGAGCCGAGAATCCAACTGCCTTAAACTTCCTGACGCTGCATTGCGTGGGTTTACAAATACCTTTTCACCCTTGGCCATCGCGTTCGCATTCATTTTTTCGAAGCCAGCCTTGGGCATATAAATCTCGCCACGAACCTCCAGCTCCTCTGGCCAACCCGCCCCCCTTAATTGCAATGGAATGCTTTTAATGGTGCGCACATTGGCGGTGATATCTTCACCCGTTGTGCCATCACCGCGGGTAGCGCCGCGTACCAACACTCCGTTTTCATAGAGCAAGCTGACGGCAATACCGTCCAGTTTTGGCTCACAGGCAAACTCAATATCAGCGGTACTGTTCAGGCGATCCTGCAGGCGTTTTACAAAGGCAGCCAGATCTTCTGCACTGAATGCGTTATCCAAAGACAACATGGGGATCCGGTGCTCTACGGTCGTAAACCCGGCCTGCGGTGCACCCGCCACCCGCTGTGACGGAGATTGAGGAGTCACCCAATCCGGATGCTCTGCTTCTATGCCCTTTAATTCCTGCATTAAGCGGTCGTATTCCGCATCGGGAACACTGGATTCATTCAAAACATAGTATTGGTGATCGTAATGAGTGATCTGATCGATTAATGCGTTGTATTTGGCACGCAGGTCAGACATAAATATTGGACTCGGCTGTCATTCAAGATGGAATCAATTTACTGCGTTCAAATGAACGTATTTTTTCTCGATAGTACTCAATGCGTTGCGGCGTTACCGTACTATGGTCTTCGTCCAGAATCTGGGCCTGGAGGTGTTTTGCCAAAAATTGAGCCATTTCAATCATGTGATCAAAAGATTCAAGGGCATTCGCTGCAGTCGGCAACTGCATGAACAACGTCACTCCCGGCGTGTTAACCTGGTTCATAGCATCCGGATCGAAGGTCCCGGGCTGAACACAATTCGCCAACGAGAACTCGGTAATACCACGAGGATTGCGGTAATGGAAAATATCCATAGGGCCGTGTCGTAAGCCCGCAGTGATCAACAGATCTAACAAAAGACTGCCCGACAGCTCTTCGTCGTCATGAGCCATTACATGAACAATAACCAGATCTTCCACTGGCCCTAATTCCTGCACTTCCGGCTCGGGTTCATTGGCTTTTTGCCCAGCGTCGTGGCGCACTTCGGACTGCGAATAGGGTTCCGTGTCCTGCAGGTCTGAGTCTTCAGCGGGCACATATTGCTCCGCCATTTCAGCGTCCAATTCATCAGATTCGTCAAGTTCATCAGCCTCAGAAACAGAATCTGAATCCGCTTTGTCAACGGCTACGCTGACCGGCTGTTCGCGATCAGTGGCCCGGGGATCTGATACATCAACCGCCTGTTCACCTTCCGCATCATCGTCGTAAGCGTTGAAGTGTGGTTCAGACATGGCAGCCGAAAAGTCGAGTTCGGACTGCAACTGCGTATCCCGTTCAACCTCGGGTTCCGACACCTCTGGCTCGGCCACTTCAACCCGTTCCATCAGCATAGGCACTCGTTCACGGAGATTAAGCTTGCTCTTCAGTTCATGCTGTTCTTCGTCGGTCATGGTCCGGATACGTGCCCCACCATTGGGCAGTTCACGCGCTATTTGTGCTTTACGTGCGGCTTCTTCCGGATCGACATAATCGTCCTCTGCGGCAACAGTGGTCTTTTTGGGCTTGGCGGCTTTCATCCGACGCAGACCATCCCAAACGATGGCCACAATAGCGATCAGTCCTAACCAGATTATGATGTCTCGCAATTCCATAACTTCACACCTTTGGCTTACATAGCAGCCAGTTCTGCGGCCTCTTCGACGTTCACCGAAACCAGGCGGGATACACCGGGTTCATTCATGGTGACCCCCATTAATTGGTGCGCCATCTCCATGGCCCCTTTGTTATGCGTAATATAAATAAACTGCACATGCTCGGACATGGCTTCCACCAACTTTGCATACCGTCCTACGTTAGCATCGTCCAATGGCGCGTCAACTTCGTCGAGCATACAAAATGGCGCAGGATTCAACCGGAAAATGGAGAAAACCAACGCGATGGCGGTGAGTGCCTTTTCACCACCCGACAGCAAATGAATGGTGCTGTTTTTCTTACCTGGTGGCCTGGCCATAATAGCCACACCGGTATCCAACAGTTCATCACTGGTTAATTCCAGATAGGCATGACCACCACCAAATACTTTTGGAAACAATTCCTGTAGACCACTGTTAACCCGATCAAACGTTTCCTTGAACCGGGTACGCGTTTCTTTGTCGATCTTCCGAATGGCGTTATCCAAAACTTCCAGCGCTTTTTGCAGATCGACGTCCTGCTCATCCAGATATCGCTTACGCTCACTTTGCGTCTGATACTCTTCAATGGCTGCCAGGTTAATAGGACCTAAACGCTGTATGCGGGTCGCCAGTCGTTCCAGAGCCTCTTCCCATTCTGGTTCATTCGCGTTTTCAGGCATGTTGGCGAGCACCGTTTCTAGATCGAACTGTTGCTCGGCCAGTTGTTCCTGCAATGTGGTTCTGCGCGTCATCATGGCTTGTGCTGCCATGCGATTCTTTTCCAACTCGCTGCGCACAGTCATCGCGTTCTGGTCCAGCGTATGACGTTCTTTTTCGTATTCACGCATTTTTGCGTCAGCGGATTCAACCTGAGACCGTTTCTCGGCAAGCGCCTCTTCCAATTCAAGCCGTCGCTCAAGGCGCTCTTCCAGCTCCATTTGCACATCATCTTGCGGATCATCACGCTCCGCCAGTTGTTCTTTTAACTTCTGCAACCGTTCCGCCGCTCGCTGCTTTTGCGTTTGAGCACGTTCAAAGGCGGTCTGAAAAGAGTCAACTTCGGCCTGCAATTGCTGTCTTTTTAGCTGCAGTTGATGATGTTGTTCACGAATCTGCCGCAAAGCGTCGCGTTGATCATCAATCTCGATGCGCATTTCTTCGCGTTCGCCGAGCAATGCCTCACGCTCATCGACATCTTCTTCCATTGAATCCAGCGCCTGCTGCAACTCTTCACGCGTCAACCCCAGCGCTTCCCGCTCTTCGGACATTTGCCCTTCAACGGTTTCAATTTCCTGATCCAGCCGGTTCTTACGTGCTTTTAACTCTTCTGCTTGTACGCGCTTACCGCTTAATTCTGCTTTGACTTCCGCCAACTCACGAGCCAGGCGCTGATTTTCTACCTGCAGCTGTTCGCGCTCTTCTTCGGTCGCTTTCAACTGCATTTGAGCCATTTCGAGACTGACCGCGAGGTCTTCTTCCGTGACTTCCAGCTCGTCTATCACTTCTGCAAGTGTCTCAAGCTCCTGCTGCAGACTAATGAGACCATGTTGATTGTCTTCGCCCCGACGCACCCGCAACCAGTTACTGCCTACCCAGATACCTTCTTTGGTGATACAGGATTGACCCGGCTGTAAGGTTGGTTGCAGTGCCAACGCCTGCTCCAGCGAATCGACCGTTTTCACTGCGGCCAACCAGCTGTGCAGCGACACATTACAGGTCACCTTTGCCAACAGTGACTCACCGGCATTTATCGCTGGAGGCGTTTGAGCACTCACTAATGTTAGCGTACCGTCTTTAAACCGGGCTAACGTCTCAACCATTCCAGAGAGCGACTCCACTCTCACCGCCTGCAATGAGTCGCCTAAGACCGTTTCAACGGCCGATTCCCAACCACTTTCAACGTGCAGATCTTCGGCGAGCCGCTTGGCTTCACGCATCTGATGGCTGGCAAGCCAATTCTGCACCCCTTCAGATTCATCACCCAAGGTGGCCTTAATCAAGGCTTTAACAGTGCTCAGACGAGCTTGTTTCTGCTGCAGTTCCTGACGGGCTTGGTCCAACGCCTGACGTTTTTGGTCAACAGACTCACGATGTTGCAACTGCCGCTCGGACAACTCATCCAACCGGGTTTGGAAATCATCGCTTTTTTCTTCCAAAAGTTCCGCATCATCGACCAATTTGGCCAGATTTTCCGCTTCTGGGTTGTCTGCAATTTCTTGTCGTTCGCGATGCAAGGTTTCCTGGCGTCGGTGCAACTGTTCTACGACACGTTCCAGATGCTGAATACGAGACTGCGCAACCTCTGCCTGTCGCTTTGGTCCTTGCGCATTCTGGTTAAAAGAGTCCCACTTACTTTGCCAGTTGGCCTGACGCTCCTCTAACTCAGCCAACTTTTCGGTGCTGATTTCCACCTTCTCAGCCGCTGCTTCAATTTCCGGCTCCATGATAGCCAGCGTTTCACGCTTCTCTTCTACCCGATCGGTATCGGTTTCCGCTTCGCTTGCGGCTTCCTGATATTGCCGCTCCGCTTCCTGAATATCCTGCAAGAGCTGAGCAGACTGTTCTTGCCGGTGTTGCATGGTCTGTTCAAAACGGGCAATTTCATTGCCTAACTGATAAAACTGCTCTTGGACACGGTTAAAGGCATCCGTAGCGTCATGATGCTGTTCACGTAAAACTTCGTTTTCGGTATCAATATGGCGTTGCTGGGTAACGAAGGATTCATATTGCGTTTCCAGTTCGGCGATCTTTAACTCTTGCCCGCTCACCTCGTCATTAAGGCGCTGCCATCTCAACGCGGAAAGCTGTGCTTTGGTTTCGCGCTCTTCCTGCTTGTAGTTTTTGTATTTTTCCGCTGATTGAGCTTGACGGTGCAAATGCTGTAGCTGACGCTCCAGTTCTTCACGCAAATCGGTCAATCGTTCGAGGTTCTCCCGGGTACGTCGCATCCGGTTTTCAGTTTCGCGACGGCGCTCTTTGTATCGCGAAATACCGGCGGCCTCTTCAATGTAAACCCGCAGCTCTTCCGGCTTGGATTCAATCAACCGAGAGATCATACCCTGTTCGATAATGGCATAGGAACGTGGCCCGAGACCGGTTCCCAAAAACAGGTCGGTCACGTCTTTACGGCGACATTTGGTGCCATTGAGATAATAGGAGGAGTCGCCATCGCGCGTGACTTTGCGGCGAATAGAAACTTCGTTGTAGGCTGCGAATTCGCCGCGCAAGGTGTGGTCTGAATTGTCAAACACTAACTCGACTGTGCACTGGCTGACTGGCTTACGAGAGTTACTGCCGTTAAAAATAACGTCTGTCTTGTTTTCACCACGCAGGTGTTTCACCGAAGATTCACCCATAACCCAACGCACGGCATCAATCGTGTTCGATTTACCGCATCCGTTCGGACCGACAATGGCCGAAAGATTGGTGGGAAATGGGATCTTGGTAGGATCCACGAAGGATTTGAACCCTGCCAACTTGATACTTTTTAAGCGCATTCGGCTAATTTCTTCGATTCATATGAAAGCGTCGATTCTAGCGTCAAACCGACTCGGTGGAAACCACCCCCAAAAACCATTTTTTATCGATTTTTCAATAACTTAATCACAAATCAATAAATAAACGGCTTTTTAACAAAGAATGACTCAACCTCGTCCTTCCTCTCAACTGCGCCACACGACGCCAATACTGCCCTGTTGCGACCACTGGAATCAGGCTCATGAGGCGTAAAACCGTTAACTACAAATTCGCAGTGCACTAAAAAGCCTCCGTCGTTTTCACGAGGGAGGCTGCATTTCATTGCCGAAAATGCCTAAGGTTGTGAGATCACGACATCGGCGAACATTTCTTTACTGTCTATCGACACTTGCACAACGTCCCCTTCCCAATCGCCTGGCTGTGTATTGGCCAGACCCGTGAGAGATATCCTCGCAGTCACCTCTACCTGCTCCTGAGTCGATATGCCGCCCATTGGTCCCATAGCATCCTGATCGGACAACATCACAGTCATGGTCTGCCCTGTGACTGGCAGCCGTTTAACGGCCAACGGCATGCGCTGCCCAATGGGCCGAGCATAGATAAACAAAGCGGCGTCCTGAGAAAGACCTTCCCAGGCCGCTGGCAATTGCACACTCACAATGATGTGTGCAGGTTGTTCTGCTTCGTAATCGATTCCCTGACTGGCCAGCTGTTGCTTCGCCCGATTAATGAAATCATCAATAATGGCTGGATCCGCCTGTGGATTTTTTAACTTTAGCCGAGTCCAATAGTCGATTGCCTTTTTGTATTCGCCCAGGTCAAAGCTCATGCGCCCTGCAAGCCCCAGAGCGGTATCATTCTGATAATACTGTAAAGACTCTTCGAACGCGGCCAACGCCAGCTCCGGACGCTCCAACGAGACGTTGGCCTGACCGATGTAAGCCAATATGGCGGCTTCGTCTTCGGCATTGTGCTCGACCAAGCGCAACTGCTCTAGAACGTGCTCCAGGCTGTCTATCGCGTCTTCATACTGCTGCAGGTCTAACTGCATACGAGACAATCGAAACCAACCTTCGATATCATCCGGCTTTGAGACTAGCAAATTCTTATAGCCGTTTAACGTCTCTGCCACCTGTTCTGAGTTCACATCATTGGTCATCGACAGCGCCTTAAACTGCTCGCGCACCTTTACCGCATCGGCAGCGCCTATATTCGCGTAAGTCAACCAGGCGACGCCAAAGACTAAAACCGTCAACACTGGCACCCACAGCCAAGGCAGTTGGGATTTTTGCGCCAAATGCTGTTGCTGATGCTCGGCATCGGCCAACAATGCTTTTTCTTCTTCCAACTTAAACGATTGATATTCTTCTGGGCTTAATTCCCCACTTTCCTTCTGCGCGAGCAACGCAGCCAGACGTTCTTTGTGGATCTCCAATGCCCGTTCAGCCGAGTCTTGAGAAAGGTCATCACGACTGCGCTGACGTACCGCAAACAGAACAAACACGACGACCGGCAGCAGCCAAATTAATAAACCTAGCATCAGGATTTATCCTCCAACAGTGCTTTTAACCGAGCTGACTCTTCTTCGGTCAGTGCCGGGTTCTCGTTCTGTTTATTTCTCTGTGTCAGGCGGAACAAGACCAACATCCCAACAATGAGCAGGGTGATTGGCAACACCCAAAGCCAGACAGTAACTAAGGACATCTGCGGCTTATAAGTCACAAATTCGGTATAGCGATCAATCATGAAATCGATGATCTCCTGATCGGTATACCCCTGATGCAGCATTTCATAGGTTTTTAAACGTATGTCTTCCGAAATCGGAGCGTTGGAATCCGCCACGTTCTGATTTTGGCATTTCGGGCAACGCAACTGAAAGGTCAACTCCGTGTATCGGTCTCGCAGTTCATCACTGTCGAAGGTCAACACCTCATTTGCAGTCGCCTGAACCGCAAGCGCACAAGCAGCGGCGATTACCAGGCAACGGACTAATTGGCTATACCATCTCATCAAAAATCGCCTTTAACTGGTTTTCCCAAATCTTGTCGGTAATTGGCCCTTGGTAGCGATGTTGCACCCGCCCATTGGAATCGACAAAAAACGTTTCTGGCGCACCGGTAACACCGAGATCAAAACCGAGTTCGCCATTGGGATCAAAAACATTGACATCATACGGGTCCGCATAATCGCGCAGCCAGTTCATGGCCAGATCGCGATCATCTTTATAATTGATGCCGATAATTTTCACGCCAGATGCGGCCAAAGAATTCAAAACCGGATGCTCGTATTTACAGGACGTGCACCAAGTCGCCCAGATATTGACCAACATGGGCTCACCAATAATGTCACTACGAGTCAGGAATTGTTTGTTATCGACCAAGTCACTGAGTTTGAAATCCGGCAATGATTTACCGGTCAGCGCCGATGGCACGGCTTTAGGATCGACACCTGTGACTAATGCGTAGCCAAAAACGGCAAACAATACGGTGACAACAAACAGCGGCAAAATCAGTATCGGTTTGATTTTCATGCACTCACCTCCTTACCGGCAGCACGTCGATATCGCTTATCCGTGATACTCAACACCCCACCCAACGCCATAAGCATGGCGCCGAACCACATCCAACGAACAAACGGTTTAACCTGTAAACGTACCGACCAGACTTGTCGACTGTCATCCAAAGGCTCCGCGAGAGATGCGTACAAATCACGTGCGATGTTGCCATCGATACCCGCTTCAGTCATCACATTGCGCTGCACTTGGTAGAATCGCTTCTCAGGGTGCAGCTCGGCAATGGCTTTGTCATTTCGGAACACGTTAATGGTTCCTTTATCTGCGCTGTAGTTAGGACCATTTACCTGGTCGACACGGGTAAGTTCAAACCGGTAATTGTTCATTTCAACCGATTCACCGGCGGCCATTCTGAAGTCTCGTTCAAGGTCGAAATTAGAAACCAACACCACACCTGTGGTGGAAACCACTAAACCGAGATGCGCGATCCACATTCCCCAAAACCCGACTCCGGCTTTCTTCAGGCCTGCAAAAAAATTGTCGGCATTTTTAGTTTTTTCCGCCAGCAAACGAATTAACGAAGCCGCTGTCCAAAAGACCAATGACATTCCCAGCCAAACCTGCCAATGCAATTGACCGCTCAATGCCCATGGCAACAGCAAAGCAATGACGACCGCTCCGGCAATGGCCACTAAGAAAAAACCAGTCCAAGATTTAAGCTGCTGTTTTTTCCAGCGTAATAGCTGACCGAGCCCTAACAAACTGATCAGGACAACCATGAGCATATTAAACACAAGGTTAAAGAACGGAGCACCAACGGACAGCTTTCGTAACCCGAACGCATCGGCAATTAACGGTAACAGGGTGCCGAACAATACGGCAAACGCGATGACCACCAGAATAATGTTATTCATGAGCATGAATGATTCACGAGACACAAACTCAAACTTGCCGGCGGTTTTGATTTTTCCGGCGTTAATCGCATACAGAATCAAACTGCCCAGTATCGTGATAGCCAGGATGAGTAGAATAAACAGGCCCCGCTTCGGATCCGAAGCAAAGGCGTGTACGCTGGTCAAAACGCCCGAACGAACGAGGAAGGTTCCTAGCAAGCTGAATGAAAAGGCAAATATGGCCAATAAAACGGACCAGCTCTTAAATAAGTTACGCTTCTCAGTGACAGCCTGAGAATGAATCAACGCGGTACCAATTAACCAGGGCATAAAAGAAGCATTCTCAACCGGATCCCAGAACCACCAGCCACCCCAGCCTAGCTCGTAGTATGCCCACCAACTGCCCAGAGCAATACCCACGGTTAAAAAAGCCCAAGCAACATTCGTCCATGGACGCGACCAACGCACCCAACTGGCATCAAACCGACCGGTAATTAATGCAGCAATAGCGAAGGCGAACGCGACGGAAAACCCTACATAGCCCATATACAACGTTGGCGGGTGCAAGATCAGACCAATATCCTGTAACAATGGATTGAGGTCTGACCCGTCCGTTGGTGGAATGGGTAACAGTCGGGCGAATGGATTAGACGTAAACAGAACAAACATGGTGAAGCCGAAGGACACGATACCCAACACGCCCAGCACCGCACTTTTTAATTCAACCGTTAGTGAACGGGCGAAAACTGTCACCGCTACTGTCCAACCAGTCAGCATCAGAATCCACAATAACATGGACCCTTCATGGTTGCCCCAAGTTGCTGAAAACTTGTAATACCAAGGCAAGGCACTGTTTGAGTTTTGGGAAACAATGACAACGGAAAAATCATCGTTTAAGAAAGCACTCACCAAAATGGCGAACGCAACGGCGGTAAAAAAGAACATTGCCCAAGCTAAAGCAGGTGCTGTGCGTTGCAGTGCTTCTTTATTCATGACGACACCGGTTAATGGAATGACCGCCAGTAAAAACGCGAAAACCCAAGCCAATATCAGTGAAAACTGTCCAAATTCTGGAAACATGAAAACCCCTATTTATTCATGGTGTCCGGATGACCCGCTTGTTCAAGCGCGTGGGTCACCTCGGGTGGCATGTATGTTTCGTCGTGCTTTGCTAACACAGTGTCTGCCGTAAAAAGCTTGTTCTCATCCAGCTTGCCGATAACAACTACGCCTTCGCCCTCTTGAAAAAGATCGGGCAAAATCCCATCAAACATGACATCCACATCTGACGCGAAATCTGTCACCTGAAAGCGCACTTCAAGCGAACCGTCACTGCGCGTCACTGAGCCTTCACGCACCATACCACCTGCTCGAATAACCTGCGCCTGTGGTGCATTGCCAGCGGCTATCTCCGAGGGCGTAAAAAAATAATTCACATTCTGCCGTAAAGCGAATAACACCAGTAATACAGCAATCGATACGCCGGCGACACCCAGTAGAATAAGAATGAGTCTTTGCTTACGTTTTGGATTCATACCTGCTCCCGACGTTCACGTCGCTTTTGATCTAAAATAAGTTTTTTCTTTAATCGTCTTGGGCTCATGACATTGAACAAAATCACTGCAGCGCCAACGGCGTAGGCTGACCACACATAGAGCCCATGATTTCCCATGGCAAAAAATTCACCTATTGTTGAGAACGCCATATCAGTTAGCCTCCAAACGTTTGATTTCTTCCTGGGCCCACTTTGCTTTTTTCTCGCGATCCAGAATTTCCAAGCGGGTACGGATCAGCATCCAGGCCCCAAACGCCAGATAAAAGCCGAGAATGGACATTAATAAAGGAATCAACATGCTGACGTGCATCGGAGCCGCCGACGATATTTTCAACGTGGCTGGTTGATGCAATGTATTCCACCAGTTCACGGAAAACTTGATGATTGGAATATTGACGACGCCAACCAACGCAAGAATAGCGGCAGCGCGGTCACCGCTTTCCTGACGTTCCATCGCGTTTTGCAATGCCCAGAGACCAAGGTACAGCAGTAGTAAAATGAGCATTGATGTCAGACGAGCATCCCAGACCCACCAGGCACCCCACGTAGGTTTACCCCAAATCGCCCCGGTAATTAACGCCAACAAAGCCATACTGGTACCGATGGGTACGCATTGTTTGGCGGCGTAAAACGCCAGCTTAATGCGCCAGACCAAACCGACAGCGCCGGCTATGGCAATAGTCATATAGATTGCCTGTGCTAAAAACGCAGCCGGCACATGCAAAAAGATAATGCGATAACTGTTACCCTGTACACGCTCGACAGGAGAGAAAGCCAACCCCCAGACCAGTGCCGTTGCGATCAACAACACGGCGGCCCACCCAAGCCAAAAACTCCAGGGGCGTGACATTTCGTAAAACCATTTTGGTGAGCTCCACTTATGAAACCACCGAACGAACATTTGCCACATGCTGTTAATACTCCTCACCAGTCATTGCGCTTTTTGTAATCGCTATCTTAATTAATTGTCTTAACGTTTTTTCGTTAACCATATCAATGGTTTGTTCTTCTTCTCATTTTTTTAGTCACCCACAGTGACATCAAGCGCTACCACCGTAAGCCAGGGCGAAACAACGAAAGCACCAGCGGCGATGGCCCCGAGCAGCGATAATTGAGCGACCCAGGGCATACCATTTACAAACGCCTGAATGGCAGACGTACCAAATATGATGACCGGTACAAAGAGCGGCATAATCAAAATGGTTAACAACAAACCACCCTTTCGCAAACCAACGGTCAAAGCCGCCCCAATACTGCCCAGCAAACTCAGTGTCAACGTACCCAGCGCAAGGGTCAGCATCAGCAAAGGCAATGCCGCACCCGGCAACGCCAGCATGACAGACAGCAAAGGCGATAATAACGTCAATGGCAAACCGGTCACCAACCAATGACTGAGGATTTTACATAACACTAACAATTGCGGCGGCACCGACGACAACAGCATCTGTTCCAGTGAACCATCTTCGTAATCGTGTCGGAATAAAAGATCTAAAGACAACAGCGATGCCAACAGAGCCGCCACCCACAAAACGCCGGGTGCCATTTCACTGAGTTTTTCGAGATCCGGCGTCACACCGATGGGAAACAGTGATACGACAATCAGAAAAAAGAACAGGGGGTTAGCTAAATCGGCGCGTCGGCGATTTGCCAGACTGAGCTCACGGCGCATCATCTGTGCCAATGCCAACATCATAAGGGTGCCCCTATCAGTAACTCGCGTACGGCTGTGTGTGTCAGGCCATGATGACTTGTCATGACCACAGTACCGCCAGACTCAGCAAAGGCTTCTATACGCCGCTCCAGCTGACGCACGGCATTCACATCCAGTGCGGTAAAGGGTTCATCAAGTAACCATAATTTTATGGACGGCATATCCAAATAAAGTCTGGCCAACGAGACCCGGCGTTGCTGCCCCGCGGACAAGCTGCCAGCAGGGACATCTTCATAACCCCTTAAACCGACGGTATCCAGTGCTTGCCAGAGCGCTTCCGTGGGTAAGTTCTGATTGTGCAGGGCTACGGCAAAAGCCAGGTTTTCCAGAGGGGTTTGCTGCAAGGTGACGGCTGGGCGATGCGCCAGGTACCAGAAACCGTGACCATCAAGCTTTTCGCCTTGCTCGCTGAGCGAATCATGCCACTGCAACTGGCCTTCCACGACCCAACTCAAACCCACCAGGCGGCGCAATAAGGTTGTTTTTCCTGCCCCATTCGGCCCCTTAACATGGAGTATCTCACCTGCCTGGAGGGAAAAATCGAGATGATTAAACAGAACCCGTTCGTCTCTTTCACAATACAGATTTTCAGCACGCAACAGCTCTGTCATAACACCTTCCACATCGATAACCGGGGCATTATAACGACACCTGCAGTGCCATCGGTAACCTTTACCAAAGCCTGAAATTTCAAGGAATTAGGACTTTGGCCGATAAATGATTAAGATCAATGAACGGGTAAAAAACAGGCCAATGTCCATGGCAAATGAAGGCATCCGACTTCCCAGTGACACAACCGTCGCCAGCCAGAAGGTAAAGCGCGGTCACGGCCTGCCCGAAACCAAGGCTTTACCCACAACAACCGAACCACTTCCACCGCCTTCCCCGCTGTTGACCGTCGTTCTGCAATCAACACCACTGTTGGAAGGCAAGCGTCAATCCCTGTACGAACTCGTATTGCAGAATGACCCCAAAAGTGAACCGCCGATCCGATTACCGTCAGATACACACATAAAGCCCGGCACATCGCTGTTATTAGAGCTGGATGACAATGGGCAGTACCGTCCCGTCGAGAAACCGAACGTCGAGCAATTGCAGCGACTGGTGCAGTTGGAGCTTGAGTTCTGGCGAGCCCATCTTTTACCCAAAACGGACAGCCGAAGCTTTCCTGACTTGCCTTCGACAGACACTCTGCGGCAACTCAGCCAAAATCACCCGGCGCTGAAACCCCTAATACAATGGCTGACGCAGCGACCGGACATTGTCACAAAACCGCTTATACACCAATGGTTCAAGGAAGTTACGCCACTCAGCCCCTGGCGGGCTTGGGCGCCCATGGTCAGCGCAACGGTCGGCCAGGCGCCATCACCCTCAGAGATGAGTCAGCCAATGGTCAGTGCGCCACCCACTGAAAACGTCACGGCTCAAAAGCTGAGTGCACTCATCGTACCCGATCCAAGATTAACACAGGCTATCGGCTTACAACCGGCAATAGGCTCAACACCGAAGCAAGTTCAGACGGCAGTGGACCAATTAATATCTTCCTTATTGGGCCGCGCGCCTGGTACCACAACTCAACAAGCACCCACCAACACTTTGCAAACCAATACGCCGCTATCGCCTAGCCCCAATTCACAGAGCGAGCCGACCCGGCCAAGCCTGAACTTTATGGGTCAGATCTTTCGTCTGTCGCCAGATGCCTCAACTGTCACCAGCAAAGACCTGCATTACCAATACACCGCCGTTCGCCTAGCCAATCATGCCTCGCCCGCCTCTTCGACCATGCCGACAGCAAAAACATCGGGTACGGAAACGCCTCAAAACACTGCGGCGGGTCCAGAGCGACTTCAAACAGCCAGCAACCTGTTAACTACAACAGAGCAAAGAAATCTTATTCCGGTGTTAATCCCGTCAAGTGCAGCCCTAAAAAATACCAGCCAAACGTTACCTCCAGGACAGCCAAACTCGTCGACGTTATTCGTGAATAGTCAACAGCTGTCAAAGCAATTACAGCAAATCCAAACCTCAGCGTCAGCTGATCAGGCGCCGAAAATCAACTGGCAACATCAGCCGCTGATTGTCCCGGGGTATTCGACGGACCGCGGTCAAAATATTCCTCTGGAAATCAAACTCGGCCAATGGCTGAACGCAGTGCAAGGTGAAATTGCTGCCTCGCCGGCACATTTGCAACATCAACTTAAATACCGCGCCAGTGAACTTCTGAAACAGATTGCCGAAGGCCAAATCAACGTCACAGCACACGGGCCAGGCAGTTCCGCTCAGTCCACAAAAAACAGAACCGAAGAGCCCGCATTGCATGCGTTACAGGCTTGGTTAGAAGCCACACAGGCTCGACTGCAGCACGCCGCCGTACAAACCACGACGATGCAATGGAACGCATCAGACACACCGATTCAACAAATGCATCTGCCCCTGATCTGGCTCGGCTTAACCAGCTGGGCTGACATTGAGTGGTGGCAAGAGAAACCCAACAAGAAAAAAGACAATGACAAAGAAGCCGCTTTTGGTCGCCGTTGGCGGATGAAAATCTACTTGACCTTAGCACCTTTGGCACCGATGTGCGCAGACATAGATTGGTCTGCCGACGCAACACAAATAACCTTTTGGAGTGAAGACCGCTCAACCCTGAATCATCTGAGCCAACTCATGCCCATGCTTCATCGCTGGACAGATGGTTTAGGCGAAAAAAGTCTTGCTACTCGGCACGGCATGCCCAAACGAGCGGCAGAACGCAAAGCTGACCAAACCGAACAACACCTGGTGGACATTCGCACATGAACCAAACACAAACCAAAGCCGCAACGCTAAAATACAAAGGACGAAAAACACCTATCGTCTCAGCATTGGGGGAAAACGAACAAGCGGCGGCCATGTTGGCACTAGCCAAACAACACAATGTACCGGTTTACGAAGATGAAGATCTGGTGAACATTCTTTCGCAACTCAATGTTGGCGAGGCAATTCCCAGCCAGCTTTATGAGTGGGTCGCCAGCGTGTTAGCGTTCGCCTTCTTTGCACGCAACGAAGTACCAGATGGTTTTTCACCTACAGCGACGCGCTCTGCTTATGATCGAGTACGCAAGACTTACGAAGGCGACTAACAGCCCAATGATTCGGATAATTTTGCTGCAATTAGCCATCAAGCGTGCGTTAATGCCGTAAAGCAATCACAAAGTCACGACATGCAAATCAACGATCACGCCCCCGTAGCCCCTTATCATCCCCAATCTGACCGATACCTCAAAATGCCCTTCCGTAAAGTCGGTAACAGCGGGGTTTTCTACCCTCACTCTCACTCGGCTTTTGGCACAACTTTGGCGACAATGACCATCAAGGCAATGCCCGAGCCATGCTGCGCTGCGCTGCGCATTTGACCTTGGCATTACCCACTTCGACCTTGCCAATAATCATGGTCCGCCCTATGGCTCAGCCGAAGCCAATTTTGGTCGCCTTCTGGACATGGATTTTAGAGCACATCGTGACGAGTTGTTTATCTCTTCTAAGGCCGGTTACGACATGTGGCCTGGTCCTTATGGTGAAGGCGGCTCACGAAAGTATTTGGTATCGAGCCTGGAACAAAGTTTAAAGCGGATGAAACTAGATTATGTCGATCTTTTTTATCACCACTGCCCCGACGACAATACCCCTATCGAAGAAACCGTTTCCACACTCGATCATCTCGTCCGCCAAGGCAACGCACTGTATGTCGGTATTTCCAACTACAATGCAGAACAAACCATTGCGGCATTAGAAATATTTAAAGAGTTGGGAACGCCCTGCCTGATTCACCAGACACGATACTCCATGCTCGATCGACACATAGAACCCAGCTTATTCAATGTACTTGACGACAAGGATGTTGGACTGATCACCTTTTTGCCTCTCGCGCAGGGTATGCTCACCAATCGTTACTTAAACGGCATCCCGGATGATTCGCGCGCTGCTAACAGCCAGTCTTACTTGCAAAAAGACAGCGTCATTGCCCAACTGCCTCGCCTTAAGCAGCTGGCAGCGCTGGCGGAAACGAGAGGTCAAACCCTGTCGCAAATGGCGGTTGCATGGATTCTCAGTAAACCTCGCGTCAGCTCCGTGTTAATCGGCGCCAGCTCACCAGAACAGCTAAGCGAAAACGCAAAAGCACTAAACAACCTGACGTTTTCAGACCAAGAATTAGCAGAGATCAATAAGATTCTGACTGAATGATTGAGTTATATTTGAGGTTATGCTCTAGGGCAACTCTGAATAATTCAAATCACCTCAGTCCTATCAGATCGAAGGATGAGCGAGGCGTGTGTTGCAGGGAATGGCGAGTCCT